>JBIKKW010000077.1:0-15043 GCA_044360115.1 Bacteroidia bacterium
ATTTAAAAAATGATCTAAAGAATAGATCGCAACCGACATAACTAAAGTTGCCACAACATACTTTAAAGGTTTGATCATAAAATGCAAACTAAAAAACTGTTTGCAGAACCAAAACAAAATTATAAAAATGGTGCCTTCGGCCAATAAAGAACTAATTGCCGCCCCTTTTGCAGCCATTAAAGGGATTAGAACAAGATTAGAACACACATTAATGATGGCTCCAAAAATAATGGCCACTAAAAAAATACGCTCCTTGTTTAACGGATACAAAATTTGCATGCCAAGCAAATTATTTAAACTCACCAAGATCATTAATACCGAAAGAATTTCTATAACATGGTGTGCGGGCAAAAAATTATTTCCGGAGAACATAAAAATAATTGGTTTAGACAGTACCAATATACCAGCCATGCATGGCAAGGCTAAAAAACAAATGAAATCAAAACTCAGTTTGATGAGTTTTTTAAACTCCTCCATTTCTTCGTTCATAACATGAAAGGATGCTCTTGGCAATAACACGGTTGAAAGTGCCAATACAACCGTTATAATTACCCTAACGATCTTCATACTTGCTGAGTATAAACCAACCTGCGTATCACTAGAAATTTGTCCGAGCATGATCACATCTAAGTTCAGATAAATGCTGCCGGCCAGCGCCATGGTTGAAGTAATAATAATGGTTTTAAAATGCTGTGAAAATGCTTTTTTAAAAAACGATATATTTACCATACCCAATATGGCCTGGCCGTGTGAACGCATGATGTAAAAAAAATTGAAAAGCGAATTACCGCCAATACCCAACACCATTAAAACCGCATAAAAGAACACATCCTCCTTTGAATGAATGATGGTAAAGATCAACACCATGGTAATTGTTTTTAAGATCAAATTACGAATGGTAATAAATTTGTAATTCTCTGTTCCTTGAAAATACCACTCCATCTCAAGGAGTGAAAATAAAATAAGTGAACTGTTGATCAGGATCAGATTGCTTTCCTTACGAATGACCTGAAAATAAAGTAAACAACCTAAAACAAGATAGGAAAGGATCACAAAAAAAAAGTTTATACAAAAAATACCAGCTAAGCGCTCTCTGAGAACAGTCAAGTCGCTTCTATATTTTGCAATTTCTCTTAAACCATAAATTGGTATGCCCAAACTCGAGAACAACACAAAATAACTTACAAAAGCTTCAGCATAATTTATTCTGCCAATTCCTTCAGGCTCCAAAACCCTTGACACATATGGGAAAACCAATAAGGGAAAAACGATCTTTAACACCGTATTGGTTAAATTGTACAAAAAATTATGTTTTACCGAGGGTAAGGTCATTTGTGGTGTGAACAGTTTAATAATGATACCTAATTAATTGTTTATGAAAAGCAAATGATGCTATTTATTTTCAATAGCCAACTGTTTGTAATATTAAGCCCTATTACCACTAAAAATAGACCAAAATTACTGATATTTGATAGGTTAGTACGCTGGTAAAATCGATTAAAGGCCGGTGTATGTTTACTAAAAAATGACCAATCCGCTTGTAAGTCTTATAACCATCGTTTTTAATGGTGAAAAACACCTCGAAAAAACCATTCGTTCGGTTTTAGCGCAAGATTATCCTAATATTGAATATATTGTAATTGATGGCGGATCAAGTGATTCATCTGTTTCCATCATCCGATCTTTTGAAGATAAAATTGCGTATTGGATATCTGAACCCGATAAAGGAATTAGCGATGCCATAAACAAAGGAATAAAAGCTTCAAAGGGAGAGTTGATCGGTTTAATTAATTCAGACGATTGGTTAGAGCCTAACGCTATTGAAAATGTAATGAAGGCCTATGAACCAAACACGATCCTTTATGGCGATGTAAGCTTTTGGGTAAACGGCACTAAAACACGATCAACACATAGCAACCATAACCGCTTAAGAGAAGGCATGACACTTGCTCACCCTGCAGTGTATGTGCCAAAAAAGTTTTATGAAACGTTTGGTAACTTTAATACCAACTATAAAGTGGCAATGGATTATGACATGTTGCTACGGTTATACATGAACAAATTGCCTTTTAAAAATATTAATTGTGTATTGGTAAATATGAATTTAGGAGGCATAAGCGACAAACGATGGCTACTGGGTATTAAAGAAGAGCTTCGTTCAAAGAACATCTATTTTAACCGTTTGGCCAACCTGTACTATTTTATGAAACAATTTACGTATCTTTTCTTACAACGATTATTCAGATAAGATCAAACAGCAACAACATATTCACCTTTCTATTTTAAGTATACTTGAAAAAACAAAACCATACTTTCAAATTAATGGTTTTAATATTTTTATTTTATTTGCTGCGCTATTTGCTATTGCCCAAGCATCTTATACGTTAAGCCCTATTATTAGTATTCCTTTTTTAGCATTCGCTTTTTTACTGTTTGGTTACTTGCTCATGAAAGGAAATACGAACGATCTGTTTGTGTTCTTATTCTTTAGTTCACTCATGCGTATTGTGTTGCCATTTAATTTTCGCGAAATTACGCTGTTTGTTCCCTTGATCATTGGTGTTGTTTTATTCATTAAAAACAATCATAAACTTAACAGTATAAAAAAAGCTTATTTAAACACTGCCTTACTTGTGCTGTTTGCTTTTTTTGTTTTTATTTTCATTCAGGTGTTTAATGATCTGCAATTACCGGGCTTTTTAGGTTCGCAAAAAGGTAACTCCGGTTTTTTAACCCGATGGAATCTGATCAATAGTATGGTCATATTTTGCGCTTTATTCATTGGCTTTAAGATCGATCTTTTGCGTTACCTGATCGATAAGCTTAATTCGTTCTATGGATTTGTGTTTGTTGTCTCCATTTTAATGCTGTTGCTTCATATCAACTCGTTGCCTCTTTTTAATACATTCAGCTGGAGTGTGATCGTAGAAAATGCTTCCTCTAAAAAAATGATCGTTGCCGGTTCTGCTGCCATTATGCTCTTAATTTACCGCATATCCTTTAAAAAAATATCCATTGCTACATTGGCTGTTCTTTTTGTTTTGCTAGTTGGCGTTTTAATGGCGGGTGCGCGTACTGCCTTTTTATCTTACTTTTTGATCTTGTTCTTTGGCTATATGATCTATAAGCGTTCATTGTTGCAAAGTATATTATTCTTATTCCTGTTCTCTGTTTTTGCATCTGCACTTTTATTATCACCTGCCATTCTTTTAATCCCCGAAAAATATCAACGCTTATTTATCATCTTCCCCTCCGAGTTTTATTCAAATTCCTTACAAACTTTACAAAAAAGTTCTGCCGCTAATAGCAGTAATTTCAGATACGAGATGTGGTCGAAGGCGTTTTTGGAAATAAAAGAACATCCGATCATTGGAAAAGGTATTGGTATTCCAAAGGCACAGTACGACCTTTCTGCCCAGGGCTTAAGTGCTTTTCAAAAAATAAATTCAGAAACACTCATTGAAGATTTTATGAATGCGGGTAGTTTGCACAATGCCTTTGTTTCAATTGCTTATACGCTGGGGGTGCCGGCGGCCATACTCTTTTTTATGTTCTTATTGATCTGTCTTTTAAAAACGTATAAACTATCCATGATCTATACAGATGAAATGAAAAATGTGTTTGTCTTTTTCACCTTGATCATTTTAAATTTTATCATACAGGCATTTGTGAGTGATATTCATTTGAGTGTTGAATTTTATGTAATGATGGCCTTTATCCTGAAAAGCACTCTTCTTATTGAAAGATATTACCCAAGTCCATTAACAAATACGCCAATCAAAGTTCAGTAAAAATGTTTGTCTCTGTTATCATACCAACTTATAACCGCGAACAATGTTTGTTGGACACGATCAGCTGTTTATTGCATCAGGATCATCCGCTTTATGAGATCATTGTGATCGATCAGAGCGATGTTATTAGTGAACAAAAGAAAACACTGATAAAGAACAACACCGATAAGATCCGTTTTTTTCATATCAACGAACGCGGCCGATCATTGGCAAAAAATTACGGTATTTTACAGGCAAAAGGCGACTTAGTTTTATTTTGCGATGATGATATTTTAATTGAACCGAATTTTTTGAGCACGCATGTTGCCATCTATTCAAAGGATCCACAAATAGGTGCTGCCTCTTGTCGTTTAGTAGAAGAGGGCGATCCTACAGTTGCCGTTGCTATTCCATTGCGCACAACCGCCTATGGTAAATTGGTAAACAAACCCTACTCCAAGAGTTCGGGTTATGTAACTTCGTTAAATGGCGGAAACATGTCGTTCAAACGCAATGTGCTAACAAAAATTGGTTTCTTTGAAGAAGCCTTTGAAGGAACCTCTATGGTTGAAGAGCCGGATATGGCTTATCGTATTGTACGATCAGGTTATAAATTATATTTTGATGCAAGTATTACTGTTAAACACTTTCCGCAAATAAACGGCAATATTGCTTATATGAAAGCGAAAAGAGCAGAGTGGTTCTATTATTACTTTTTTAATTTGCTGATCTTTTTCACGAAATATAATCGCCTCATTAATTTACCCTTGGTTTTTATTTATACTATTTTACTTTGTACCAAACACATCTTACTCCACAAAATGTCGGTTAAAAGTTATTTAGTTATGCTTAAAGGTTTTTTTGGTGGTATTAAAAAAGGATCAAGTTTATATGCGCTTCAAAAACAAAACAAATATTTTACCCCTTACCGAATTCCAAAACAAACCATAAACGAATTTAAATTAAATGGATAGTTTGATCATATCAATTGTTACGTGGAATTCGGCAGACTCAATAAAGGCCTGTGTGCGCTCGGTTTTAGATCAAAGCTCTAGCAACTTTAAATTGTTTCTAGTAGATAATGCCTCTGCCGATAATACCTGGGATATTATTCAAACATTTTCAGATCCGCGACTTACAACCATTAAATTTGATGTGAACAAGGGTTTTTGTGGTGGACATAATCACGTGTTGCAAAACACAAAAAGTGAATTTGTTCTATTGGTGAATCCTGATATTATTCTATCTACCGATTATATTGAAAAGGCCTTAAACACCATTCGTTCAAATGATCTAATTGGAACAGTTTGTGGTTTATTACTTCAAAAGCCATTAAATGATCCTGACTGTATGATCGATAGTGCAGGTTTAACCCTTTTGCCATCGCGCATCATGAGCTTGCATTATCATGGTAAAAAACCAAATGAAATAGCATTAACCAAAGAAGAAATATTTGGTGCCGACGGGGCTTTACCTTTGTACCGCCGAAAAATGATCGATGATATTTCAATTGACGGTCAGTTTTTTGACGAACGTTTTTTTGCACACAAAGAAGATTGGGATGTGTCATGGCGCGCACACATTTATGGTTGGAAAACCATTTTTGATCCCGCTTGTGTGGCCATTCATCCGCGTGTTTTTAAACCCGGCAATTTGAAGCTCCGAAAAAACATGTCGAAACAAATAAAGATCGACGCCGTTAAAAACCAATTGATCTTATTGCTAAAAAACGAATCAACAAATAGTTTCTTTCGCAATTTCTTTAAAATTGTGCCGCGCCAAATTATGATCTTCTTTTACATTTTATTTGCCGAACCCTCATCGTTAAAGGCATACAGTTATTTCATTAAGAACTATTCTCAAATTCTTCAATCGAGACGCATCATTCAAAAAAACAGAAAAGTGAATTAGTTACTATGAAAGAAACGCTACCCGATCATATCAACATACTCTCTGTAAATATTTCAAAGAAAAATATTGCAGAAACAATGGCTTTGTTTTGCAAATGGATAGATGGTGGTGAAAAAAAGCGTGTATGTGTTACGCCCGTAAATTGTGTGTTGTGGGCGCGTAAAAATGAAACGCTAAGAACACTTTACAACACATCTGACTTGAATTTGGCTGATGGTGTGCCATTGTTATGGGCATCGAAACTATTGGGAAACAACATCAGAGGACGCGTAACGGGCTTAGATCTGTTACCGCGCTTTACCGAAATGGCTGCGCAAAAAAATTATACTTTCTTTTTCTTAGGCGCAAAAGACGGAGTAGCGGAGGCCTTAAGCAAAAAATTAAAACACGATCATCCTTCGTTAAATGTGGTAGGATATTATTCGCCACCGTTTGCAGAGCGTTTTTCAGAAGAAGAAAATAAAAAAATGATCGATATGATCAATACCGTTAAACCAAATGTGTTGTGGGTAAGTTTAACCGCCCCAAAGCAGGATTACTGGATACACGAACATTTAAATGAATTGAATGTGAATATTGCCATTGGGGTTGGCGGTGCGTTTGAAGTTACAGCAGGTTTAATTAAACGAGCACCGGTTTGGATGCAAAAGAACGGATTGGAATGGCTGTTTCGTTTTTTACAGGAGCCCAAACGTTTATTTAAACGCTACTTTGTAGAGGCGCCGGTATTTATCCCACTCATTTTTTTACAGCGTTTAAGTTTTATTAAAACGAAGTAATGTTTATAACAAAAAACGATATTCAAATACTGTCCGCAAAAAAGGCAAATATACACGATCGCATTGCCTTATTATTGTGTGTGGTGATAGCAACAACACTTCCATTCTTTATTCAGATCAATAGTTTGTTTGTACTGTTGCTGAGTTTAAATTGGGTGATAGATGGGAAGTGGAAAAACAAATGGCAATTGTTCAAAGCATCACCTTACGCCATTTTATGGGTAGGTTTTTTTGCGTTGAACGCGTTGAGTCAACTATACTCCAGCAATGTGAAAGAAGCGAATTTTGAACTCGAAAAAAAATTGAGTTTCATTGCCTTTCCATTGATCTTTTTTACATCGGCTTTCATAACATCCGATCGCATAAAACTTATTTTGAAATTTTTTGTGTTGGCTTGTTTATTAGCTTGTGCCATTTGTATTTCTAACGCCATAATTCATTTAGTGCAAGGCGATCGCTCGTATTTATTCTATCATCAATTGGCCTCTCCTTTAGGCTTTCACGCCGTTTATTTTTCAATGTACGTTGGCTTTTGTTTGTTCATGGTTTTATTTGACGCGTTTGGCAACTGGGCAAGCATTCGTAAATCGCAAAAATTACTTTATGTATGCGTTCTGGTCTTCTTTTTCCTTTTTATTGTATTACTGTCTTCAAAAACCATGCTGGTAAGCACTGTTGCCATCATCGCGCTTAAATTTACCTTTGGTCACGTTCAAAATAAGTTGCGTGCATTCTCAATTATGGCTATTGCCGCAATTGCTTTAAGCATCATCATCACCAAAGCGCCTTATATAAGCGATCGTTTTAATGAGATCTTTCAAGAAAACTATGCCGAAGTTTTAACCCGAACCGATTACCAGAATTTTCATTTTACCGGAGGTACTATTCGTTTAGCGATATGGAGATCGGTGTTTGAAGTGCTTGATCAACAAAACGCCTGGCTGCTCGGTGTTGGAATTGGCGATGCACAAGATCTGTTAACAGCAAATTATAACACAAAGCATATTTATCCGGGAGATGCCGTTTTAGGCTTTAAGGGCTTTACACATTACAATGCGCATAACCAATACCTGCAGTTTTTACTAAGCACAGGCATTATAGGTTTGGTTTTGTTTGTGACAATATTGGTATATGCTTTTGTAAAAAGCTGGCAGACAAAAAACTCACTTCTGCTTTCAATACTTTTTCTGTTCTGTTCGTTTTGTTTTACAGAATCGGTTTTAAGTTCACATAAAGGTGTTGTATTCTTTTTATTCTTTAGTTCGCTTTTATTACAACAAACTCAAACAAAAAAAACTAATTAGCTGCAACTACTTTTAGTTTATTGAACAAGTATCTTAAAAAGAAAACGCCGCTAAATGCCATTAACAGTAAAAATGGCAACGACATGGTTTTGTTTGATAATATTCTGTCTTCTATAATATCATTAACCGTGCAAACTTCTTGGATCACTTTTTGATTGTCGATCAATTCCAATTGTATCTTACGGGTGTCCAAGATCAACGCTTCTTTTGTTAAGATGAGATCATTGATCTGTGTGTTCTGATTAATGCTGATCTTTGAATCGGTACTTGCACTTGTTTTAGTTTTGCTGTAAGAACTCAAAAGCGAATCAATTTGAACGATCATTTCATTATTCTTTTCAATTTTTTTGGTTTGACTTTCTCTTAATGCTTTGCCGTAATTGTTGTAATAAACATTATCATTTAAAAATGCCAATAAGGCATTAATATTCTTATTTCCATAAGATGATCCTTTTTCAAAAATACTGATCTTGTGAAATTTAAAATGTCGGCCGGTAGTTAGATCTGCTAATACTTTAGGCATATCGCCTTTATCTGTCATGATCTTAAATACATCTAAATTCGATTTCTCCTGCTTCACCATGTCATAAACATCTGTTACGGGTTTTATGGTGATCTCGCGCAGGTTCGTATAGTTCTCTATTTTTATTTTTGTAAAAAAAGCAGCGTCTTTGTTTTTGATCTTTGAATTAACCATTTCTACCGCGTCGTACAAATACTCCGTGCTTTCAAAGTTTGGAATAACAATAACATCGTTTCGGTAATTCTTTAAATTATTGTTGTCCATGTAATATCCGCCTATTCCGCCGCCTATCACTAAGATCAAAACAACGATAATGTATTTTTTGTAAAAGGATAAAGCCTGAAAGATCAATTTTAAAAGACCAACAAAAAATCTTTTAATGCCATTAATAAAAACGGACATTTCAATTTCATCATTTACATTAAATTTTGTTTGATCTCCCATGTTCTTTTATTAATTTATGTTACGCAAAAATACTATTAATTAATTTATATACTAGTAAGCATTCTTATCTCTTCTAAAGACCAATAATATGGTTGCCCACACTACCTTTAGATCGAGGTAAAACGACCAGTTATCAATATAAAAACGATCCATTCGCACACGCATTTTCATCAGATACAGATCGTGTTGCGTTTCGCCCCTGTAACCCATTACTTGCGATAAGCCGGTAATACCCGGTTTTACCAAATGTCTTACCATATACTTATCTACTTTTTGCGAATATTCTTCGGTTAATTTTAAAGGATGCGGACGAGGCCCTACAATTGACATATCGCCTAACAACACATTAAAAAACTGAGGCAATTCATCTAAGCTGGTTTTTCTTAAGAAGGCACCAATTTTTGTAACGCGCGCATCGTTTTTTGTAGCTTGTTTGAACTCTGCATTCTTTTCGGATTTCATACTTCTGAATTTAAAACAGCGAAACGAACGATTACGAATACCCGAGCGTTGTTGTGAAAAGAAAACCGGTCCTTTTGAATCAAGTTTAATAATAAGCGCAATAATTGGTATCAACCACGATAAAACAAACACAATGATGATCAAAGAAAAAACAATATCAAATCCACGTTTTAAAAACTGGTTTGTGGCTTCATCAAATGGGTTTTTTCGCAGGGCCAGCAAAGGCATGTGCTCAATAAAGGTGGTCACAAGGTTTCGTCCCAATAACCCGGCCGAATCGGGAATGACCTTCAATGAAATAAAATGATTTTCGCAATACTCCAAGATCTCATTGATGCTTTCTTTCCCAATTTTATCTGCCGAACAAATGATCTCACTTACTTTATGCGTTTGGCAATAGGGAATCACATCTTCATATCTGCCAATTACATTAACGCGCTCATGATCCTTATCAGCAAAAAAACCTAAAACATGTAAGCCATACTCGGGATGCGATTCAAAAAAGTTTTTAAAGTGTACACTCGCTACACTCACACCAACAATAATAATTGGTTGACGGTGTGCGCTTTTTTTAAGTGTTCGTTTAATTAAAATAAATACGGTGATGCGCCATACCAACAATAATAAAAATAAATACGCTGAAAAGATGATGATCTGTTTATGAGAGATCTGATCGTTGTGTACAAGCTGCAAATAAACAAATACAATTAAAAAGTATAAAAAATAATGCTTGGTTAGGTTTAATGTATTGATCAATAAACCCGGTAAACGATTGATGTAGTAATTTTTGGTTAGCAGTGTACTAACCATCCATGAAAACGTTAAAAACCCTACAATATCTAATAAAATGGGTAAAACCCCGCTAAACAGAACACAGCCCGCAATGATCAAAATTTCACCAAGCAGGTTTAAGGGTAGCAAGTACTTGTTTAGTGACATTTATATGACAATTGAATAAGGAATTAAAAATACAACAATTCGGGTAAACAGCAAACCTAACTATTTGCTTTTAAGACATTTTGTGTTTTAAATTAGATGTTTAAACATTAAATTTGTTCGTGTAAATATGGACCGTAAACATTTTATAAAACTTTTGGGTGCGCTTCCACTAATGGGATTATCTATGAAATTATCTGACATCGAATCAATAACCGGTGCATTGCCTCCAACTGAGCGCATGCCTGTTTTGTTCTTAGGACATGGTAACCCGATGAATGCCATTGAAGAAAATGAATATGTGCAAGTATTTAGAACCATGGCTAAAAGCTTACCAAAAGTAAAAGCGGTATTATGCGTATCGGCACATTGGTATACACGCGGTACCATGGTAACTGCAATGCCCGCACCAAAAACCATTTACGATTTTGGCGGATTTCCGGATGCCTTGTATCAAGTTAAATATCCGGCGCCCGGCGATCCTGAATTGGCAAAGCAAACCAAAGAACTCATTAAAAAAACAACAGTTGGTTTGGATACCGATTGGGGCCTAGATCATGGCGCTTGGACCGTATTGAAACATTTTTTTCCGAAAGCAGATGTGCCCGTAATTCAGTTAAGTATTGATTATACAAAGCCCGCACAATACCATTTTGAACTGGCAAAAGAATTGATGAGTTTGCGCGATAAAGGCATTTTAATTGTTGGAAGCGGAAACATTGTACACAATTTATATCAGGTTGATTTTAATCGCATACATGATAATTACGGTTATGATTGGGCCATAGAAGCACGCGAAAAAATAAATTCGTTATTGATAAAGAACGATCTGCAAAGCATTGTAAATTATGATAAGCTTGGTAAAGCCTTGCAATTAGCGGCACCTACGCCTGATCATTTTTTACCTTTGATATACACGCTTGGATTAAAGACCGAAAAAGATAAGACCGAATTTTATAATGATAAATTATTGGCCGGTTCCTTATCTATGACCTCTGTTAAATTTGGGTAATTCTCAATAAAACCTGCCAATTATGAATTAGATCTGGTTAAATTCTCATTTACATTTACTTGTAACCATTTTATAATTAGCTTCGTAAAACACATGAGGTTATAATTATGAATAAACACTTATTCCTTTTCATTTGTATTTTGTTGTTAAACCAGTCGAAATCGCAAGATTCGCAATTTAATAACGTCAATCATTCTCTTATTTATTTGAATCCATCATTTGCAGGCTCTGAAGAATATATCAGAGTCCAGGTTGATTACCGCAATCAATGGCCAAATTTAAGTGGCAATTATCGTCCATGTTTTTTTTCAATTGATGGATTCAATAAACCAATTAAGGGCGGTATTGCTTTAAGTGTTATTAACGAAGATATGGGAAGGGCAACCTTAAATAGAAAAGGTATAGCATTATCTTATTCCCAATATATTAAGTTAACCGAGTTGATAACATTAATTACTTCTTTTCAAGGCACATTGAACAGAAGTGCGTTAGATAGAAATCGGCTTAATTTTAATGACATGATCGACCCGAGATATGGAATTTATTGGCCACCACTTAATTCTCCTACTAATGATGTTCCTGTTCCAAAAATTGATTATGCAGATGTTGCAACAGGTATAATTTTGAAATATGCTAATTATGCAAGTATTGGAGCGTCTTTCTCAAATTTATTGGAGCCCAACATTTCCCATATTGGATCATATCATTTGCCTGTAAGAACCAATTTGCACGCAAGTTGTAAGTTTATATATAACCCCCGAAGCACAGCAGATGTAATGTTGTATTCAACTTTTCAAAACAACTATTATAATATCCGTATGAATGTTATATCACAAATGGCATATGGTATTACTTTAGGAATAGGATATGGAGTAAATAATTTATTGTGGGTAGCTGAAGGATCAAATAACAGAGATTTACATAACTTAAGAGGCTTTATTGGATACACTAGATCTCGCTTTAATATTTTATATTCTTATGACCAATACGTTATTAAAAACGCAGCTGGTAGTCATGAATTATCTTTACAAGTTTTGTTCAAGAAAAAAGCATCATCTAAACCTTCTTCAATTGAAGATTTAAAATGATGCTTAAACCGAAACTCTTATTTTACAAATTATCAATAAAGTAATTACAGATCTTTTCCATCAAATGCGCTCTGTCTTTTCCCAACACATTGTGTTCGTGTCCCGGATAAACAAAGTAATCCATTTGAACACCTTTATCAACGGCTTTTTTCACATACATCATGCTGTGTTGCCAAACCACCACCGGATCTTGCGCGCCGTGTATCATCAATAATTTTCCTTTTAATTTATCTACGTGATTCAATAAATTATTTTTCTCGTAACCTTCTTTATTCTCACTTGGCATATCCATATAACGCTCACCATACATGATCTCGTAATAACTCCAGTCAATTACCGGTCCGCCTGCAACCCCTACTTTAAATACACCTGCATTACGTGTCATTAATGATGTAGTCATAAATCCACCGTAACTCCAGCCATGCACACCCATTCTGTTCGCATCCACATATGGTAAAGACTTTAAATAATCAACACCCTTCAATTGATCTTCCATTTCTTTTGTTCCTAATTGGCGGTGTATGGCTTGTTCAAATACTTTTCCGCGATAAGAGGTTCCTCTTCCGTCTAAAGTGAAAACAATAAATCCTTTTTGCGCCATGTACTGATACCACAATTCGCCACCGGCCATCCAAGTGTTGGTAACCATTTGCGAGTGCGGACCATTATACAAATAAACCAGTACCGGATATTTTTTTGTACTGTCAAAATCCACCGGTTTAAAAATTCGGCAATACAGATCTGTTCCTTCATTATTCTTTATGGTGAACAAATTCCAGCGCCCCAGCTTATAATCTTTGATAGGGTTTTCTGCCTTAAAAATATTTACCGATTTTCCTTTTGTATTCACAATATTGTATTCGCGTGGAATGTATACACTCGAAAAATTATCAATGAAATAATTACCTGAAGCATCAAGCGCGCAAATGTGCGTACCTTCGCCGTTGGTAAGTTTTTTAATTTCACCTGTTTTTAAACTCACACTGTAAAAATCCTGTGTAACCGGTCCGCTGCTATTCGCATGAAAGAAAAAACGTTCGCCCTTTGCATCAAACCCATTCAATAATTTTATTTCCCAAGGTCCGCTGGTCATTTGCTTGATCATCTTTCCTGAAATATCATACAAGTATAAATGTGTAAACCCATCTCTACGACTTTGCCAAATAAATTGCTTGGCATTTCCGGGTACAAATTGCATTTCATGTAAAGGCTCTACATATTTCTCATCTTTCTCCTCAAACAAGGTTCTTACAAATTCACCGGTACTTGCATTGTACTCGTTCAACTGCATAAAATTTTGTTCGCGATTCAATTCGGCCAAATAAATAAATTTCTCATCCGGACTCCAAGCCACGTTGGTTAAATAATGGTCTTTTGGTCCGGTTGTTTTTAAATACGTAGTTATTTTGTTGGCAATGTTGTATATACCCAAAGTAACATAATGACTTTTTGTTCCGGCCATCGGGTATTTTATATCTTCATTTTTTGCAGGATAAGGTTTCCAATCTACAATAGGATAGGAGTACACATCAGACTGATCCATTCGATAAAAAGCAAGGCTGTTTCCTTTTGGGCTCCAAAACGTTGCTTTTGAAATGCCGAATTCGTTTTGATGCACATTTTTACCGCCATAAGTTAAATTAAAGTTACCATCATTTGTGATCTGGCGTGTTTCGCCATTTGTGCTTATAAATAAATTATACTCTTTCGTAAAGGCAACTTGTTTTGTTGTACTGTGCTCATCTGCATTTTCTTCTTTTAATGCCGGATTTACCGATTGAGTGCTGATGGTGTTTTTTGCATGATCAAACAAAACCTCATCGTTACCTTGCATAAATGCGCAAACGCTTGCGCTCTTGAACTGAAGGAATGGCATGGCCTTTAGCGTATCGCGCTTAGCGCTTTTTAAAGCCGTGTTTAAATTTGCAACTGTAAACAATGTGCTAGTTTTTGCACTAGCGTTTTCTACTTTAATTAATTTATTATCTTCAACGTAGGCAAATGCGCTTGTACCCTTAATAAAAGAAAGGTTTTGCAAACGTTTTGGTGCTAAAGCCGTTCTGCCCTTTAAAACAGCGTCCTGAATTGTTAAAAGTTTGTATTGGGCATTTACAATTAAGTTAGCAACAAGAAATAATACTAGAATTTTACGCATACAATCGTTATTTTTAAAAGATTAAATATAAAACTAAAATATTTATAAGTTCAGCCGTTGGTGTAATTTTTAGCTTACACTTCCTCTTTGTATTGTGGTATGCCTATCCATTCAACAAAGAACCTAAAAGTAAATTAGATTTTTATTCCTTTAATTATTGTCACCCTTATTTTTATCAAGACTGGCGGATGTTTACGCCGCCACCAAAATTTAATTACACCATTTACGCCATTTACAAAGTGCATGGCCAAACCCATTACAGTTTACCCATTCAGGAGGTGCTTTACCAGCGCAACGCGTTTAACGGTAAAGAGTTTTTAATGCTCTCGTTTACCAACTCCTGCGAATTTATTCACTCAAATTCTATTTATCTAAAAAACCATCTTTACCAAATAAGGAATGATAAATACGCCAAGGTACTAAAGCACACCGCATATCAATACCTAAGAAAAAAACACCGTGGAGATATTTTGAATTTAAAGTTAATGATAGAGGTAAGAGATATTGTAACTAAAGAGAAAGGATACTTGGTTGAATAATTTTATCGCATATTTATTTGACGATTACCGCAAACAAAAGAACGCGCGTTTGTTTAAAAACCTGCTTTATGTTTTTTTGGTTGTAAAATGTGTTTTTTGGTTGCTGAACTTTGACATGCT
>JBIKKW010000224.1:0-3303 GCA_044360115.1 Bacteroidia bacterium
AAAATTTCATTCTTTAAAAACTTTGCCTACTTCCTTTATTTTCAAAACAACCCTGCCTATTGCATGTATTTTATTGCAGTGCTTTTAATCGCTTGTTTGTATTCGCTTAATAGTAAGCGGTCTTTTTTAGTAATTGATCTTGTTATTTACTTACTCGTATTAAATATTGACATCCGCATATTTACAACATCTACTGCCGGCGAATCGCTTTTGGTGAATATGTGTTTTTTAAGCGCCTGGTTAAAAAAAGATTTTAAGATCGGAACAGGTACATACGATCAAATAAAAATTGTATTGCATAATGTTTCTTTTTATGCGCTATTGCTTCAGGTTTGCATTGTTTACGGCTACTCTGCATTAGCTAAATGGTATGATGCCGATTGGTTGAGTGGCAATGCGGTTTACTTAACCAGTAAAACATTTCATTATTCACGCGCGTTTGTTGTTGATCATGTTGACTCCCTTAAATTTCTTGCAATGGCATTAACGTATGTTGTTCTATTGTATCAAAGTTTATTTCCTGTGTTGGTGTGGTTTAAAAAAATCAAACCGTATTTACTTATTGTTGGTGTGCTCATGCATTTATACATTGCATTTATTATGGGATTGTTCTTCTTTGGAGTGATCATGATACTTACCTATGTTTTGTTTTATGATTTTTTTGAAGAAGTAAAAGAACCAGAAGAAAAGCAGAAAATTAATAAACAGGTTCAGTAAATAAAACCACTAAAAAAAACCTTATATTTGCCCTATGTTTACACAAGACCAACTAAAAGACGTTTTAGAGCGCCATTCGGCACTGAGGGGGTTTCTTTGACTATGATAGAAAGAAACACGACCTATCCTTACTAGAAGAAAAAACACTCGATCCTAATTTTTGGAACGATAGCAAAAAAGCTGAGCAAGTACTTGCGGAAGTTAAACTCAAAAAAACATGGGTTAATGGCTACGATGAGCTTACCAAAGATGTTGATGACCTCAACACGCTTTATGAATTTTATAAAGAAGGTGAAGCAACCGAAGCTGAAACAGTTGAACAATTTAATATCACCTTAAAAAAATTAGAGGATATTGAATTCAAGAACATGTTGCGCAATGAGGAAGACCAATTCAATTGCGTGCTTCAAATAAACGCAGGAGCCGGCGGTACCGAAAGTTGCGACTGGGCCAGTATTTTGATGCGCATGTATTTAATGTGGGCAGAAAAGCAAGGCTTTAAAGTATCTGAACTCGATTATAACGCGGGTGATGTGGCTGGAATCAAATCTGTTTCCCTGCAAATTGAAGGGCCTTATGCTTACGGATATTTAAAAGGCGAGAATGGTGTTCATCGTTTGGTGCGTATCAGTCCGTTTGATGCCAATGCCAAACGCCACACCAGTTTTGCTTCGGTATATGTTTACCCAATTGTTGATGATACCATTGAGATCGATATTAAACCAAGTGATCTTGAGGTAACAACCTCACGAAGCGGTGGAGCCGGTGGACAGAACGTAAATAAAGTAGAGACCAAAGTACAGATGTTGCATAAACCAACCGGTATTGTGGTAGTTTGCCAGATAGAACGCAGCCAGCATGGTAACCGTGAGCGCGCATTACAAATGTTACGTTCGCAGTTATATGAAATGGAAATGCGTAAGCGTAACGAAACTAAAGCAGCTGTTGAAGAAGGCAAAATGAAGATCGAGTGGGGCTCGCAAATAAGAAGCTACGTATTACATCCATACAAAATGGTAAATGATCACCGAACCGAATTAAAAATAACAGACGCTGAAGGTGTTTTAGATGGTAACCTTGATGAATTGATCAAGAATTATTTAATGAGCACATCCGGCAATCAAAAAAAATAATTATGGCAAACATATTTGAGTTCAACGGTTACAAACCGGTTATTCATAAAAGTGCTTTTATACATCCTAACGCTACCGTAACAGGTAATGTAACCATTGGTAAGGATGTGTATATTGGTCCGGGTGCTGCCATTCGTGGCGATTGGGGCGAGATCATTATTGAAGATGGTTGTAATGTTCAGGAGAATTGCACCATTCATATGTTTCCCGGAACAACTGTGCTTTTGAAAGAAGGTGCTCACATTGGTCATGGTGCCATTATACATGGTGGAACAATTGGTAAAAATGTTTTGGTTGGCATGAACAGTGTAGTAATGGATAATTGTGTGATAGGTGATAATTGCATCATTGGCGCTTTATGTTTTGTGCCTGCAGATACCGTTATTGAAGATAGAAAAATTGTAGTTGGAAATCCGGGCAAGGTCGTTAAAGATGTAAGTGATGATATGATTGCCTGGAAAACAGAAGGAACAAAGCTTTACCAACAGCTACCAAAGGACTGTTATGAAACATTAAAACCATGTGAGCCTTTACGCAGACAACCGGCGTTTAAACCCAAACAACAGGACGAATACAAAACCTGGGGAGAAAATAAAGACAAAAAGAAAAAGAAGAAATAAATGAGAATAGTTGCTTTAACCGCTTTTTTATTTTTAAGTGCTTTTTGTTTGAAAGCACAAAAACAAACTAAGGCCCTTGAAAAAGAAGAAATGAAAACCTATTACTTGGTTTTTTTAAAGAAAGGTCCTAAGCGCGATCAGGATTCTGCCACAGCAGCTGAGATCCAAAAAGGTCACATGGCACATTTGACAAAAATGTATAACGATGGAAAAATGGACCTTGCGGGGCCTATCATGTCTGAACATGCCATCAGAGGCATTTGTGTTTACAATGTAAAAACCATGGAGGAGGCCAAGCAACTTGCGGAGTCCGATCCTGCGGTAATTTCGGGGCGACTGATCGCAGAGATAATTCCTTGGTACAGCCAAAAGGGAGCGCAATTAAGATAATAACTACTCGTAGGTAGAATACGATAACTTCTCTTACAATCTTCCTGCTTTAATTTCTTCCACCACATTCGGATCAAGTAAGGTGCTTGTATCTCCTAAATTACTTACATCGCCTTCGGCTACCTTTCGCAAAATACGTCGCATGATCTTACCACTGCGAGTTTTGGGCAAGCCGCTTACAATTTGAATTTTATCGGGCTTCGCGATCGGACCAATGATCTTATTTACTTCCGCAATAATTTCCTTAATTAAAACAGCGTGATCTTTTTTAGTTGATGGCGCTATCACATATGCATAAATTCCCTGCCCTTTTATATCGTGTGGATATCCTACCACAGCACTCTCAACCACATCTGCATGTGTGTTAATGGCGCTCTCTACTTCAGCGGTTCCAATACGATGGCCACTCACGTTCATCACATCATCTACCCTACCTGTAATTC
>JBIKKW010000167.1:0-5258 GCA_044360115.1 Bacteroidia bacterium
CCATAAATAGTTTAAGTTACTACCTGTTACTGTACCTGTTAACGCAATACTTTGACTATTGGTACAAGCTACTGTATTGGTTATTAAACTTACTGTTGGCGGATCTACAAATCCGATCGTGAATGATTTACTACTATTATTACAACTGGTCAATGGTCCCTGACTGGTTAATGTTAATGTAATGGTTCCTGCTGCCAGATCGGCCAGTGATGGTGTATACGTTGTATTTACTCCCGGTGCACCAAATGAACCGCCGTTACCTCCGCTCCACAAACCGCCTAAGGCGTTTGATACTGTTCCGTTCAAATTGATCGGTGTTACATTATTCTTACACTGTAATGTTGGCGTTGTTAAGATCGTTACTTTAGGACGTTGATTGATACTTAATATCACTGAATCCTTTTTTGGTGTACAGTTTCCTAAAGAGGTCAAATAAAATTTAATGCTGCCTAATGTTGTATCTACATTGGACAAAGTATACGTTGTACTTACTGTATTAAGTGTGCTGGTATACGGACCAAATACTCCTGTTCCGTTCGCTGTGGTCCACATACCTGTGATTGCCCCACCTGATACTGTTCCAGTTAAGGCAATGGTTGAGCCCGGGCCCGCGCATACAGGTGTTAATGTACCTGCTGTTACCGTGGTGCGGCGTAAAAAACTTGACATGTAGTGGAATAAACCGCCGGTGCCAGGACCGCCATCAAAAACCCCTAAAGCAAAAACACCTGCACTATTACCAACAGTGTATGAGCCAATAGGTATTTGTGTTGTGTTGAATGGTATTTGAGCACCAACATATTGATTTGCTGTACCAGGAACAATTGTAAAAGCAGTTGGCGGAATTAAAGTAGTAGAACCATTAATGGTAAACGTATTTTGAACACCATTCTCACATAGAATATTTAAATTGAAATTTTGATTTGTGTTACGTGAAAACGCTACTAAGTTTGAACCGGCACAATTCAATGGAGGTAATATAGCGGCACCCGCCTCACAACCAATACCTGAAGCCTGCCATAAATAAACATTCTTGGTAGATTGAACATAGGTTAAAGGTTGAGTAATATTGTAAAAAAACGTTTCACCTTTATTGATCAAGGTAGTTGTAACAGCCGCGTCGGTAATAGTTAATTGAGTGAAATTTTCAGTTCCAACAACATAAATACCTTCTATTGAAGCAACAAACATGGCGCCTTTATTTACGATATAATTTGTTCCAACTATATCTACAGGCACAATTTGATCGCCAATAACATCATTACATCCTCCACCGGGAGTACGCACAGAATCATCGGCAACAGTAACTGCAATTGGCTTATCGGCAACAATAATGGTACCCGATAAATTATTTCCCGGCACGTTAGTATTTTGAACAAGATTTTCTGCAGTATATGCATCGCCGGCATTTACTAACAAAATACTATAAGTAATATTTGCAAGATGACCTACAATATTACAAGCGGGTTTGATCCATACAACCGTATTTGGTTTACTTGCAACAATGTTGATCTGTTGTTTTGGTTGTATGGCTCCGGGTGGTGTATTTGCCTGATCGCCTCTAAATTGATTGAACCAACGTGTTTGAAATGGACACACAAACTCCAATCCTAAACCATTTTGTCCTTTCAATGAAAAGGTTTCAGGATTATTAAAATTAGGAGCACGCGATACAATATCATAAACAACTGAAATATTTGAAGAGGATGAAATATAAAGTCCATAAGGTACTACAACATCAGCAGGTCTTGTTTCCAATGAATCAAAAGCTCTGTTGGTCAATGAAACGGCAGCGTCTCTCCAAAATGTATAATCGAAGTTGCTGTTAGCCGGAATTACAATGGTAGTATCATATTTATTAGGCGCTATTGCAGCAGGCTGGCGTAAACGCACAGTGGTTGTTGGTGCTGCAAAAGTTGAAATATGCAATTTTATTGGATCGCGATACCAGTGGTCGGGAGTTGTCCATGGTGCAGCAAACCAGAACGATGTATCAATTTGTGCAGAGGAATGATTTATTTTAAGAATAAACAGTAGTGCAAAAAACAAAATTCTATTCTTACTGAAAACCATCTTTCATAAATTATTTAGTTTTATTAATAATATTTAAAGAGCTCTCACCTGTTACTTTAAACGCTGTTCTTCTGTTCTTTTGGTGAGCAGCTTCCCACTCCGGACTCTTTGGAACCATTGCGTTGATTTCCGCTTCAGGTATGATCGGACGAGTTTCGCCATAACCATTTGAAACAATGCGCGCCTTGTTAATGCCTTTGCTTACAATATAATCAACACAACTTTTTGCACGTGCCGCAGAAAGCTTCAAGTTGTAATCATCGTTACCGCGCGCATCGGTATGAGCACCCAATTCAATGGAAATATTATCATTTAATTTTAATAGATCTACGATCTTATCTAAGATCTCCATTGACTTAGGACGAAGTGTTGCTTTATCAAAATCGTACTCAATACCTTCGATCTCAATATCACCTGAAGGGATCTTATTCAAGTTAAAATCACGTTGAAAAACTTCTGATTCTGTTTTACCTTCTGTTGCTACTTCATTTGCATCACCAAAATATCCGGTTTTTTGTGCCTTCAAAAAGTATTGCATGTTCAACTTTAGGTCTACACTGTAAAAACCTTTATCATCGGTAGGAACATAAATATCATCATCCACACCGTGCACATCTCTAATTGTAACAAGTGCAGAAGGAATAGGATCTCCGCTTTGCGCATCAAAAACAATACCCTCTAATGAAAATTTTATTGGCTCGTTCTCGTAACTGTAAATATTGTAACAATGTCCGCTAGGGCAATCTTTTCTATCACTAGCAAAAAATCCTTTGCCTTGCATTTTATCTAAAATAAAATACGCGTCATCTTTGGCTGAGTTAATAGGCGTATTCATGTTCTTTGGAAATGCATAAACCGAATCATCAGGATTCAATGCCGATTTATATACATCCAAACCACCTAGGCCTGTAAATCCATTTGAACTAAAATAAAGTGTACTACCTAATGTATGAAAGAAAGGTGTTACTTCATCACCGGATGTATTTACGGGCGCACCAACGTTCACAGGGTTTCCTATAAAACCATTTTCATCAATGGCAGCCATCCAAATATCAAATCCACCTTTTCCTCCCGGACGATTTGAAGAGAAGAATAATTTTTTTCCATCAGATGTCACAAATGGTTGTTGTGATTTATAACCTGGTAAATTAATATGCGTTCCCAATTTCATAGCTTCATAGAACTTACCTTCTAAAGTACGAGCCATATAAATAAAGGCTTCATTACGATTGTTATCACTCCAACGCGTAAACAACATTACTTCTTCGGGAGTAAATACACCAGAACCTTCGTGCAAAGATGTATTGACCGGACGACCGAAATTAACCGGACGTTGCCAAATAGTATCATCTAACGTTGTATAATACAAATCACAGAAATATCTTGAATCTTGTTTTTCAGGATCACTTACTACGCCACCTTTACGTGCGCTAGTAAAAATTACTTTATCTGAACTTAAATAATACTGTGGGGCAAAATTACTTGTACCGCGGTTGAATACCAATGAATCCATTAAGCGGATCTTAATATTCTTTTTACCGGATAAGGTATCTAATGCAAAATAACATGATTGGGCATGACGTGCTGCGATCTTAACCAACGAATCGTTTTTTGGTAAGGTTAATTTTGAAGCCGTTGTGTCGGTTGAAGGTTTTTTGCCTGAATAACCATCAAATACCACTAGCGCATCTTGATATCTTTTTAATGCCATTAAAGATAAACCATAGTAATATGGCGCATCGGGATACGCATTTCTATCAACTACCTTTTTGTATTGTTCAGCGGCATGTTTATAATCAAAATTTAAACGGTAACTGTTTGCTAAACGGTATTGGATGAAATCATATTTAGTTGCATTTTGACTCGGATCATCCTTTACAACATTTATGCTATCCTTTTTTCTTGAGCTTTTGATCTCAGGAACCTTGAATAAGGATTTCATTTTTAAGTTAACCAGTTGTGCCTCGTAAGGAATAACATAGGATCTTAAAATGGTAGTATCATCTAACACCTTAGCGTAGTAATTTGCGGCGTTTGCATAATCTCTTTTCAAATATGCATCATCCGCTAATTCTAACCAAAGTTTTTTCGATTGGGAAAAGCCAATTACTGTAAAAAAAATAAAACAGATAGAGAGTAATTTCTTCATACTTATAAACGCGGACAATTTTTAATATCTTGAATTTTCTTTGTTTTACCCATATAGGTTAATGATATTTCAAACGCGCCTTTTGCTTTTGATGTGCTGCGCAATGAAGATGTATTCATATCATAACCGATCTTAAGGATATAATTATCTTTTCTCATACCTACGTATCCAATGTTTGCATCAGCTGCGCGGTAAACATAACCTGCTAATAAATAAAGTTTCTCGCTCTTTAAATAATAACCTGCATCTATTGCATAAGTTTGCTCATAGGCATTTGTTTGTTTCATTACCAATACCTTTGGTATAAAATAGAACAACTCGTTCACATTCACACGCACACCGGTGTGCGCATAAAAACGCATTGGCAAGCGATTACTTCCTCCAAAAAATGTTTCTTTAGGTCGCGTTAAATTAAATCCACTGATACCAATGAAAGGATTTAAGCGCGATTGCTGTTTACTATAATAGTATAATGCACCAAAATTCACTACTTCCTGAAACTGTACACCGCGTGTAAAATTTTCATTATTTGGTAACGATTTATCAAAGGAACCTCCTGCAGCATTTGACCATTGCGCATCATACGTTAATATCTGATATTCCACACGCTTTTGTGTAACACCTGCTTGCAAACCTAAACTCAAATTATGATAACGTGATTTGTCAATTGGTACCGCGTATGCCGCTGAACCTAAAATTTGCAATACATTATAATTACTAAATCCTGCACGCATATTTGAAATTTGCCCGCCAAAACCCCACTTTCCTTTATATGGCATATCAAAGCTCACTAATGCAGTAGTAAATGGTTTAAATGCAATTGCATTCCATTGCGTTCTATATTGCGCGTGCGCGCGCATTTTTGTCTCTATCAATCCTGTCATTGCAGGATTTAAAAACAATGGTGCCGCATCATACATACTTAAGTGAAAATCTTGTGCTGAGATCTTTCCCAGCATTAAACTCACCAAAATGGCTATTAATTTTATTTTTCTTATCATGATCTTCTTATCTCATTAAAGTTACATCACCGTTC
>JBIKKW010000168.1:0-5230 GCA_044360115.1 Bacteroidia bacterium
CTGTGCCATGCGGTTGTAACTTGCCTTTACCGAGCTCACATCGTTTATCACATAATTAGCAGATAAACGCGGTTCTGGGATCACATAGGTTTTAATAACTTCACCCGGATCAAAACTTTGAGTGCGGTCAAATGGCATTGGCGTATTTGGTATCGTATCTCTGAAATAATAAGCCTTTCCTTTTCCAACAAAATTATACATACTCACGCGCAAGCCATACTCCAATGTTAAACGCGGTAAAACCTTGTGCTCATTTCCGAAATAAACCGAATACTCCACACCGTAACGGTTATCCGATTTAAATTTCACACTTTGCCCTGCATCAAATGTACCGATAGCTTCATAGGGTCTGAAATCATACATCAATGCTTGTGCGCCAAAGCGTATGGTGTTTTTGGTGTTTAAATAATACGTGAAATCAGGTTTTAAACTGTAGTTAATAATATTGCTGGTCCAGTTAAAACTTTGGTTCAATTGTTCTAACTTAAACTCCAGCAAGTAATCGTAATTACTGTAAAAGCCAGTAATATTCATAAACAATTTATTATTAAAAATATGGTTCCAGCGCAATGTAGTTGTTGCATTTCCCCAGTTGAATTTAAAGGCAGTTGCACCAAATACATCTCTTCCAAAATAACCACTTGCAAAAACGGTGTTCTTGTCATTGATCTTCCAGTTCAATTTGGCGGTTGCATCATAAAAGAAAAAATCTGCATTTTTGATCGGACTCGATTTTTTTAAGAATGGTTTTACCAAAGCATCAATGTAACTTCTTCTTCCTGCCAAAATAAAACTCACCTTATCTTTTACGATTGGGGCTTCAATACTTAATCTGCTGAAAATAGTTCCTACTCCACCATTCACCGCTAATTGCTTGCTGTTCCCTTCTTTCATGCGTATATCTAAAATAGATGAAACACGCCCCCCGTATTGCGATGGAATGCCGCCCTTGATCAATTTCACGTCTTTAACTGCATCCGGATTAAATACCGAGAAGAAACCAAACAAATGGGATGAATTGTAAACAGGGGCTTCATCCAATAAGATCAAGTTCTGATCAATATTTCCGCCACGCACATTAAAGCCGCTGGCGCCCTCGCCCATTGTGGTAACACCCGGCAATAACTGCACCGCGCGCACAATATCTACCTCGCCAAGTAATGCCGGTATCTTATTAATTTGTTTAATATCCAATTTAGCCACACCCATTTCAACGCTTTTAATGTTCTTGTCTTCAGCTTCGGCAGTGATCTCTACTTCGCTTAACTGGGTACCTTCTCCGCTCACTTCAATGTTTTTTGTGATGTTCTTTTGAAGATCAACAACAAACGAGTAATTATTATAACCAATGTATGAGGCCACTAGGGTATGTGTGCCTTTTGGTAAGGTAATGGAATAAAAACCATATTCATTGGTCATGGCCCCGGTGGTAGTGCCGGCCTTCACAATGGTAGCACCAATTAACGATTCGCCATTTTTACCATCTTTAATATAACCGCTTATGGTAAATTTCTCCTGAGCATTTAGCAATAAAGAGAAGAACAAAAAACCAATAAATAAGTAATGTTTCATATATTATACATGCATCTAACACCAAATAACCTGTTTTGTTTGATGTTTAGCGGGCACAAAACTATGGAAACTTTCTGAGCTCAAAAAGTTTCTATAACGTTTTTTAACCGTTGAAAATAATTAAACCTATAGGATTATGATTTGTTGTTTTTTTTGTGTCGAATTTTTAAAAAATATCTATAAAACATAACTATTTATTAATTAAATTTAAATCATATTAAGAGAACATCATGAAACAGTTATATTCTATCGTTTTATTTTTTGTAGCCAATGTATTTGTGGCTCAAAACGTAGCCATTAATGGTACCGGTGCTGCTCCGGATGCAAGTGCAATGCTGGACGTTGCAGCTACTAACAGAGGTTTTTTGCCACCAAGAGTAGCACTTACAGCTATTAACGTAGCTGGACCTATAACAGCACCTGCAACAGGATTAATAGTATACAATACTGCAACAGCAGGAACTTCGCCGAATGATGTTGTTCCGGGCTACTATTTTTGGGATGGAGCAAAATGGGTAAGACTTATTTCAAACACTTTATTAAATAACCAAAGTATAAGTGCAATTGGAAAGTTCTATTCTGCTTTAACTTGGACTGGAAATTGGCCGAATAACACTTTCATCACATTTACAATTAATGATCCAAATATGGTATGTAGTGGATCAAATGCAAGTGCCCTCTTTGTTTCATTTGATTGTAATATTACCGCAGCCTTATCCGGCGGATTGACCATAAGAAATACCAGAGTTTCTGCAGGCCAATTTCGAATAACAGTTGTAAATCAAACAGGTGCAACTTTAACTGGTGGAATTCCAATTACGTATGTCGCATTTTATTAAAAACAATATGAAAACTTTCTTAACCATTGCAATAGTTAGTTTTAGTCTATCTAACCTGAAATCACAAAATAAAACAAAGGTTTCGGATGATAAAGTTATTATAAACTTTAATTCATTAACTGATACAACGAATATTAGAGATGCCAAAGGATTTGGAGTTATTCCAATAGAAGGTCAAAAAAGCTCTGTACCTGTTAAAACAACATTAACAATAACAAATACACAATCTAACCTGCCAAACAATCAAAAATCAACTGAGAAAAAAATTGAAACAAAAAATTCTAAATAGTGTCATTTCGTTTCTGCTGTTTTTTTCAAGCTATTCCCAAGGACTCTTCAACCAGGGTGCGAGGATCGTTTTTTCCGGTGGCGGCCAAATGGTTATTAATGGTGCTGCAGGTAATTACTCTAGCACTTCAGGCGGTTTGATCACACCCTCCTCTTCTTCCTCTATTACATTAGGTGGCAACTGGATCAACAATTCAGCCAATGTGGCGTTTACAACCGATGGTGGAGCCGTGATATTAAATGGTGCAAATCAAACAATTGGGGGTTCAAATCCCAGCGCTTTTTATCATCTTACTCTTTCCGGGTCAGGAACCAAACAACTTGCCGTTAACTCAACCACCGTTGGCGGTCAGAGCAATTTCACCGGTATACTTTCAGTAAATTCTTTAATTTTAGACCTTAACAGTAACATTTTAAACATCACAAATCCCGCCGGAAGTGGTATTGCAGCTGCTACAGGCGTTATCGTTAGTGAAACGAACAGCGCTGTTAATCCAAGCATCGTTCGCTGGTATATGCGCACGTCAACCGGTATACACGATGTACCATTTGGCGTTACAACCGGTCCAACTCAGATCCCATTAAGATTCAACATAACTACCGCAATGGGATCAACATCCGATTATGTTGATCTCTCAACCCGCTCCACTGCAGCCGCAGATAATTTGCCTTGGGCCGGTATAAGCAACGTTTCTGCAGTAAGTTTCTTCTACTGTCCAAATAACAGTCTTTCGGCCAATCCTTGCGCCATTAATTCTGTAATTGACAGGTGGTGGGATATCACACCAAGTTCAGCAGTTACAACTAATCTTACCTTAAGCTACAGAGGGATAGAGAACACACTCAATGCGCCTTATAACATCGGTATGGTTGGCATTCAATGGTGGGATGGTTCGGCTTGGAATTTAGATAATACTGTTTCAGGAAGCGCAGCTGCTGTTACCAGCGGGGTTGGCAGTGTCTCAGCAAGCGGCTTATCTCAATTTTGCCCTTTTGTAATTTCTTCGCTTGCTGTACCCTTACCGGTAGAGATAATTGAAATGGATGTTAAATGCGTTTCAAATGGAAATTTAATTAGTTGGACAACCGCTTCAGAAAATAACAGTGACTACTTCATAATTGAAAAGAGTTTGAATGGCATTGATTTTAATGAAGCAGGAAGAGTACCGGCAGCAGGAAACAGTAAAAAAGAACTTGATTATTCTTACACTGATAATGTTCTATCTGAAATGAATCAAAACCTAATTTACTATCGAATAAAGGAGGTAGATATTTTTGGTAATGTGAAAAAATATAAGATACTTCAAAGCAATAATTGTAACGATAAGGAAAGCACCATTCAAATTGCTAATACCATTAATGGTGAAGTTTTTGTTACTATTAATTCATCGAAAGCAAGCTCATACACCATTGAACTTTACGACCTATTGGGTAGACTTATGTTTACAGAGCAAATTAATGCTAACAAAGGATTAAATAAATCAAAACTTACTAGTCAATCTTTATCGCAATCTGTTTACATGATCTCTGTTCAGGGAAATGGCATTGTAAAAAACCAAAAGGTGGTAATATCAAACTAATAACTATTAGATTCTCATTAATTACTTACTTCCCTTGTTTAAACAAAATTATTAAGTTTGTAGGATCAATATTTTTTAATGAAACCTACATTACCAAAAGGAACCCGAGATTTTAGCCCAACCGATGTTTATAAACGTCAGTACATTTTTAATACCATAAAAACCAATTTTCAGTTATTTGGATACCAACCCATTGAAACGCCTTCTATGGAAAGTATTCAAACGCTTACCGGAAAGTATGGCGATGAAGGCGATCAACTCATTTTTAAAATACTCAATTCACGCTTGAACGAAAGTTCAAAAAAAGAACTGTTAAGAGCTAAATTCGAAGAAAGTTTAAATGCACCCATCAATTGCGAAGAGTTAACCGAAAAGGCCTTGCGTTACGATCTTACTGTGCCCTTTGCACGTTATGTGGTGATGCACCAAAATGATATTACCTTCCCATTCAAACGTTATCAAATTCAGCCGGTTTGGCGGGCAGATAAACCACAAAAAGGACGATACCGCGAATTTTTTCAATGTGATGCGGATGTGATCGGATCAAACAGTTTGGTGAATGAATTGGAATTAATGGCCATGATGGATAAGTCATTCATGGAACTAGGCATTCCGGTAAAATTAAAGATCAACAATCGCAAGATATTAAGCGCCATTGCCGAAATTTCGCAACAACCCGATAAGCTCATCGATATAACAGTGGCAATTGATAAGTTGGATAAAATTGGGAAAGATGGTGTAGTGGCTGAATTAAGAACAAAAGGCGTAAGTGATGAAGCGATCGCAACAATTTCTCCGATCATTGATTTTACTGGCTCTAATCAAGATAAGATCAAAAAACTGAATGATCTGTTAGGCAATACCGAGATCGGAAAAAAAGGCATTGAGGAATTGAATTACCTCTTAAACAATATCGAACAGATCGGCCTAAAGCACATTTCTCTTGAATTG
>JBIKKW010000169.1:0-5222 GCA_044360115.1 Bacteroidia bacterium
TGAGCAATCCATAAAAATTAATCGCAGAATAATCTTTCCTCCATATTAAATTTTGATTTTTATCTAATTTGAAAAGTGAATTGTTATAAAAGCCATACATATTCGTATCCTTATCAACCGGAAATTCGCCCGCATTGCCGGTTGAGGCATTTAAATAGGGGAGTTGGGCTTTTAAAACAAAGCCAACTAACATGAGTATTAAAACAAGAATTTTTCTCATGGCTTTTTACTCTTTAATGAATTTTTGGTGATACTTTCTTCCATCAGATGTAATATTTAAAAAATATATTCCGGCATTTAATTCGTTGATTTCCAATTCAGATTCATTGTTAAAGGTCTTTATTACTTTGCCATTCACATCAGTGATTTGAACTTCAGAAATTATGGCATTAGAATTTGAAGTAATATTCAATTTGTTATTAGAAGGGTTTGGAAAAATTTTAAAAAGACCATTGTTTAGATTGTTTTCTTTTATGCCAATATTGACGTTTAACATACACGTGAAAGTATTTGCTGTAAATGTTGTTGTATTACTTGTGATGTTTTGATTGTTGATCGAGTAAGAGGTAACCATTTGTAATGTTGGTGTTGGTAAAGTTTGAGGAGGAGCCCCATTTCCAAATGAATTACATGCTGATGTGCTATAACAAGTACTGCTAAAATTGGATTTAAACATATTTATGGTTAATGGACTTACTGGATAACCAGTCGCTACAAAGTGAGTATAAAGATCATCGCCGGCTCTTTTTTGAACACTAAAATACTGTATGGGATTATTGTATGTATTGAAAGTATGTGTAATAATTGCTGAATTATTTGTAACACCGTTTGAGTCAACTTTTAAAACACCATATGTATATGGGTAAGGTGGTGCAACTTGTAGAAATAAATTACCTGAGTTGTCTTCAATAATTGATCTTAAATGACCCCACATGGGTAAGGTTGAATTTAAACAATTATCAAACACGAGGCCCCATTTAAGGTTACCTTTCAGATCACACTTTAAAACACTGGCTTTGTGAAATAAGTTATAATTGTAATTAATGATCAAACGAACATAAAATCCACTATTAAATTGCGATCGTATTAAACTATAAGACTCCCAAGCTTGCGTATCAATAACTCCATAAACGAAACCGCTTGTGAAATTATTTGAAACATCATTAAAAACTGTAAAACCAAATGAATAAACACCACTTAACATAGCTGGACCGCCACCGCCAAAAAATCTATAATAACCTAAAGAATCATTTACAATGGAGAAATTTTTTAATAAATTACCCTTAAATAATGCTAATTTCAATTGAGTACCTAAAGTGTCTAATTTTAAATAATACGCTGGTGGAGAATTAGTAGAGGCATTTGTGTGAGCAGTAATAATCAAATGATTATTATGATCTAGTAAAAGTGAATTAATTTGACTTGTTGTATAGGTAACATTAGCAGAGCTATTTATAACAGCAGATATCGTATTCAAATCTTTACACCAAGCAAGTGTACCATTCTTCTCAATCTTGCCAATACTATTACCAGCAATAAAAAACATGCTGCCGGTTTTGCTCAATAATACGTGCTTAAATTCTAAATTCCCATAAGTATTGGCCCAAATCGTATTAAAATTCTTATCTGTTTTCACCAAACGATTGCCATGAAACATGTATAAGTTGGTATCCTTATCAACCGGAAATTCGCCTGCATTACCCGTTGAGGCATTTAAATAGGGGAGTTGGGCAAATGAACTATTGCCAACAAAAACAATCAAAATAAAAAGGATCAGCTTTTTCATAAAATTCGTTTACTAAATTTAACGAATTTTAGTTTAATAAACTATGCCTTGAGCATTTGAATGGTTTTAGGCTATAAGTGGTAGGGTTTGTTGAGAATTTGAATGTTACAGGCTATTAAACACCTTATCCAAAGCAATTTTAAACCAACTGGTAAATTCTTCGGGCTTGTTTTTGATCTCCTGCTTAATAGCGTCAATACTCATCCACTTATAACTATCAACTTCCTCTGCATTAATTTCAGGGTTTGTATTGGAGTAACCAATAAATACATGATCATATTCATGTTCGGTTAGGCTATTATCAAATGGTGTTTTATAAATAAAAGATGCTTTGTGCGTTAAGTTAGCCGCCATGCCCATCTCTTCTTTTAATCGACGGTTAGCTGCTGCCAATGTATCTTCATTCGGTTGTGGATGGGAGCAACAGGTGTTGGTCCATAAACCTGCACTGTGGTATTTGGTTAATGCACGGCGTTGCAAAAGCATTTCGCCCTTATCATTAAAAATAAAAACCGAAAAAGCGCGATGCAATAAACCTTTTTGATGCACTTCCAGCTTACCCATGGTGCCAATAGGTTTGTCGTTCTCGTCAACTAATATCACTTGGTCTTCAACCATTAATTTGTTTTTTTTCGGCTTCTGTTAGTTTTTCTCTTGTAAGAAGGTAAGCACAAATATGCGAGAATAAATCAATATCTTTTGTTTTTAAGGCGCTTAAATTTTTGAAAATTAATTCTCGGTCTTCTTTAATGCTTTTGTTATATCCTAAAAAAGAAGGGGCGTTGCACTGGATGGCATAACGAATATATCTGATCTCCACATTTTCAGGATCTGCCAGGGCAGCTTTTTCCAACTTTTTTTTGCCGGAGTTAAATGCGTTGAGTTTAGCGATCGGACTAAATTTATATTGTGCTGAAGCCATTTCGGAAGCAGCATAATAAGCTAATTTAAGTGGAGCCGACATACTGTTGGATCTGGTGCTCACATCCATCATGCGTGTGGTAACTTCTTCACTTTTACTCATGTGATTGAAATCATCACGCATTTTCTTAAGATCCTCCGAGTGAAAGAGGAAAGTAAAAAACAAAATAAGAAGTTTCATTACAAGATATTCAAGCTGTTACGAACGTAACTTCCTGCAAATAATGCCACCTTTTGTGGATTTGGAATACGAATACGCTCTTCTAAAATATTTGAAGCTTTTAATTTTTTGATCTTATTAAAAAGTGAGCGATAATAGATATACGCTACATAAACGCCCAAACGCGCTTTTTTAGGTAACATTTTAATGCCTTGCAAGCCCATGTCAAAATCAGCTTCAATATCTTTTTCAATGGCTGCTTTTGTTTCTTCATTTAATTCCTGCATGTTCACATTCGGGAAATAGATACGGCCCATGCCAACGTAATCGGCATTCAGGTCGCGCAAGAAATTGATCTTTTGAAAAGCCGAACCAAGAGACATTGCATAAGGTTTTAATTTATCGTAAAGCTCTTTATTTCCTTCGGTAAACACACGCAAACACATCAAACCAACAACTTCCGCGCTTCCTAAAATATATTCTTTGTAACCTTCTTCAGTATAATCTTTCTTCTCAAGATCCATCTCCATACTTTTTAAGAAGGTATCTATCAATTCTTTTTCAATTCCAAAATCATTCACTGTTTTTTGGAAACTATTTAAAATAGGGTTTAAGCTAATGCCACGCTCTATACTTAAATAGGTCTCTTTTGTAAACTCATCCAACAAAACCGGTTTGTTGAAGTCATGAAAGCTATCAACTATTTCATCTGCAAATCTTACAAAGCCATAAATACCGTAAATAGGTTCATGAAAATCTTTGTTCAAAAACTGAATACCTAAACTAAAAGAGGTGCTGTATTGGCGAGTTACCATTTTGCTTGCCTTTTTGCTTACGTTATCAAATATTGCCTTCATATTGAGAGTTTATTTATACTATAAACAACTAGTTTTTAAAATAGTTTAAAATTTGTTCGGCAGCCAATTTGCCAGAAATTATAGATGGCGGAACGCCTGGTCCGGGTACGGTTAACTGCCCGGTATAAAACAGGTTTTTTACTTTTTTGTTTTTAATGCTTGGCTTTAAATGCGCCGTTTGCATAAGTGTATTGGCCAATCCGTAGGCATTGCCTTTGAACGCGTTGTAATCGCTCACAAAGTTACTTGGTGCATAGGATCTGAAATGAACCAGGTTAGCCGAAAGATCAAAGCCGGTTTTAGCTTTAATGCGATCATTCACAATCTTAAAATACTTGCTTCTGATATCTTCGTTATCTTCAAGTCCGGGAGCAACAGGAATTAAAATGAATAAGTTCTCATGACCTGCAGGGGCAACACTGTCATCGGTTTTGCTCGGACAACACACATAAAACAATGGCTTATCGGGCCATTTTGGGGTTGTGTAAATTTCTTTGGAGTGTTTTGCAAAATCCTCATCAAAAAATAAATTGTGATGTAGCAAATTGTCGATCTTGCCTTTAACGCCAATGTAGTATATCAAACAGCTGGGCGCCATTTTACGTGAATCCCAGTATTTTTCGTTATACATTCTAAAGGCAGGGTCTAGTAATTTTTGTTCGGTAAAATGGTAATCGGCTGATGAAACAAGCGCTTTAAAACTATTGTAGTTTTTGTTGGCACTTAACGTTTTCGCAATACCGTTCTCCACATTTATTTTTTGAATATCAACGTTGGTCTCAAATTTCACACCCAATTCCAAAGCCAGTTTATACATGCCTTCAGCAATTTTTTGCATACCGCCCATAGGGTACCAGGTGCCAAGCGCGAGGTCGGCATAATTCATTAAACTGTATAAAGCCGGGGTTTGTTCAGGCAAAGCACCTAGGAACAATACAGGGAATTCGAGTAACTGACGCAGTTTTTCGTTCTTAAAAAGCTTATGAACATGACTGCTCATGCTTTTAAAAACATCTAATTTAAATACACCGCTAATAAGGCGCAGATCCATTAACTCGGAAATATTAATGCCCGGTTTGTAAACCAGATCATGAATACCTACTTGGTATTTATATTCTGCTTCCTTTAAAAATTTCTTAAGGTTGGCACTGCTGCCGGGTTCGTAGCGTTCAAATAGGGCATACAATTCATCTAAACTGGCAGGTACATCAAAATGATCATCCGTAAAATAAACTCTGTAGCCGGGCGAAAGACGAACCAGATCATAATAATCAGAAACATTTTTGCCAAAATCGGAAAAGAATTTTTCAAACACATCGGGCATCCAGTACCAGCTAGGACCCATATCAAAAACAAATCCGTCTTGCGAATAGCTTCTGCTGCGGCCTCCAACCATATCGTGTTTTTCGTAAACGGTTACATCGTAACCCCATTTAGCAAGGTAACAGGCAGATGATAATCCACTGAAACCCGCTCCAATTATTGCACATTTTTATTT
>JBIKKW010000170.1:0-5188 GCA_044360115.1 Bacteroidia bacterium
TAAAACTTTAACTTTCTCATAAATTTTAATACATTATTAGTTTTTTTATTAAGTCATTTTCTACAAATAATTTCTAAATGACTATCTTGTATAAAGTGATTAAATCTTAACTATACTCTTAAAAAAGGCACCTTGGTACCTCCAGGAATCGAACCAGGGACACAAAAAAATTTTATGACATTGATCTTCATTCCTTTGATCAATTTTACAATTTATTTCCGCTTTTTCTGAATGCAAACCTACGGTGTATCGTAGATAAATACTAATGTATGCCTGCTACGCTAAATTTAACCTAGGCCACGGCAACTCTGCGCGCTCTGCGGTTTCTGCCTCTAAAAAACTACCCCAAAGCCCCAAAATACATTGTTATTATCTCGTCAATATCTTATTTTTTTTAAGCGCGCATCTCCCTGTATCTTTACACGGTTTGTCTAGTTCGAACCAAAAAATTTTAGATATTTTTCATTATGCCTAAAGATACATCCATCAAATCAGTTTTAATTATCGGTTCCGGTCCCATTGTTATTGGCCAAGCCTGCGAGTTCGATTATTCAGGTTCACAAGCAGCCAAAAGTTTACGTGAAGAGGGAATTGAAGTAACCTTGATCAACAGTAACCCTGCAACCATCATGACAGATAAGGTTACAGCCGATCATATTTATTTATTGCCCCTTGAAGTTAAATCAATTGTGCGCATTTTAAATGAACGCCAAATTGATGCGGTATTGCCAACCATGGGCGGACAAACAGCTTTGAACCTGGCTATGAAATGTGAAGACCTTGGAATCTGGAAAAAACACAATGTTCGTATGATCGGTGTAGATACCGAAGCCATCAAAGTTACTGAAGACCGTGATCTGTTCCGTATTCGCATGAACGAGATAGATGTGCCAATGGCGCCAAGCAAAATTGCAAAATCATTTTTGGAAGGTAAATCCATTGCTCAGGAATTTGGTTTCCCATTGGTAATTCGTCCTTCATTTACCCTTGGCGGTAGCGGCGGATCGGTAGTGTATGAAAAAGAACAATTTGATACCTTATTGAATCGCGGTTTACAAACTTCACCAATACACGAAGTATTAATTGATAAAGCGGTTTTAGGTTGGAAGGAATACGAATTAGAATTATTACGTGATAAGAATGATAACGTTGCCATCATTTGTTCAATTGAGAATTTTGACCCAATGGGTGTGCATACAGGCGATAGCATTACTGTTGCACCTGCTATGACCTTAAGCGATACAACGTATCAAAAGATGCGTACCATGGCCATTAAAATGATGCGCAGTATTGGTAATTTCTCAGGCGGATGTAATGTTCAATTTGCAGTAAGTAATGATGATAAAGAAGAAATCATTGCGATCGAGATCAATCCACGTGTATCACGTTCATCTGCCCTTGCAAGTAAGGCAACCGGTTATCCTATCGCACGCATCGCCAGTAAATTGGCAATAGGTTATCAGTTAGATGAATTGATCAACCAGATCACCAAATCAACCTCAGCATATTTTGAACCAACATTAGATTATGTGATCGTTAAGATCCCTCGTTGGAATTTTGATAAATTCAAAGGCAGTAACCGCGAATTGGGTTTCCAAATGAAATCGGTTGGCGAGGTAATGGGTATTGGTCGCAGCTTTCAAGAGGCATTGCAAAAAGCATGTCAGAGTTTAGAGATCAAACGTAATGGTTTAGGTGCTGATGGAAAAGAATTAACCAATCAGGCTGAATTATTAAAAGCATTGGAGCGCCCAAGTTGGAATCGTTTATTTATGATATACGATGCTATGAAATTAGGTATCGCTATCAAAACCATACAAAAGCTTACCCGCATTGATATGTGGTTCCTTCAGCAAATTGAAGAGATGATCGCATTGGAGAACGAAATTTCAAAACATAATTTAAGTAACATTTCAAAAGACCTATTATACGAGGCCAAACAAAAAGGTTATGCCGATCGTCAGGTTGCACATTTATTGGATTGCTTGGAAAGTGAGGTTTATAGCAAACGTAACGAATTTGGGATTAAGCGTGTATTTAAATTAGTAGATACCTGTGCTGCCGAATTCGAAGCGAAAACTCCTTACTACTACTCTACCTTTGAAGATGAAAATGAAAGTGTACGTTCAGAGAAAAAGAAAGTAGTGATCTTGGGAAGCGGCCCTAACCGTATAGGACAAGGAATTGAGTTTGATTACAGTTGTGTACATGGTGTATTAGCTGCGAAAGAATTAGGTTATGAGACCATCATGATCAATTGTAATCCGGAGACTGTTTCAACTGATTTTTCTACTGCAGATAAATTATATTTTGAACCTGTTTTCTGGGAACACATTTACGATATCATTCAGCACGAAAAGCCCGAAGGTGTAATTGTGCAGTTAGGTGGACAAACAGCATTAAAGCTTGCAGAAAAGTTAGATCGTTATGGTATCAAGATCATTGGAACAGATTTTAAATCATTGGATCTGGCGGAAGACAGAGGAAGTTTCTCAACTTTATTAAAAGATAATAATATTCCATATCCAAAATTTGGAGTGATACAAGATGCGGAAGAAGCCATCTCCTTATCAAAAGAATTAGGTTTCCCTTTATTGGTTCGTCCGAGTTACGTATTAGGCGGCCAAAGCATGAAGATCGTTATCAACGAAGAAGAATTAGAGCAACACGTTGTAAAATTATTGAACGACTTACCTGATAACAAAGTTTTATTGGATCACTTTTTAGAAGGCGCTATTGAAGCAGAGGCAGATGCAATTTGTGATGGAAAGGATGTATACATTGTTGGCATCATGGAACACATTGAGCCTGCAGGTATTCATAGTGGTGATAGTTATGCGGTTTTACCTCCGTTTGATTTGAGTGAAGATGTGATCAAACAAATTGAGCAACATACCAAAACAATTGCCGTGGCTTTAAAAACAGTTGGATTGATCAACATACAATTTGCTGTGAAAGATGGCATTGTGTATATCATTGAAGCAAATCCACGCGCCAGCCGTACCGTGCCATTTATAGCAAAGGCTTATGACGAACCATACGTGAACTACGCAACAAAAGTAATGTTAGGCGCAAAAGTGAAAGATTTCAAATTCGCACCTAAGAAAAAAGGTTACGCTATCAAAATTCCGGTATTCAGTTATGAGAAATTCCCTGAAGTACAAAAGGAATTAGGTCCTGAAATGAAATCAACCGGTGAAGCGATCTACTTTATTGAAGACTTGTTTGATGAGTATTTCCAAAACATTTACAGCGAAAGAAACTTATACTTAAGTAAATAATATGAAGCTTCGTTTTTTCATATTATTCTTTTCTATTCTTACGTTTTGCAATTCGCAAACCGATCAGGTATTACCTTCGTTGGATGGGGTTTTGATTCATGGCAAATTGTATGAAAGTAAAACACAAGGTGCAAAGATCATGTTACTGTGTCATCAGGCGAAATACAGTAAAGGTGAGTATAAGGAAACTGCTCCGAAGTTCAACAAAATGGGATTTACCTGCCTTGCAATTGATCAACGTTCGGGCGAGGCTGTGAATGATGATGTGAATTTAACGGCTCGTAATGCCAAAGATCAAGGTTTACCAACTGAATTTGAAGATGCGGAACAAGATATAAAAGCAGCCTTGTATTTTTTATTTGAAAAATATGGTAAAAAAGTAACGTTGGTAGGAAGCTCCTATTCTTCGTCACTCGTTTTAAAAATAGCCGCATCGGAAAAAGATAAAGTGGATATGGTGGTGTCGTTTAGTCCGGGTGAATATTTTAAAGATGATAAGATCATTAATAAAAGTCTGCAAAAATTAGAAATGCCTGTATTTATAACCTGCTCGCAAGAAGAGATCAAAAATACCACCAGCTTATTGGATGGCGTAGACAATAAAAAAATGGTTTTCTTTAAACCTGCAAAGGAAGGCAAACACGGCTCAAAAGCTTTATGGGAAAACAATAGCAATAATAAAGAATACTGGAAAGCATTAACTGAATTTTTAAAACCAAGTAAATAGTATGAAATACGCATTAGCAATAGTTGCAGCAATTATTTTAGTGAATTGCAAAACAAAAAAAGAAACCACTAAAGAAGCTACTAAAGAAGCTACTAAAGAAGCTACTAAACCAGTAGTTGTGAAGTTCAATCCAACAGAAAGAGAATTAGCAGTGGCTCAAAAAAACTGGCCAAATGTTACTTTAGCTGAATTAAGAGAAGGTAATACCATTTATCGTGAAAAATGTTCGAAATGCCACGAAAATTTTGAGATCACCAAATTCAGTGAGAAAAAATGGAAACACGAAATTGATGACATGTCGCCAAAAGCTGAGTTAACAGCAGCAGAGAAAGATAAACTAACAAAGTTTATTTTATCATACAGAGAGGCGAATACGGTTAGCACAAATTAAGCTATCCAAAACAATCATAAAGCCCGGCGAAGATCACCAATAAACCTGCGGATGTAAACCCATACATTACCCAGGCAAAGCTTGTATTGGCGTAAAAATTAGAAACGGTCATAATAAAACCGATCAGTAATAAAATTGATCCGGTTAAAATGATCATTGCGCCACGTTTACGTTTATTGGCGTAATGAATTAATTTAATTTGTTTAACGATCTCTTCAGAAGTAAGATGATCATTCGATTCCTTGATCAACAATTCCTGGATCTCAGAAAAAGATTTGTGTTGTTCATGCCACAACTTAGCCTTGTGGTATAACTGCTCGTATTTTTCTTCTTGAATCATATTTAAATTAATTAAATACAATTTAGAAAAAAACAGAACTGAAAAAAATGATTTTAATCACTTTTGATCACTAATTCATCTATCGAATGCGTTCTTTACAATCTTCAATGTGTGCGATAGCCTTGCTAAAGAATTGATAGCGCTGCTTATCGTTTGAACCACTAATTAAAATTGATTTTTTTATGAGGTTCTTCATCCAAGAATCAATTTCGCCGCAAAATGTTTGGTTGGCCGTTGATAATGAATTAATGGTGTTGAATGAGATGAAGCTATAACTTGAATCATTAATGTTCACATGAATACAATTTGTACCAATGGTAACTTCACTATTATACAATTGAAATGGAGCACCAGTTGGTCCTTTACGTTCGGTTTCAGCATAGGAACTCAAATTTTCCACCATTAATTTCAGTTCATCTAAAATTTCATGGGCCGCTGCTTTATCCTTG
>JBIKKW010000171.1:0-5124 GCA_044360115.1 Bacteroidia bacterium
CGCAGGACTTCGCCAGGCAGAACCAACATTAACAAACAAATTAAATGACTGAAGTGGTTTATATATTGCTCCCGCATTCCAACTAACATTATTAAACTTCAAATAAGGATCAACTAAAACTTTATTTTCATAAAAATACGATTGTAAATATTTTTCATCGTACCTAACGCCAAGCTCAAATTCTAAATGTTCGCGCACAAAACGCTCTGTTGCAAAAACACCCCATGTATTATTAACATAATTAGGAATGAAAAATCTTCCGAAATAATTATTTATCTGATACATGTAATTAACACCAAATTGCCCTCTGAATGACCTTATATTGTCATGTTCTAAAAACAACTCACCTGTTTGCGTTTGTATGCGATAATCTAATTCAGGTAAATTTAATGCGGCTAATGAATCGTTAAGAGGTTTATGCTTATCATATTCCTGACGTTTATTATACTGATATGTATACAGCGCCTGTAAACGCCATTTATTAGCAATATGAAAATGCGTTTTACTTTTTATCAATTCATGGCCAATTTGCTGATATGGTCTGCCAATTTCATATGAGAAATTCGCCAAACTATCTGAAGGTTTTGTTTGAGTGAACAATTTATTCAAGTCAGTTAGATTCCCAATATGCGCGCCAGAAAATATTGCAACTTTCGTGTTAAATTGAGAATAATACACTTCCGTGCCCCATCTTTTTTGATGGTAAGATATGGCATAAGAAAAATTATATTCTTCAACACCGGTATTTCTTAAATAATAGGAAGGTGTATTAATGTTTCCTGCTTTACGATAGGTGCCTTGCACACGCCAACTGATACTTTTTAATTTCTCAAAATTACCTTGCAATATGCCTGAAGCAATTCCTGAACGCCCGTTTGTTGCGCCAACTAAATTAAACTCTCCCGTTATTGCAGATGTATCCGGCAGATCAGGTGCTTCTACCAAAACAACACCACCTAAAGCATCACTGCCATAACGCACAGCATTGGCACCTTTTATTACAGATAACTTATTGGCAATAAAAGGGTCTATTTCAGGAGCATGCTCGTTGCCCCATTGCTGACCTTCATGTCTTACACCATTATTTACAATTAAAATCCTGTAACCTTGCATACCATGTATCATTGGTTTTGAAATGGTACCACCAGTATTCAATGTGGTTACACCCGATACATTCTTTAAAGCATCGCCAAGTGTTTGTCCTCTGGTTTTATCCAATTCTCTTCCTGTTAGATCGGTTCTTGATTGTGTTTGCTTCATTTCAACCCGTTTATCCATTACATCAACTTCATTTAGTTCAAATGCACTATGCGGAAGTTTAACTTTCAAATGCTCATTTTTATTGAGTTGAATTTTTATTGTGGTATCTCTGCAACCAAAATGTTTAATATGAACCAGATACTCTCCTTTGCATAAGCCTGTGAAAGCGAATCGCCCATGCTTGTCTGTTGCAACAACTAATGTATTTGTATTTATGCTAACTAAGCAATCTTCCAGCTCTTGACCATCATCAAGGTCAATGATCTGTCCCGTGATCCTCAGATCACATTGAGAATAAATATTAACTGTTAGCACTATGAATAGTGTTAACAATGCATTTTTTAAAAGCATGCTGCTTAATTAGACTTGATAAGGAAATAAAAAGAAAAACTCGGTTATGCTAAAACAGGGGGGGCGCGAGAAGGTACGTTACAAGCAGAGAAAGAAATGAGCCTCTTTGTATGAGGAATTACATGATTTGTTTCAACAATAGAAACTAACTCCGGGATTGTTATCAAACCAGGTGTAAAGTACACAGGGGAGTTAATATCAAGCACATCGCAATGCGTATGAACCTCTTCAATGTGAGTACCCAAATGCGCATGGTGTGTTAAACAAAAATTATCTGTAACATCCTCATGGTCTGCAAATAGATCATGAATGGTGTGTGTAGGTAATATAACCCACCCAAATGCAATTAGAAGGATAACTGATAGATATTTTCTAAAATCTTTCAATAGAACAAAATTATGCTAAAATTCTTAAGCTTCCTAATTTTAACAAAAAGCAACAAAAAAACATTTAAAACAAGAGGGTTTTATATAAATGATAGTTATCCATCCAATAAAGTTCTGATCTTTGCAATTAATTTTTCATATGACAATCAAAACTTCCTTAATAACCGGAGCAAGCAGTGGTATCGGATACGAACTTGCTAAACAATTTGCCAAAAACAAGATCAATTTGGTTTTAGTTTCAAGAAGCGAGAACAAGCTAATAGAACTGGCGCAGGAACTTTCAAAAGAATTTGGCGTAACATGCCACGTTATCTCAAAAGACCTTAGCAACTATCATACTGCTAAAGAAATTTATGAGGAGTGCACAAATAAGAATATTCAAATTGATTATTTGGTGAACAATGCCGGCTTTGGCGATTATGGTTTTTTTCATGAAAGCAGTTGGTTAAAACAAGAAGAAATGATCAATTTGAATATGACAACACTCACCTATTTAACTCATTTGTTCTTGCCGAGCATGATCAAAAATAAGCATGGCAAGATATTGAATGTTGCTTCAACTGCCGCATTTCAGCCCGGTCCGCTTATGAGTGTTTATTATGCAACAAAAGCCTATGTGTTAAGTTTTTCGGAGGCCTTGAGCAATGAGTTGGAAGACAAAGGAATTTCGGTAACTGCTTTATGTCCGGGACCTACCGAAAGTGATTTTTTAAATAAAGCCAATTTAGGGGAAAGTAAATTATTCAAGCGAAAAATTCCAAGTTCAAAGGATGTTGCGGAATATGGTTACCAAGCTATGATGAAAGGAAAGGTTGTGGCCATTCATGGATTTATGAATGCAATTATGGCTAATTCTGTTAGGTTTGTACCTAGAAGTTTCGTGCGAAAATTAGTGCGAACCATTCAAGGCAAAGCATAAAAAAAGGCGAACCAAATGGTTCGCCTTTTTTGTTATTATCATTAATTAATTTCCCAGATCTTCAAAACTTACGTCTGAACCCGAGTTATGCTCACTTGCATGATTCTCAATAACTGGAGAGTTATCTTTTATATACTCAATGGCTTCGTTAAATCCTTCAGTGAACTTCTCGAAATCCTCTTTGTATAAAAATATTTTGTGTTTCTCATAAAAAAACTTTCCGTCTGTTCCGAATCGTTTTTTGCTTTCTGTAATGGTTAAATAATACTCGCTTCCTTTGGTACTTTTAACATCAAAAAAATAAGTGCGCTTTCCTGCTCTAACTGATTTTGAGAACAAATCGCCTCTTTCGTTTTTTTCTACTTCTTCCGACATAAGATCTTTTTTTGTTTTGGTAAATATTGTAAAAAATGAGGTTTAAAAAATGACTTGTTGATAATTTAGGATTTTTGTTAATAGTGTATTACTTGCTGGCCGAGTAAATCGCAGCAATTCCAAAGCTTACACTTTTGAAACTTGTGTGTGTATAACCTAATTTGTTTAATATCTCAACAAAGCGTTCGTTATCCGGAAATGCTTTAACACTTTCAGGTAAATAAGTATATGCCCTTATGTCTTTTGAAAACATACGCCCAATAAAAGGAGTAACCTTATTAAAATAAAAATTGTAAACCCATTTAATGAAACCATTTCGCGGATTAGAAAATTCCAATACAACAATTTTACCGCCCGGCTTTAAAACACGGCGTAAATTAACCAAGCCTTTCTCAAGGTTCTCAAAATTTCTTACACCAAAACCAACAACAATGGCGTCAAAAGTATCGTCCTTAAAATCCAGTGTTTCAGCATCTCCATATTGCAAAGTGATGAGTTTATCCAACCCCGCTTTTTTAATCTTCTCTCTGCCAAATTTCATCATCCCTTCGCTGATATCCACGCCAATTATTTTTTGCGGACCGATCTTCACACATTCCATGGCGAAATCGGCTGTACCTGTAGCCACATCTAAAATGGTCTTTGGTTTGTTTTCCGCTAAAAGCTTTACGCATTTTTTACGCCAGCCTTTATGAATACCTAATGATAAAAGTGAATTTAAAAAATCGTATCGAAACGCAATGTTATCGAACATTTGAGCAACCTGCTCTTTTTTTGATTCTTCTGTTTTGTAAGGTGTTACTTCCGCCATCTATCTCCCCTGTTTTTGTTTAATGATTTTGTTTAACCTTTCACGAAGTCGAGCTTTAATGCTTCTTCTAAAAGGTGTTCTTTATCAACAGGTACAACACCAATTTGTTCACACACCAATCCGCCTGATAAATTTGCCACAGCTGCCGTAAATACTTCATGACATTCCAATGCACGGCATAATGATGCAACACTGATAACGGTATCGCCTGCTCCACTCACATCAGCAATACTGCGTATATGCGCAGGAATATGTTCTTTAACTTTTCTTGAATTGGTAATCACACCTTTTTCTGCCAAGGTAATAAGTGCCGTATCAAACTTTTGTTTTACCCTGAAACTGCTGATGGCACGTTGCAATTCATTGATGTTATCGGAAGAAATATCCAGCTTCAACCCTTCACGTAACTCTTTTAAATTTGGCTTAAACAAACTAACGCCTTTATACGAGTTAAAGTTCTTTTTCTTTGGATCAACACAAGTCGGAATGCCTTTTGAGCGTGATAATTCAACCACCTTTGAAATTAACTTTGGCGTGATCAAACCTTTATTGTAATCTTCAAAAATGATCACATCAATTTTTTCATGTTGTATGATGTAAGAGATCAACGTGAGCAATTGATTAGTTTCCGATTGAGAAATATCCTCTTCAGTTTCTTCATCAATACGCAACAACTGCGCTTTGTTACCGATCACACGTGTTTTAACAGTGGTTACACGATCTCTGCTTTTTAAAATTCCTTTTTGAGATAATTTTTGTTTCTTCAAAAGGTCTAAAAAATTCTGACCTTCCAAATCAACACCAATCACCGAACATAAAATAGGATTAGCGCCTAATGCTTGTATATTCAACGCCACATTGGCGGCACCACCTAGGCGGATCTCTTTATTGGTAACTGTAATAATTGGAACAGGTGCTTCCGGCGAAATACGATTCACCTTACCCCATAAATAACTATCGATCATCACATCGCCAATGATCAATACATTTAAATTATTAAACGATCTGAATAATTCGCGAAC
>JBIKKW010000062.1:0-17698 GCA_044360115.1 Bacteroidia bacterium
ACGATAATGAGGTAATTTTAAGAAGAGAGATAAATGCCGAAGGAAAATCGCGCTCATTCATAAATGATACGCCGGTTAATTTATCGGTAGTAAAACAATTGGCCGATCAGTTGATCGATATTCACTCGCAACACCAAACACTTTTATTGAATCAAACACGCTTTCAGCTGCAATTGATAGATTCGTTTGCAGGAACAAGTATCGAATTTGAGAATTTCAAAAAAGAATATGCTAAACTGCTTCAGTCGCAAAAACAGCTGGAAGAGTTGATAGATAAGGAAAAGCAGGCTAAGAAGGATCTGGATTACTATCAGTTTTTATTCAACGAATTAAATGAATTTGAATTGAATGAAGGTGATGTAAAAAGTTTGGAAGACGAAAGCAACACGCTTGAAAATGCCGAAAACATTAAGTCGACCTTAAGTAAGGCAGCAACATTTTTAGGTGGAAGTGATGATAATTTATTAAGCAATTTAAGTTTGATAAAACAACAACTGAATTCGGTTGTAAAATTCAATCAGGCCTATAAAGATCTGTTCGATCGCTTGAATGCCGCGCAAATAGAGCTAAAGGACATTTACAATGAAATAGAGAATGAAGAGGGAAATTTAGTTTTTGATCCGGAGCGCTTAAGTATTGTGAATGAAAAGTTAGATAAGATCAATCGCTTGTTTAAAAAACATTCGGTGAATTCGGTTTCGGAATTGTTGGTAATAAAAGAAGATATTGAAACCAAGCTCGATCAATTCAACAGCCTCGAAAAAGATATTGAAAAACTGCAGAAAGAAATTGATGCGCTTAACAAACAATGCCTTAAACAAGCGAAAGAAATTAGTGCTAAACGCTTAAAAGCAGTACCCTCTATTGAAAAAAAGATAAACGATCTGTTAGCAGAATTAGCAATGCCTAATGCTAAATTTAAAATTCAGTTAGATCAAAAAGAGCAGTTGAGTAATAGCGGCATTGATGAGATCAGTTTTTTATTTTCGGCCAACAAAGGTGGTGAATTCAAGGAATTACATAAGGTAGCATCAGGTGGAGAAATGTCGCGCTTAATGTTGAGTTTAAAATCGGTATTAGCTGAAAAGCGATCGTTACCAACTATTATTTTTGATGAGATTGATACAGGAATTAGTGGAGATATTGCTAATAAAATGGGGAACATTTTTACGCAAATGGCCAACGCCATGCAGGTAATCAGCATTACTCACCTACCCCAAATAGCAAGTAAAGGAAATCATCATTTGTTTGTGTACAAGAACGATGATGCAGAGAAAACGCGTTCGTTCATTAAAGCATTGACCAAAGACGAGCGTACGGTTGAGATCGCCAAAATGTTGAGCACCGGTAAGCCTACAGAATCGGCCATTAAGAATGCGAAAGATCTTTTGAATGCGAATTGATCTGTGGGGTTTTTAAGCACAGAGAAGATATTTGTATAACGTAAATTATTGGGTGCTATATCGGTTTATCGTATAAAATACTGATAAACAACACCTTACATCATTTTGTCCTGTTTCTTGACTCATTTCCTTATATTTGCATCACTAAAAAACTAATATGGCATACAACTTATTAAAAGGCAAGCGCGGTATTATTACCGGAGCTTTAGATGAAAATTCAATTGCTTGGAAAGTGGCACAAAAATGTCACGAAGAAGGCGCAACTTTTACATTAACCAATGCCCCTATTGCCATGCGCATGGGCGAAATAAACAAGTTAGCAGAAGCAACAGGATCAAAGATCATTCCGGCTGATGCAACCAGTGTAGATGATCTAACAAAACTATACACCGAATCGATGGATGTTTTGGGTGGTAAAATTGATTTCGTATTACACTCTATTGGTATGAGCGTGAACATTCGTAAGAACATTCCGTATACCGAATTGAATTATGATTTCTTTAATAAGGGGATAGATGTTTCGGCTATGTCGTTTCACAAAATGTTGGCTGTTGCACACAAATTAGATGCGTTGAACGAGCACGCATCGGTTGTTGCATTATCTTATATTGCGGCTCAACGTGCTTATCCGTTTTATACTGATATGGCAGATATCAAAGCCATGTTAGAAAGTATTGCGCGTACATTTGGTTACCACTATGGCAAACAAAAGAAAGTGCGTATCAACACCATTTCACAATCGCCTACAAAAACAACAGCAGGAAGCGGCATTAAGGGCTTTAGCGAATTTTATGAATTTGCCGATCAACAATCGCCATTAGGAAACGCAAGTGCTGATGATTGCGCGAATTATTGCATTAGTTTATTCAGCGATCTAACGCGTATGGTAACTATGCAAAATTTATTACACGATGGCGGATACTCTTCAACCGGTGTTAGCCAGGAGCAATTAAATGCTTTAATGAAATAATTCAATTTTGATTTTTAATAAGAAACGCAGGGCAAATGCTCTGCGTTTTTTTGTTTTATATTTGTGCGTTTATGTTTCGTTTTCTGAAAGCAATAACAGTCTTATCGTTTGCCGCAGCATTGCAATCGTGTGTTTATTCAGTTGCGCATAGGCCATTTGTAGCTACGCCTTATCAGCCTGTTTTGGTGAACAAGAAAAAAGACTTTCAAGGATCGTTCACCATAAGGCCATTCAAATATGGTAGTCTAGATCTTACCTATGCTTTAAGCGATCATATTGCCATTAGGACAAGTGGCACCGGTTCGTATGTTTTTGCTGATCTGGCAGGCTCGATTATTTATTTCAATACTTACAAAAACTTGAACTACTTTGTTGCTCCAATTTTTTCATACCAAAACAACCAGGTAAAAAGAGATCTTGGAGACATTGCAGGAACCCAATGGAAAACCTATCAGTATAACTGCATTTATAATTCTCCCGGAATTGTTTTAGGAACTTCTTTCAAATTTGGAAACAGCGAAACACATCACTTCAACCTAAAAACACAATACAACATTGTACAAAGTTATAACTACGATTTTAAAAGTTATGACAGATATGAATACATTGTAAACGAACAGTTAAGTTACAAAGTGCCCAATTTTTTAAGTTTTGAACCTAGCTATTCTTTAGTGGTGAATACCGAGAAAAACAACGGGTGTTTTTATAAAATACAACTTGGTTTCCTTTTCAGTCAAAGCACATTAAATCATAGATACCATTACAATCAAATAGCCCCATATTCTGGAACAAGCTCTAACAATCAACCCATAAAAACCTCTGCACATCCTAAGTCCTTTCCAATCAATCTCAGCCTTTCCTACATCTTCAAATAGGATCAACAGGCACCTGTTACATGCAAAAAGCACCCTTACTTTCTTCTGAAATAGTACCCCTTTTTTAGCGCATTATTTCTGTTTTAAGCCATTATTGGCTCTCGATTTGACATTGTGCTCTTTCCGTTACTAAGCGCTTTTATTTGGCCCTAATAGCGTTTTATCCTCTAGCCATTGCTAATTGCCACAGTACTTAACTTTTGTTCAAGCACTTTTGTCGAGGTTTTAGATTTTTGCTGGGAATTTAAGTTTAACAGTTTCTCGTGAGGGTATTTTCTGGGCTCATCTTCTTAATCTAGAACTATTCTTCTGATGATGCCCTGGTATCAATTATTGATCTATTATATTCTTTACAATAATTGCCAAGGTTTGGAATAATAGTTCTTCTTTACTCCAAAAAACAATCTCACTTCTCTACAAACATAAAAAGCTAGAAAAATTAGCCGATCAATAGAAAAGGTTTTAAGCACTCATGCTTTGTTTTGTTGCTTAAACGTCGGGCGAGAATAAATAAATGTTTCACGTGGAACGTTAATAATAGTCGTTAGAAACTAGAGGATAGAGAATAGTCTTTAGGACATTAGATTATCATTGCGATAAATACATTGTGATTAAAGATGATTTAAAGATGAGTTTCATTAATACACTATAGGGCAATTTAAAGTCATTAGGGTTGGTAATAAAACAACTGGATTGAAATATTCAAACTTGAAAAGGGGACGAGCGCATTTAGAAATAGAATCCATTTCAGGAATATGTTTCACGTGGAACAAAGAAACAAATAACCATGGCATAATAAAAAAGGCATCCAAATGGACGCCTTAATGCCTGGTACTAAATAGGGCTATTTAAGCCTTTTTAAACACGTAGATAACGCTTGAATATCTTGAAGCTTCCTTAGCCATCATATTAGACTTTAAACCGTTTAAAAAGGCGCTAATGTAGTTAATCTTACCGGTCTTATATTTCTCGCTTAACATACTTACATAAAAACTATCAAACTTCATGGGTAAAGATTCGATATGTTTGAAGCCGGCCTTTTGAACTATTTCTACCATTGTTTTCTGTTCGAAATGGTAAAGGTGACGGGGTAAATCATATGCCGCCCAATGCTCTTTATAATATTCCGCATCGTAACTTTTGTGGTTAGGAACGGCAATGATCAAAGTCCCGTTTTGATTCAACTTGGTATTGAACCAGGTTAGGGTATCATTTAATTCGGTTACATGCTCAAGTACATGCCAAAGAGTAATACAATTGAACTGCGTACCTTCCCAAAACTTATGTGCAGTTCCAAGATCCGGATATACTGTTAAACCGTTTTCCTTTACAGCAAATTCTCTGGCTCCGGAATCGGGCTCAATACCATAAACATTCCACGTGGAACTTTTGGCTACGGATAAGAACATTCCGGTACCGCATCCGTAATCCAATAAATTGCCTTTTGAACTATGCTTTGCTACCAGGTTTAATTTTCCTTTTAGGGTATAGTTCCTTACAATCTTGTAAAGTTTACTTATTAATCCTTTGCTTGTATTCGAATGGGAAATGTATTCTTCCGATTTATAATAATCGCCTAACTTATCGTTAGCCGGACGAGGATTGGTAAACTTAAAACCGCAACCTTTACACGAAACTATTTGAAACGTTTCCTGGCTAACGGTATAATCTTTACACATAATAAATGGTTCAAAGGAACCTGCGTTACAATTCGGACAATTACTTAATGTTATCATAAACTAAATGTTTCACGTGGAACACTATCGTCCCATATGGACTAATAATATGGAAATATCAGATGGACTAACTCCGGAAATTCTACTGGCTTGTCCGATTGAATAAGGTTTAAATTTCTTCAACTTTTCACGAGCCTCGGTACTTAATGATGAGATGACGTCGTAGTTATAATCCGGACTGATCTTTAACTCTTCCAACCGCTGAAGCTTATCAGCGTTCTCTTGTTCTTTAGAAAGATACCCTTCGTACTTAACTAAGATCTCTGCTTGTAAAATAGTTTCATGATCAAATGAACTTAAGTAAGTATTCAAATCCGTATCCGACTTTCGCATTTCCTGAATGTCAACATTTGGTCGGGATAGAATATTAGCGTACTTGATCTTTTGAGAAATAGGGGCAGACTCTATTGAAGTTAAATACGGATTAATAACCTCCGGTAAAGCACTTGTATCTTTAATATGTTTGATGATGGATTTATACCCATCAATTTTTTGATTCACGACATCCAAACGATCTTTTTTGGCTAAACCTATTTGATATCCTAAATGTGTTAAACGAATGTCCGCATTATCCTGACGTAACAATAAACGGTACTCCGCACGAGAGGTAAACATGCGATACGGCTCCTCGGTTCCTTTAGTAACCAGATCATCAATTAATACGCCAATATAAGCCTCACTGCGTTTTAAAACAAATTCAGGTTTTTCGGCCACTTTTAAATGTGCATTTATTCCGGCCATTAAACCCTGACAAGCCGCTTCTTCATAACCGGTTGTGCCGTTGATCTGACCCGCGAAATATAAATTATTTACCAATTTGGTCTCTAATGTGAGTTTTAATTGAGTAGGAGGGAAGTAATCGTATTCGATTGCATAACCCGGACGGAACATTTTTGCATTTTCGAAACCAGGAACCAGCCTAATCGCTTGATATTGAATATCTTGTGGTAAGGAAGTGGAAAATCCATTCACGTAGATCTCAACCGTATTCCAACCTTCCGGTTCCACGAAGATCTGGTGGCGCTCTCTTTCTGAAAAACGCGTGATCTTATCTTCAATGCTTGGGCAATAACGCGGACCAAGTCCTTGTATACGTCCCTGGAACATTGGCGACTTTTCGAAACCTGTTTTTAAAATATCATGTACCTTTTGGTTGGTATACGTTAAATGACAAGGGATCTGCTTTTTTAATTCGCGTTGGGTATTGTGGCTATTGAAGAACGGAGATGTATTTGGCAGATATGAGAACTTATCATTCACATCATCGCCATCCTGCACCTCCATTTTACTGTAATCAAGTGTACGGCCATCTATTCGAGGTGGTGTACCGGTCTTCATGCGGCCGGCTTCAAACCCGATCTTTATCAATTGTTCGGTAATTCCAAACGAAGCACTCTCTCCCATTCTTCCGCCACCAATTTGCTTCTCGCCAATATGAATAACACCATTTAAAAACGTGCCATTGGTTAATACAACCGACTTTGCTTTAAATTCAATACCCATGCCAGTTATCACCCCTTCAACACGTTTTCCATCTTTACTTAAGATCAGCTCACGAGCCATGTCTTGCCAAAAATCAACGTTTGGCGTGTTCTCCAGCATTTCGCGCCATAGGGCAGCAAATAACATGCGATCATTTTGTGTACGCGGACTCCACATGGCAGGGCCTTTGCTGCGATTAAGCATACGGAACTGGATAGCAGATTTATCAGATACAATACCACTGTATCCACCCAAAGCATCTATCTCGCGAACAATTTGTCCCTTTGCAATACCACCCATAGCAGGGTTGCAGCTCATTTGAGCAATGGTTTGCATATTCATGGTGAGTAATAATACTTTGGAGCCCATGTTGGCAGCAGCAGCAGCGGCTTCGCAACCGGCATGACCCGCACCAATAACTATAACATCGTAACTATTTTGCATTTAAACGTTACAAAGATAGATAAATGAGATCAATTAACAGGAAGGTTAAAATTTTATAATGTCAAAAAAGTGAGATTTTATTGGATTAATTTTATGGAAAGGATCTGTTTAGCGCATCTCAATTAAAAACATCAACACATGATCAAACACTTACTTTCATTAAGCGCCTTGTTTTTACTTGGCTTTTCGGTTAACTCACAAAACACGGCAGATTTTAAAGTTTTTACACCAAATAAAAACACGGTAAGAAGCACCGAAAAACTTTTAGAATCGCTAATAGGTGAAGGGGTTGTTTTAAAGAATTACAGCATTACCAAAACAAGCGGTGAAGAAGCGTTTGGTTTTTTTGAAGATAGTAAGGAAAGATTAGGAATGAAAAAAGGTTTGGTGATGACAACCGGCGGCATCATTGCCTTATCGAGCAAGAACACTACCGGTTCCATGAGCAATAATACACATGCAGCTGCAGAGAAAAGAAACCTGGTAGGTAATCAGGACAATGGTTATACCGAATTAGAAAAATTAGTGAACGGACAAAAAACCTTTGATGCTTGTGTGATCGAACTAGATCTTGTGCCAACAGCAGATACATTAAGTTTTAATTACGTGTTTGGTTCAGAAGAATATGATGAATTTGTAGGAAGCACCTACAATGATATTTTCGCATTCTTTGTTTCGGGCAAAGGCATTTCAACCGTTAAGAATTTAGCCGTTGTGCCTAATACCAATGTGCCCGTGAGCGTGAACACCATTAACAATGGCAGCCCTAACGGTTCTTATAAAGCGAGACCAAACAACCCAACTTTTTATGTAAGCAATGTTGATGGGCATATAGGAATTGAATATGATGGTATGACGAAGCTGATGCAAATTCGTCAGCCGGTTGTACCATATGAAACATACCACATTAAATTGGCAATTGCCGATGTAAGCGATAATGCATATGATTCGGGTGTGTTTATTGAAGGAAAAAGTTTTGTGTCGTACGATAAAACATACAATGTGTTGTATCCTAAAAACCTAAAAGAAATTGAGCCCGGTTACAAAACCTTATTAGATAATTTAAGTAAAGAATATAAAAAGCATCCTTCAGGAAAGATACTCATAACCGGACACACCGATGAAGAAGGAGACAATTCATACAATATGAATTTATCGTGTGAACGATCGAACATAATTGCAAACTATTTCAAAAGCAAAGGCATTCCGCAAGACAGAATAGTGGTGGATTGCAAAGGCGAAACCATGCCGGCTTATGATAATACGAAAGAAATAGGTAAAGAGTTGAACAGAAGAGTAGAAATTAAATTAACAGGAGACGCGAATGATTATTTGGTGAAAAAATTAGCGGCAGATTCGGCTACAAATACGTTGGTGTTAGATAATAAATCAACGTTGATAAAGAACTTCCCGAATCCGTTTCAAGGAACAACAACGCTGGAAGCCTTTGTAAAGGCTGATGTTAAGGATGCAGTAATTAGCATTCAAGATCTGAACGGTAAATTGGTAAAAACCATACACGTTTTAGAGCGCGGAAATACAACGGTGAATTTTGATGCGCTTTCATTAAGCAAAGGCTTATATACAGCAACACTGATAACAGATGGTGTTACCAACAATACTTTGAAACTGGTGTTGCAGTAATTACAGTAAATTTAATTTGCCAAGCAATTCCTCGCGATAAGAACCACCAACCGGAATTGTTTTCTTATCGTTCTCAAGGATCACGTTTTGATTTTCGATCGCTTGGATCTTATCAATACGGCAAATGAAAGAACGGTGCACACGAATGAATTGTGTATTACCTAATTTCTTTTCAATGTCCTTCATGGTGCTGTGTACGGTATATCGCGCGTATTGTGTGTTGATGATCACGTAATCTTTTAAAGCTTCAACATAATAGATATCCTTTAACAAGATCTTTACTAATTTGCTGTTTGCTTTAACAAATAAAATATCTGCACCGGCCTCTTCTTTGTTCTCAACTAATGAATACAAAAAATCGCGCTCTTTCTTTAATTCAAGATCTTTCTTGTGCTTGTAAGCACTCATTTCAATGGAGCTGTGAAGATCTATTTCTTTGAAAGGTTTTAAAATATATCCGTAAGGCTCGGTGATCTTTGCTTTACTTAAAGTGGCCTCATCGGCATAAGCGGTTAAATAAATAACAGGAATGTTCATTGTTTCCTTTAGTTTTTCGCTTACTTCTATACCTGTCATTGGGCCTTTGATCATGATATCCATTAATACCAGATCAGGATTAGTTTCTTTAATTTGTTTGATGGCATCGGCGCCGTTATTGGCGGTTCCTACAACATTATAACCAAGTTTAACCAGACTATTCTGAATGTCTTTAGCAACAATGCTTTCGTCTTCAACAATAAAAATATTTAATTTACTATTCTCCATCTATTTAAATTAAAAACGTAATGTTAATTCTTGTGCCTTGCGGTTTTAGATTTTCAAATTCTATTTTCCCGTTAATTTGATCAATTAAGGTATACACTAATTGTAACCCTAATGTACCACTATTTTCAGGCGTAATAGTCGGATCCATTCCAACCCCATTATCTTTAACTGTTAAAAATACAAATTTGTTTTGAGTTCTCAAATTTATGGCAATTTTTCCTCTGCTCGACGCCGGAAATGCATGTTTTATAGAATTTGTAACCAATTCATTAATGATCAATCCTAAGGGTATAGAGGTATCTAAATTTAATATTGTTTTTTCGCAATTAACCTCTAAATGGATCTTATCGGGCGAAACTGAGTAGGAATGAACGATATTATTAATAAGTTGAACTAAATAATCATTAAAATTAATTGAGGAGAAGGTTTTATTTTGATATAAACTTTCGTGAATATAGGCCATTGTTTTAATTCGGTTTTGGCTCTCACGTAATAAATTTAATATGCTGGTATCGCTTACATAAGATGACTGAAGATTTAATATGCTAGAAATGATCTGCATATTATTTTTTACACGATGGTGTACTTCTTTTAAAAGAACTTCTTTTTCTTTTAATGATTGAATGGTGCGCTCTTCATTTCGTTTTGATGCTGTTATATCGTGCGCTATACCCGATACTTCAACAATAGTGTCCTTTTCAAAAACAGGATTTAAAAAAACATCGAGATATACGTTTTCATTTGAATGAGCGCCTAATTCTAATTCGAAGTTTAATTTTTCGCCGGCTAATGCCCTTTTGTAGTTGTTTTCTAAACCTTTGATATATTCATCATCAACTAACATTTTTCCTCGGTTTAATGGTTTACCAATAACCGGTGATGTTCCATAGATCTTTTGTATGAGTGCTGTATAATTTTTATTATAAGAGGTAAGGTTGTTATTCTTATCTACTGTCCAAATATAATGGGAGCTCATTTCAAAGATCGAACTCAGTTTTGCCGATTGTTCAATAAGCTTTTTTTGGTTTCGTTTGTTTTCGCTGATATCGCTGGCCATGCAGGCTATTTCCTTAATATCACCATTAGCTGAAAAGATTGGATTTAAATACACTTCACGATAAATTTCTGACTGATTATCTAAGGGGTCTTTTCGCTCAAAAACGATCTGCTCGCCTTTAAAAACCCTTTTATATAATGGATACCATGTATTCCTGTTTTCCTCTCGTTTGTTATTGGGAACAATCTCATAAGCCGTTTTACCTATTATTGGATCTACACCATAGTTGCGTTTAAAGATGTTTACAAAATTATTATTAAAATAAGTGAAGTTATAGTTATCGTCAATTGTCCAAACGAGATGTGAACTATTTTCGAAGATCGAAGTAAGCTTGTTTTTTTGATTAGTAAGTTCTTTATTGTGTTCCTTTATTAATTCAGCTTTAATTTTTCCTTTCTCAAATAATTCGCGTTCAGAAATGTCTTTTACTAAAGAAAGCACACAATCAATTCCGTTGTAACGAATAGGAACTGTTTTAATTTCAACATTTATAGATTTATTTTTAGAATCGTTAATTTGATATGCTAAAAAATCGAATTCGGTTCCTTGAGTTGCTAAACGCATACGTTCCATGGCGCGTTGGCGTTGTTCAGGAACAATGTAATTAATAATGAATTTCCCGATGATATCTTTCTCAGATCTTACCTTTAATAATTCAACAGCCGCTTTATTGCACATCAAACATAAACCATTTGAATGGATAAAAAATGATATTGGCGATTGATCGAGTAAAAGTTTATAATCGCTCCACTTTTGGTTTAATTCAATTTCCTTTTCTTTCAGTTCATTTATGTTACGAATAATGCCAAATAAAAAAGATATTTTTCCTTTTTCATCAAATACAGGGTTAACATGGTCTTCCATCCACACCAACTCTCCCTTTGCGTTTTTTACCTGGTACTTTATTTGGTTTGAGGTTAACTTTCCTTTTAACTGATCGTTTCTAACCTGCTGTTCATAGGTTTTAAACGCATTTGTTTTTCCAAGGGTATGTTTACTTATAAAAAAAGCATCTTTGTAAAACTGCTCCGGTTTATAGCCCAATATTTTTTCTACCGAATTACTTATAAAAATATATTTCGGTTTTGGGTGATAGGTATAAAAATAAATAACATCATGCGCGTTGTTAGCAATCAGATTTAATTGTTCCTTGGTAATTTGTAAAGAAGCTTCTGTTTCTTTTTCTTTTGTTACATCTCTTCCAACACAAATAACAGAACTAATTTTTCCTTTCTGATCTCTTACAACATTGTAAATGGTTTCTAGCCATACTACTGATCTATTCTTACTATGAAAACGAACAAGTATTTTATTGTTCTTTTGTATGTAATTTAAATACGCGTTGGTTGATCTAGGAAACTTTTTTTGGTCTTCCGGTAACATGATCTTTTCATAAAAATCTTTATTCTTATACCACTCCGAAGGTTTATAGCCTAAAATTTTTGTTACCGAATCGCTTACATATGAATACTGTTCTTTTGGTAAAAGATCATATTTAAAAACAACATCGGTGTTATTACTGCCAATTAATTCTAATACTTTTTTTGCTTCTTCGAGCTCGTTATATTTTAATTTTTGTTCGGTTACATCATAAAAAATAGTTAAGATGTATTGTTTTTTACTGATCAGTACTTTCCTTGATTTCGTTTCAATATCAATTACTTTACCCTTAATAGATCTTATTTTAATTGCATATGGTGCTAATTTTTTTCCGGCAAAAATTTTATTGTTTCGTGACAGGATCTCACCTCTAAATTCAGGAAGGATATAATTAAAAATATTTAATTGCTTTTTACTTGGGTTTTTTGGTAATGCTAATAATTGCTTTGCTTTTTCATTAGCATAAATAACGCTTTCATTTGAAAAAATAATTAATGGAGTAGGTAAATATTCATAAGCACTGAATATTTCTGTATTATTGATCACGTTATGGCTTGCTTTTAATGGTTTGTGTTTTATCTTCTCCTATTTTGATATTATAGGTTCTTAAACTTTGCTCGTAAGTTGGGAATATTTTTTCGCCCTGCCATTTAATTTCAATATCATCTTTATAATTAATGATCAAATAATTAAATCCTAACTCGTCATAAAATTTCCAGTCGCCTTCTTTTAATCCGCCTACATACATACCTTCCAGCATTTTTTTTCCATTTCTAAAATAAAACGTATGATAACCTTCCGGTGTACCCTGAACATATTTACCTACAAATAATTTTGTTTTTTCGGGTTTGTAAAATCCTTTCCATAAACTATCCGGTTCATCATTTACATAATTTCCGTACTCGTAGTATTCCGAATTCTCATAATTCCAAAAGCCTTCTTTTTTGTTATCCATCCAATTTCCTTTAGTAATAATTTTTCCATCTTCGGTAAAATCGGTCATTATTCCTTCGCGTCTTCCGTTCACATAATTTTCTTCACGCATCAGGTTTCCGCTTTCATAATACCATTTCCAAACACCTTGTGCTTTTCCTTTTTTATCGTATCGGCCTTTTTGTTCTAATTTACCTGATGAATAAAAGAATTCCCATTCACCCGTTCTTGAGCCTGCCACATAAATACCTTTACCTCTAAATTCGCCGGTATTATGAAATTCAACCCATTTACCAATTCTGTTACGCGCGCTATCAACAGCACCTTTTGCTACTACAATACCATTAAAATATTCAATGGCACTATCGGGTACCGAATAATTACTGCATATCCATTTTTTGAAGAATAATTTTGTTGAATCATTAAAATATTCAACCGAATCGCAAATACGTTTTGATTTATACGTATAGTGTGTACCAATAGCCACACCATCATCATACACGCCTTCATATTTTAATGTACCATCTGTATTTTTTGCTTGAAACCATTCTACTTGTCTCACTTCCGGAGCATGTAACAAAGCTTTACCGTTATCAAATTTTTTAATGGACGTTAAATTTCCTTTTTTATCATATTCTTTTACAAAACCATTTAACGAATCGTTACTGTACATGGCTTCTTTTTTTACATCACCATTCGGATACAGATCTTTCCATAAACCTTGTTTACGACCCAATTCATCTTTTCGATTGATCTGTTCTCTGTCTAATGTTATTCCGCTTTTATAATTTACAATGGAAATAATGGTTGAATCTTCTGCATACTCATAAGCAGTACCATCGGCTTTACCTTTTACAAAATAAATAATCGTTTTTACTTTACCCGAAGGATAGAATTTTTTGGAAACACCTTCTTTTACATCATTTACATAATGCTCAATATTGGTTACCTTTCCTAATGTATCATATAACTTTGTAGCACCTTCTTTTTTTCCTTCTTTATAATTTACAGTTCGGTTTACGCGACCTTTATCATCATAAAAAGACCATAAACTATCTAACTGAAAATTTTTACGATTACCGGTGATCTTTAAATTACCGTTTTGATAATAGTTCTTCCAAAAGCCATCCGGTTTACCTTCTTTCATTAAACCTTCACTGCTTATTTTACCGTTTTCATGATAAAATTTTACATAACCGTTCTTTACATTATTTTGTGCATAATTAAAAACAACAAAACAGCTCAGAATAATACTTATATAGGTTCGTAAGATCATTTAATAATCAATAAATATACTAAAAATAAATGATGTTTTAAAGTCCGAATTTAGCCGATAACTCCAGCATTCGTTGAATAGGTAATTTTGCTTTTTCAATTAGATCTTTATCCATTAACAACTCAGGTTGCTCGTATTTTAATGCGATATAAATTTTTTCTAAGGTATTTAATTTCATATACGGACAATCGTTACAAGCACATGAATTATTTGGTGGCGCAGGAATAAATGTTTTATCGGGACTGGCTTTTTGCATTTGATGTAAAATACCTGTTTCGGTTAAAACAATAAATTCTTTATCAGAACTTTTTTTCGAATAATTTAATAAAGCTGTTGTACTACCAATAAAATCAGCATGTTCAAGTATTGCTTCTTCACACTCGGGATGCGCAATTATTTTTGCTTGCGGATGTTGCATTTTTAATTTCACTAATTTTTCTAAACTAAAAATTTCATGAACCATACAACTACCATCCCATAAAACCATATTTCGTTTGGTTTTTTTATTGATGTAAGCTCCCAAATTTTTATCAGGCGCAAATATTATTTTTTGTTCCTGAAGTAAACTTTCTACAATTTGAACTGCATTACTGCTTGTACAAATAATATCCGAAAGCGCTTTAATTTCGGCCGTACAATTAATGTAAGTGATCACAATATGATCAGGATGTTGTTTTTTAAAATCAGCAAATTTTTGAGGCGGACAAGAATCAGCTAAACTGCAACCGGCTTTCAGATCGGGAATCAACACTTTTTTTGTGGGATTGAGTATCTTTGCTGTTTCGGCCATAAAATGCACGCCGGCAAACAAAATGATATCGGCTTTTGTTTTTTCGGCCTGTTGCGCCAAACCTAAACTGTCGCCAATGTAATCCGCAATGTCCTGGATATCGTTGTTCTGGTAGTAGTGAGCCAAAAGTATGGCATTCTTTTGTTTTTTCAAAGAATTTATTTCAGCTACCAGGTCTAAACTTGGATCAACATCTTTTTCTAAATATCCTTTCTCTAATAACATATATAAAATTTTAAATTAATTTATTATTTATATTATAGGGTGTTAATATGGTTAGTAAGTTACTTTAATTTATTTGGAGTTGGTACTTATGAATACATATTAGTACACTTATTCACAAAGGTAAGGGTTTAAATGCTTGAAAATCAAAATAAGTTGGTTTAATTAACATTCGTTAGTAGCTATTAACGCTCATAACTTTGCTGTTATTTAAATTGTTTATAATGCTAAAAGACGCCTTATAAAAACTGGCTAAGATTTAAAAATAAGTTTGGTTTTGTGATTAGGTAATATGTATATAATTATAAGTTAACAATTCGGTAAAATATTGTGTTTCTTTTATGAACTATAAATAATAATATTAACACAGTTTTTAGTAGTTATTGTTAATTGAATACACTTGATGTTCAGCTTATTATTTTATAAGTGTTAATTAACGTTGATTACTACTTTTAAACAATCATAATTAAAAACAACATTATATAATATAAATGATATGGAAATAGCAATTGGCAGTGATCACGCAGGTTTTGAGTTAAAAGAACAGGTTATAGCGTATTTAAAAAGTAAGAACGTAACTGTTTTAGATAAAGGTTGTTATAGCACCGAAAGAGCTGATTATCCGGATCATGGACATGCAGTTGCAAACGAGGTATTAAATAAAAATATTTTGGGTATTGTTATTTGCGGAAGCGGTAACGGTATTAATATGAGTGTAAATAAACACAAAGGCATTAGAGGTGCTTTGTGCTGGAATAGCGAAATTGCCGCATTGGCCCGCCAACATAACGATGCAAATATTATGGCATTACCTGCACGTTATATGAATATTGATGAAGCTAAAAAATGTGTGGATGCTTTTTTAAATGAAAAATTTGAAGGTGGCAGACATGCCGATAGAGTTTGTAAAATAGATATATAAAAAAATGAAAAAAATTTTAGCAGTTAGCGCTTTATTTCTATGCTTAGGAGTTAGCGCCCAAAAAGGAAAAACCTTTCCGGTAATTACAGGAACATTTTTAAACGGTAAAAGCACAACCTTGCCATTAAAAAATGGTAAAGAAACCATTGTGGCCATTGCCTTTCATAAAGGTGCTGAAGATGAATTAAAAAAATGGCTGAATCCGTTATACTACACGTTCATGAAAAAACCAAGCAAGGACAATAAATTTGATATGGCCGAAGTATATGATGTGAATTTTGTTTTTGCGCCAATGATCGCCGGCTTCAAAAAAATTGCAGATGATTTTAAAGCAGGAACTGATAAGGAGTTTTGGCCATATATATTAGATACAGAAAAAACCGACATTAAAGGTATTCAAAAGCAATTGGGTATTACTGATAATAAAGCACCATACTTTTTCGTAGTAGATAAAGACGGAAAAATTTTGGAAGTACAAAGTGGCGATTTCAGTGATGCAAAAGTTGATGCCTTGGAAGAAGCGGTTGGAGGAGAAGATTAAACCTTCTTTAATTCCATAACCGTAATTTCGGGCCAAATACCCAAACGGCCCGGATAACCCAAGAAACCTAATCCTCTGTTCACATAAAGGAATTGTTTGCCTTGTTTGTATAAACCGGCCCAGTTCTTATAAACGTATTGTACGGGGCTCCATTTGAATCCCGGAATTTCTATTCCCATTTGCATACCATGCGTGTGTCCGCTTAAGGTCAGATCAACATCCTGATAATCTAATAACACTTGCATATCCCAATGGCTTGGATCATGACTCATTAATATTCTGAAAGGAAAATCTTCGGTTCCGGTATAAGCTTCGTGCATTTTTCCATAACGCGGAAAACGCATATTTCCGCCCCAGTTCTCAATACCAATTAAAGCAATTTTTGATCCGTTCTTTTCTATTGGAACGTGTTCGTTAATAAGCAAACGCCAGCCAAATTCGGCTTGTTTCTTTTTTAATGTATCAAGGTTTTGCTTTTTTGCATCAACCGAATCCCACTGCACATAATCACCATAATCATGATTTCCTAATACCGAGTAAACACCATGCGGCGCTTTTAATCTGCTGAATTGTTCTTCAAAACCATTTAACTCTTTTGCTTCGTTGTTCACCAGATCGCCGGTAAATAAGATCATATCGGCGTTTTGCTGCATCACAATATCAAACGCTTTTTTAAGTGCCGAATCATCCATGAACGAACCGGTGTGTATATCTGATAATTGAACGATCTTAAAGCCATCAAACTCGGGAGGTAAATTTGGTGAAGGTACTTTTACATTGTGCACACGGTATTTATAAGCACCGCGAACTACACCATAAATAAAGCCAACTGCGGGGATAACGGTAAAGGTAATAGCAAGCTGACTGAAAAATTTTATTCGGCTTATGCCCTGAGAAGCATCAACTACTTCTTCTGGTTTGTGTTTGAATAAAGAAGCGATCCAACGGAATAATCGAACAACATCATCCACCAACAAAAACACGCTGCCTAATAGTTTACAAATTAAAAGGATCATTACCACCGACAACATAAAGCGGAAAAAATTATTCCAGTTGGGCGGCGGATATATCACAGAAGCAACACCTAAAATTAAACTGATGGCCATAAGACCATAAGCAATGTATAAGATGATGTTCTTTTTTTGTAAAGAAAAGTCTTGTGTAAAGGTTTTAACGGCTTGCAAAAAATAAAATTCGATAAGCACTGAAACCACAAAAAATATAATTATTCTAACGATCATAATGTTGAAGCCAAAGG
>JBIKKW010000172.1:0-5087 GCA_044360115.1 Bacteroidia bacterium
TTACAAATTTACCGTCTGATGCACGAGTAATTTTAAAGTCGATATAATCTACTTTTAAAACACAACCTGCATTTTTCCAACGCTTACCATTGGTATAATCTAAAATAGTTAAACGGATAGAACCTTCACGCTTTCTGTTATTAATAACCGTTCCATCGTAATTGATCTTAACTGTTCCTAAATGAGCACCAGTTGTATCAATTGTGTAACCGGTTGCAGTAATGCCCAATGCATTATGTAAAGCATTAATTCCATTTGAAGATGTTCCTCTGCCATGAAGTAGTGCATTATCACCTACAACAGTGTTAACGTCGCTAACTGCTGCGTCGTTTTCACTAATTACATTTCTGCTGTCAGATGAAGCCTGACCATCTTCGTTTTTTGCAGCTTGTCTTTTTTTACAAGAAGTAAACACCATAGAGCCGGCAATGGCTAATATGGATAATGAAAGAATAAGTTTGTTTGATTTCATTTGTTGTTGTTTTTTTGTTTGACTATATGATTCGTTCAAGGTTTAATTGCTACTATACTAAATTACAAAAATTTTGTTCATTTACAAACTTAGCTTCTGATTACCAGCAATTTAACAATTTCTTAAAGCATTAAAAATTTTAACGAGTAGCTAACAATCCACAGCAATACAAAACATTATTCCTAATTTTGTGTCATTCAAATATTATGTCACATTTAATAGCTCCTTCCATACTATCTGCCGATTTTGCAAACCTGCAACGTGATTGTGAAATGGTAAATAACAGTAATGCCGATTGGTTTCATATTGATATTATGGATGGTGTGTTTGTGCCAAACATTTCATTTGGCTTTCCGGTTTTAAAGGCCATTCAAAAACACGCAAAAAAGCCTTTGGATGTGCATTTGATGATCGTTGACCCTGATCGTTACGCCCAACATTTTAAAGACGCAGGCGCTGAGGTTTTAACCGTGCATTACGAAGCTTGCACACATTTACATCGCAGCATGCAAAACATAAAAAATTTGGGAATGAAAGCCGGTGTGGCCATTAATCCGCACACTTCCGTTTCATTGTTGGAAGATGTGATCAAAGACATTGATCTGGTTTGTGTGATGAGTGTTAACCCGGGTTTTGGCGGTCAGAAATTTATTGAGAACACCTATAACAAAGTAAAGCAGTTGCACCAAATGAAACTTAAACACAACGCGCATGCATTAATTGAAATTGATGGTGGTGTTGATCTGGCAAACTATAAAAAATTAATTGAATGCGGCGCTAATGTTCTGGTGGCCGGCAATACCGTGTTTGGTTCATCTGATCCGGTTCAAACCATTCAACAACTTAAAAAGAGTTAGTGGCAACTTCTTACATTAGTAAAACTGCTTTTTTAAAATTTGAGCAGTGTCAAAAAGCATTTTTTCTTTACAAGAATCATTACTACTTACGCGATAAACTCAGTACCGATAAACAACTCACGTTTAAGCGCGGCCACGATATTGGAGCTTTGGCACAACAGCTTTTTCCGGGTGGCGTAAATGTTGTTGAAACCGATAATAATAAAGAACGTGCCATCACTTACACAAAGCAGCTAATAGAAAACAAAACCGAAGTTATTTACGAAGCTACTTTTGTGCACAACGATATTTTGGTGATGGTAGATATTTTGGTGCTTACCGCTAATGGTTATATGGCCTACGAGGTAAAAAGCTCCATTAAGGTTTCTGAAACGTATATCAAAGATGCTTGCCTGCAATACCATGTGATCAAAAACAACCTTCCATGGCTTGCCGATTTTTTTATTGTAACACTAAACGATACTTATGTGTTTGATGGCACTCTTGATCTTAAAAAACTGTTTAAACGCCGAAGTATTTTAAAAGATGCCATTCGTAATGAAGATTATATTCGCGAACAGGTAAAGCAAGCCCAACTGCTTATTGAACAAAATGCCATACCCAATGTTAATGTTGGTAAGCAATGTTTTTCGCCATATGAATGTGATTTTTTTGGAACTTGCTGGAAAGATAAGATAGGAGAGGATAGTATTTTTACTTTAGGTAAAATAAACAAAGACGATCTGTTTGAATGGCATTATAAAGGCATTAAAACCATTTCGCAAATACCCAATGTAAAAAGTTTAGCTCCGCATTTGCAAATACAAATAGAAAGCAACAGAGATAAAGAAGTTTATAGAAATAGGAAAGGCATTGGTGAAGTGCTCGCAAAAATTAAAGCACCATTTGCTGCCATTGATATGGAAATATGGGGACAGCCCGTTCCTGAAATATTGGGTACACGCCCTTTTCAAAAGATCCCATTTTTATTTACATTGTATAACAAGCAATATTCAGCCGATTTCTTTTTTGATTTTGTGAATGATGATCGCAAGGCTTTTGCCGAATCGCTCATACAAAACACCAACACATTTGCAAGTTTATTGGTTTACGATAAAAGTTTAGAAAATTTGGTGATCAACGAACTTGCCGTTCTTTTTCCTGAACTGAAAGATAAACTGTATGAAGTGTCATCAAAACTAATAGATGTGTCAGAGATCATTCAGCATCAATATTATTACCACTTTTTATTTAAAGGCAATTACTCGCTAAAAGCGGTGTCGAAAGTTATATTGGATGAAGATGTGTTTGAAAAGGAGACCATTTTTACCGGCCTTGAAGCCATGAATGCCTTTGTTGGATTTAGAAATCACGAGAACCCAATAGAAAAACAAACCATTAAAGACGACCTGATAACCTATTGCATGGCCGATTCTAAAGCTACTTTTTTACTTTGCGAAAAATTTACAGAAATGATTTAAGGCGCATTTAATGATGCCGGCTCTTCTTTCTTCTTCGTATCTGCGTCAAAATAAAATGCTAACGAGAAACGGAAAGTGTTTTGCAACGGATTGTTGATGGTACGTGGTATCAAATAAGAGATATCCAAACTTCCGATACTGTACTTCAAACCAATTCCTAAAGTAAAGAACTGACGAGCACCTTTTGTTTTTGGTTCATGAAAATAACCCGCTCTTACTGCAAATGTTTTGTTATATTCATACTCCGCACCCGCGCTGATATTCACTTCTTTTAATTCTTCTTTCATGCCACCCGGCGCATCGCTAAACGATTGAAAAATACCTTGAGCCACCGGCACATTCGGATCTTTACCCGCTAAAATAATTTTTGCGCCTGTAGTAGGGTCAATTGCAATTTGATTGTTGCTGGTGTATTCGTAAATAGGTGGTGTTGGAACCAGTAATTTATTAAGATCGGTATAAACACCAAAGGTGTTATAATCGTCCATGTTGATCTTTAAACCGCCACCCAAACGCATGTTCATCGGTATAAAATTCTTTTCGGTACTGTATTTTATTTTAGCACCCAAATTGGTAAATGCCAAACCACCGGTTGCATAAGCTTTTTTATCGCCCAATTTAAATTCGTTGCTTTTATAGAACATCGTAAGATCAACCGCCACTGTGCTGGCAGCATTACCTTGCTGGCCGTTAAAATACACGCGGCTAATGCTCGAATTAATAAAGCGGGTAGCTACACCTAACGAAAAGTTCTTTGATAATTTTTGAGCAAAGCCAATATCAATTGCAAATTCGTTTGGTTTAAAATCACCAATACTGTTTCCAATGGCATCTGTCAATTGAATGTTACCTAATGTAAAATAACGTAATGAAGCGCTTACCGCTTGGTTTTTGTTGATCTTTGAATAACCACTTAGGTAGTACAAGTAAATATCCGGAACCAAATTACGTAACCATGGTGTTGCTGTTAAAGCCACACCAAATTTTTTATCGGCAAAAGCCAATTTGCTTCCATTCCAATGTGTAGAGTTAGCGTCTGCATCGGTTGCAACACCGGCATCACCTAAGGCACCTTGCTTGCTATCAGGACTAATTAATAAAAAAGGAACAGCAGTGGTAATAGGGTTAATAGTAGAACCACCCAGTGCTTGAGAACTGATTTGAGAGAATGTTTTTGAAGAAACTAATCCAATCAACAATATTATAATACCAATCTTTTTCATATCAACACGTACGAACCTAATTGAAACGTTAAATATACTAATTTAGTATAACAAGTTTCTCAATTTTTTCGGCTTTTTTCTGGTCTTTATCTGTAACCGCAATTTTATATAAATAAACCCCTTTTCCTAGCTTATCGCCATAGTCATCTCTTCCATCCCAAACAATACCATCGTTTCTAAAACCTTCGCAATTAATGGTGGTTCTGATGGTCTTAGCAATTTTCCCACTGATGGTGAAGATCTGGATGGTTACATGAAGGTCTTCGCAATTACGATTGTGTTCAAAAAAGAAACTGGTTCGGGTAGTGAATGGGTTAGGGTAATTAAGCACCATGTTCAAGGCCAGATCGGCATTTTTTGAAACAATAAAATCGGTTGTGGTAGTAGAAGAGTTGTTTTGTACATCCCACACTTTTAAACTCAGGTTATGGCTTCCTTCCGAAAGTTCGCTCAGCTGGTATTTTACCTTTCCGCCCTGATAACTATTCAAGTTACTTTCATATGAATCGTTCAATATGAATGGCTTATTGGTGTTACCATCCAGCACGGCTGTAATATCATGTCCGAATCCTGTGCCAACGGTATTTACACCCGATGAGTCAATGATATCTGCTAATAAGATCGGACTTTCATTTGTAACGCCGCCATTAACAAACGATTTGCTGTTCAAGTATAAATTTATCTGCGGCCCCTCATTATCAACAATACCGTTCGGATCCAAACCACCAACTTTTACGCTATCATAATTTCCATTAGCATCGGTATAACCATCGGTTGCATAGTAGCTGAATTTGGCATTACCGTAATTAAACGAAACATCTTTTGGAACCATGAAAGAGTAGGTAAATTCACCATTTTTTACTTCCGATTTTCCTTTGTAAATAATGTTTTGTTGTGAGATGAACTGGAATGGTGTTAAGGTTCCCGGTGTAACAGATGAACCCGCATCATTCAACTGACAAGTGATCAGCTCTTTTTTATCGAATACCACCGGATAAACCAATCCGTTGAAGGTAGATAATTTATTTCCTAAGGTATCACCAACAAATCCTTTCACTGTTACTTTAGATAATCC
>JBIKKW010000173.1:0-5074 GCA_044360115.1 Bacteroidia bacterium
AAGCCGCTTACAATTTGAATTTTATCGGGCTTCGCGATCGGACCAATGATCTTATTTACTTCCGCAATAATTTCCTTTATTAATATGGCGTGATCTTTTTTAGTTGATGGCGCTATCACGTATGCATAAATTCCCTGTCCTTTTATGTCGTGAGGATATCCAACCACAGCGCTCTCAACCACATCTGCATGTGTGTTAATGGCGCTCTCTACTTCAGCGGTTCCAATACGATGGCCACTCACGTTCATCACATCATCTACCCTACCTGTAATTCGGTAATTGCCATTCTCATCGCGCTTACAACCATCGCCTGTAAAATACAAATTGTGATACGTAGAAAAATACGTTTGCTTGCAACGTTCATGATCGCCATAAGTAGTGCGAATAATTGAAGGCCATGGATACTTGATGCATAAATTTCCTTCAACATTATTTCCTTCGATCTCCTTTCCCTTATCATCTACCAAAATTGGCTGCACTCCGGGAAGCGGCAAGGTAGCGTAACTTGGAATGGTTGGTGTTATTCCGGCTATTGGTGATATCAACATACCACCCGTTTCGGTTTGCCACCAGGTATCAACGATCGGACATTTTTCTTTACCAATATTCTTATTATACCAATGCCACGCTTCTTCATTAATTGGTTCACCAACACTTCCCAACACTTTTAATGATGAAAGCTTGTATGGCTTCACATAGTCTAATCCTAATGCTTCCAGTGCGCGAATGGCAGTTGGCGCGGTATATAAATGCGTTACATTGTGTTTATCTACGATCTTCCAAAAACGTCCTGCATCCGGATACGTCGGCACTCCTTCAAACATAACTGATGTTGCGCCCATGAGTAATGGTCCGTAAGTGATGTATGAATGTCCGGTTACCCAGCCAATATCAGCCGTACACCAGTAAATATCTCCTTTATTATATTGAAACACATTTGAGAACGTATAGGCAGTATACACCATGTAACCACCGCAGGTATGCACTACGCCTTTTGGTTTACCGGTTGAACCCGATGTATACAAAATGAATAACATGTCTTCGCTATTCATGATCTCAGGTTCACACATGGCGTTCTCAAACGGAACACTTTTATGCCACCATACATCACGTTGTTGATCCATATGAATGGCGGTGCCGGTGTGTTCATACACCAAAACACTAGTTACGGATGCGCAAGTTTCTAATGCTTCATCAACCACATTTTTTAAATTAATAACCTTATCGCCACGATACGAACCATCAGAAGTGATCACCACTTTACAATCACAATCCTGAATGCGCCCGGCTAATGCCGAAGCCGAAAAGCCTGCAAATACTACCGAGTGCACTGCACCTATTCGAGCACAGGCTAACATAGCAAAAACTGCCTCCGGTATCATGGGTAAATAAATACAAACTCGATCACCTTTTTTAACGCCTAACTGTTTTAATGTGTTTGCCACTCTGCAAACCTCATCATGTAATTGCTGATAAGTAATGGTGCGGTTTGGTCGGTCATCAAAATTCGATTCCCATATAAAAGCAACATCTTTTGCTTTCGCCGGTAAATGTCTGTCGATACAATTCTCGGTGATGTTCAGCGTTGCGCCATCAAACCACTTCACGTTATAATCTGTAAAACTCCAATCAACTACCTTGTCCCATTTACTGCGCCAATTAAAATTCTCAGCAATGTCATTCCAAAACTGTTCTGGTTGTTCTACACTTTTTTGATAGGCTTCTTTATACTCTTGTAAAGAATTGATCCTGAAAAAATTTTTACTCATTGCGTTTTATTTTTAAAACCAACCACTTTTCTTTTTGCGTTTTGTTGTTCCTCCCAAACCAAGCACACCAAGTAATCCGCGAGCCACTTCGCGCACAACGGTTCTGCCAACCTGACGAACCATGGTGTTCTCACTCATTTTTTCAATGATGGATTTTTCTTCTTTCTCTGTTTTTAATGTTTTCTTTGGTTTTTCATTCTCTGACTCTTCTCTACTCGCTTCACTTAATTTTTCATTTAAAATTTCGTAAGCACTCTCGCGATCGATCACCTGATTGTATTTTGAGATCAAAGCACTTGAGCTCACAACTGAATTGATCTCTTGCTGATCTAACACACCAATTCTGCTGGCCGGCGCTTTTAAATGCACAGCAGCCAATGGTGTGGGAATTCCTTTTTCATTTAATGCAGAAATCAAAGCCTGCCCGATTCCTAAACTCGTGAGCAATTCATCTGTTTTATAAAATTCGGATATCGGATAATTTTCTGCTGTTTTTTTAATGGCCTTGCGATCCTTTTCGGTAAAGGCTCTTAAGGCATGTTGCACTTTTAAACCCAGTTGTGCTAAAACAGCATCAGGCACATCGTATGGGTTTTGTGTGCAGAAATAAATGCCAACACCTTTTGATCGGATCAGTTTTATAATGCTCTCAATTTGATCTAACAAAGCTTTTGATGCTTCCTTAAATATCAAATGTGCTTCATCAATAAAAATGCACAACTTTGGTTTTTCAAGATCACCCGCTTCCGGAAACGAACTATAGATCTCCGCCAACAAACACAACATAAATGTTGAGAAGAGTTTTGGTTTGTCTTGTATATCGGTCAATCGAATAATGGATGCAATGCCTCTCCCTTGCGAATCTAATCGCACCAGGTCGGTCACATCAAAACTGGTCTCTCCAAAAAATACCTCAGCACCCTGGCTCTCCAACTCAATTACTTTTCGTAAAATAGTTGACGTGGTTGCCGGTGTAACATTGCCATATTCTTTTTGTATCTCTGCTTTACCATCTCCCGAAATAAATTGCAACATGGCTTTAAAATCTTTGAGATCGAGCAATGGCAATTTTTTATCATCGGCGTATTTAAATAAAATGGCAACAACGCCACTTTGTGTATCGTTCAGATCTAAAATTTTTGAAAATAAAACCGGACCAAATTCGGAAACAGTTGCGCGCAGCTTTGCGCCGGGCTCATTTGAAAGCGTTAAGAATTCGACACTGGTTGCTTTTGATTCATAGGATATGCCGATGGTGTTGTGTCGCTCGGTTATCTTTTCATTAACGGCACCTTGTTTTGCCATTCCGCTTAGGTCGCCTTTCAGATCCATTAACAACACCGGAATACCGCTGGCACACATGTTCTCTGCGATCAATTGCAATGTAACTGTTTTACCTGTTCCGGTGGCGCCGGCTATTAATCCGTGTCTGTTAAGTGTTTTCAAAGGAATACGAACTTGCGCTTCCTTTTGAGGTGAACCATCTAACATAGCCGCGCCTAATAAAATTGATTCGCCTTCGGTGGTGTAGCCCGAACGGATCTGTTCGATAAATGCTTGAGATCTCTCCATAATAAAAAAGCCTTACGTATTAAAGGTAAGGCTTTTTGTAAAAATTAAACAGTACAATTATCAATTATTATGAAATGGTTGGAGGCGGCTCTAACACCGATCCGCAAGACTTGCAGGTGCGCAGATCTTTGTTTTCGTAAAACTTTTTGAACTCGCCCTGAAACTGGGTTTGAATATCGGTTAATTGAAAATAAACTTCGTGTAATTTGTGATTACATTTATCGCAAAACCAAAGCAAACCATCCTTTTCGGTGTCTTTACGCTTGCGCTCAATCACCAAACCAATAGTATCTTTAAAACGACGGGGGTTATGCGGAATTTTTGGAGGAAGTAAAAAGATCTCGCCTTCTTTAATAGGCACCTCTTGCATTTTTCCATCAATTTGAACCTGTACGATCACATCGCCTTCTAATTGATAAAAGAATTCTTCGCTCTCGTTGTAATGATAATCTTTGCGTGAATTAGGACCACCAACTACCATGATGATAAATTCGGTGTCTTTATAAACCACTTTATTATTTACGGGCGGCTTCAATAAATGGCGATTTTCATCGATCCACTTTTTAAAATTAAACGGTAATGTTAGCATGTTATGAAGTTAGAAGAAAAAAATCAAAAGTCAAAAAGGTGAGAGCCACGAATTACACTAATCTTCACAAAACCAGATTTGGTATTACAATTAAAATTAGCGTTAATTCGTGAAATTAGTGGCTTAAAACCCATGCACTTTATTCGCCATCAAATACTCTGCAATTTGCACAGCATTTGTAGCAGCACCTTTACGTAAATTATCTGCAACGATCCACATGTTCAATGTTTTTGCTTGTGTTTCATCTCTACGAATACGACCAACAAAAACCTCATCTTTTTCATGCGCGTTCATTGGCATCGGATAAATTTGATTGGCTACATCATCTTCCACAATTAATCCTTTTGTGTTCTTCAATAAGGTAAACACATCTTTTAGGTCGTATTCTTTTTCGAACTCAATATTCACGCTCTCGCTATGGCCACCCATCACCGGTATACGCACCGTTGTTGCGGTCACGCGGATGGAATCATCACCCATGATCTTTTTTGTTTCATTCACCATTTTCATTTCTTCTTTGGTGTAACCATTATCTACGAACACGTCTATCTGTGGGATCACATTCAGGTCGATCTGATATTTATAAGCCATCTCATCGCTCTTACCATTGTTGTTACGCTCATTCATTAATTGATTAACCGCTTTAACACCAGTACCCGTAACACTTTGATAGGTTGAAACAACTACACGTTTGATCTGATATGCTTTATGCAAAGGCTCTAATGCCACTACCATTTGAATGGTTGAGCAATTTGGGTTGGCAATGATCAGATCGTTTTTTGTAAGAACATGTGCATTCACTTCGGGCACTACCAGTTTTTTGGTGGGATCCATGCGCCACGCCGATGAGTTATCAATTACTACTGTGCCAACCTCAGCAAATTTTGGTGCCCACTCTAATGATGTACTTCCACCTGCTGAAAATAATGCAATATGCGGTTTTGCAGCAATAGCATCTGTCATCGAATGTACCTTATACTTTTTTCCGTTGAACTCGATCTCTTTACCAACCGAGCGTTCAGAAGCAACCGGAATTAATTCGGTAACCGGAAAATTTCTTTCTTTTAATACTTGTAACATTTTTGTGCCTACTAATCCTGTGGCACCTACTACTGCAATTTTCATTTTAGTTTATTTTATATTT
>JBIKKW010000174.1:0-4996 GCA_044360115.1 Bacteroidia bacterium
TATGTAGTAAGTAATCACACGGTTGCCTTGGTAGTTATTACGCAAACAAACACAACATTAAACTCCAGCAGTGCAAGTGGCAATCAATGGTACTTGAACGGAAATGCAATTAGTGGGGCAACGGCTGCTTCGTTTAATTATACAGTTAATGGAAATTATTATGTGATGGTTACTGATGTCAATGGATGCACAGTTTTATCAAATACATTAAACATTAATTCAGGTGGAGTAGGAATTTCTGAGCTTACGATCGAAAAAAGTGTTGTTATAAGTTATCAAGGATCGGATTATACATTTACGAACACCACTGATTTTTATTTGGATTTTGAACTAAGCGATGTTTTAGGTAGAGTGTTATTTACCGGCAGGATAAATGCGGGAGGGAAAGTCAATTTCAACTCAGAGCGTATGGTTCTTTTGATGAATTTTTACAATAAGGATAACAATTATCTTTTACGCAAACGTATCTATTGATCAGAGCTGTAATTTCTCACCTGTAACTAATTTATTAATAGATGAAGCCATTCGCGCAATCTTTGGTTCTTCTCTAAAAATGTTTAATTCTTCAGGAATCTCAAGTAGGGGTGTTGTTATCAAGCAAAGTTAAATGGATGGTTTCGCCTTCCTTTTTATTAATTGCTTTCGCGTATAAAATGAAAAAGCCACCTAAATGGTGGCCTTTTGTTTTTTTTGTGATCCCGCTGGGATTCGAACCCAGGACCCCTACATTAAAAGTGTAATGCTCTACCGGCTGAGCTACGGAATCATCGATTTTTGTAAATCGGAGTGCAAATATACACGCAATATTTAATTTACAAAAATTATTTTCAAATTATTTTATGTTTTAAATTGGCTTAGTTTTTAACGCATTTTCAACACCTTTAAAAAATGGATTATTTCTACGAATTCTCACCCGATAAAAGCTTTTGTGGCTTGAGTATCAATGATATTACGGCCGATAAGCTAACCGCTCTGTTTGGCGAGCCCAGTGAAGTGGAGCAGGCCGAAAATCCGGGTTACGGAGATGATATCACTATTTATCAATTTAATGAACACGGTTTTGCCTTGTTTTTTAATGTGAATAAACTCCTCAATATTGCAGTTTCTAATCCCGATTTTAAATTGTTTGGCTCACCCGTTTTTAAAATGCGTGAAGGTGAATTGATCGATCTTTTCAAACACAATGGCTTTCCGCAAAACGAAATGGATAGTGATTGGGGTGAGAAGCAATTGGTGTTTGAAGATGCCGGTGTGACCATATTTTTTGACAACCAGTTGGTGTCGGAGATATTCATTGATGTGTAATAATCTCTCAAAATTCACGTTCATTAAAATCGTATATTTAAACACTTAAAATTTAATACCATGCCAGGAACAGAATTGTTTGGCGCAGAAGAGCGCAAGGAAATTGATGATGTATTATCTACAGGCATCATGTTCAGATTTAACCACGACGCACAACGTAATAATTTTTGGAAAGCAAAGGATTTTGAAGCTGAAGCTAAAAAAATTACAGGTGCAAAACATGCTTTAGCAGTATCTAATGGTTCGGCCGCTATTCTTGCAGCTTTAGCATCAAGTGGTATTGGAACCGGGGATGAAGTTATTTGTCCGCCGTTTACATACATCGCTACAATTGAGGCTGTTTTAATGTTAGGTGCTTTACCTGTATTTGCTGAAATTGATGAAACCTTGTGTTTAAGTGCAGAAGGCATTAAAAAGGCTATTACACCAAAAACCAAAGCTGTTTGTTTAGTGCACATGTGCGGTGGAAATGCAAATATGGACGCCATCATTAGCGTTGTTAACGAACATAATTTAATTTTAGTGGAAGATGCGGGTCAGGCTTTTGCAGCATCATATAAAGGAACTGCTACCGGTTTATTTGGTAAAGCCGGTGCTTATTCGTTTGATTTCTTCAAGATCGCTACAGCCGGTGAAGGTGGTATTTTAGTTACGAATGATGAGAAAACCTATTTATTAGCCGATAGTTATTGCGATCATGGTCACGATCATATTGGTAATAACCGCGGCATGGAAAATCATCCGATCATTGGTTTTAATTACCGTATCTCTGAATTGCATGCTGCTGTTGGTGCCGCTCAAACGCGCAAAGTGCCTGCAATTCGCACAGCAAATTTAAAGAACAAAGCATTTTTGCAACAACGTTTATCAAAATCGTCAGCAATTAGTTTTGCCAAATTAGGCGATGATAATGGTGATTCAGGAACTTTTTTGAATATCTTTTTACCCAATACAGAACTTGCGAAACGCACAGTTGATGAATTTAATAATGCCGGTGTAACCGGATTTAATTATTGGTATACAAATATGTATCACTTCATTAATCAGTGGGATCATATTAAAAATCTTCAAACGGCTTCAAAGCTGCCAATTCAGGTTCTTGGTGCACCGCAAGATTATAAAAATTTAGATTTACCAAAAACTCAAGAAGTAGTTGGTCGTTTAATTTCATTTGGTATTCGTTGCACCTGGACCGAAGAGCAAATGGAAGCATTGGCAAATAACATTTTAGCTTGCGTTGAAAAAGTAACAAGTACGGTTAAAGCGTAATTTTTCAATAAAATTACAGGAATTAAAGTCACACTGAGCGTTCGCCGAGGCGAATCGAAGTGTGGCTTTTTTAATTATTATATTTTTGACACTGCATATTAGTATGCACGGATTGCAAATCCGCGCAATCATGAGGTCACACTGAGCGGAGTCGAAGTGTGACTTTTTTATTTTATAAAGCTACAAATCATAGCTAGGTTCCCTTTATTCATACAATACCTTTGAGCAAAATATTAAAAAGTGAAAAAGGAATTATCAATGATACCCTATGAAATCGTTGTAAGTAAGATCTATTTTATTCGGGGAAATAAAGTAATGCTTGACCGTGATTTAGCGGAGTTGTATGGTGTTGAAACAAAGGTATTGAAGCAATCTGTAAAACGAAATATTAGCCGTTTTCCTGTTGATTTTATGTTTGAAATGTCTAAGCAGGAACTTGAAAATTGGAGGTCACAATTTGTGACCTCCAATTCTGATCTTATGGGTTTACGTTATTCACCTTACTGTTTTACTGAACAAGGTGTGGCCATGCTATCGAGTATTTTGAATAGTGAACGAGCAATTAAGGTTAATATTGAAATTATTCGGGCGTTTACTCGTATTCGTCAAGCGCTAATAGACAACACCGAACTTCGTTTGGCTATAGAAGAGATCCGGAAGAAAACAGATAATAATACCAAGAACATTGAACTTGTTTTTCAATACCTCGATGAATTGATGGATAAGAGAGAAATTAATGCGCCACGTAAACAAATCGGGTATAAGGTGCCAAAGAAATAAATGGTAAAAATAATATGAATCTTTAATTAATAGTTGTTAGCACGGATTGCAAATCCGCGCGGGCTGAGGGTTGAGACTAAACGGTTGAAAGAAGCTGTGAAAAGAAACATTGGTCGCTTTCCAAGTGACTTTATGTTTGAAATGACCAAGCAGGAACTTGAAAATTGGAGGTCGCAATTTGCGACCTCCAATTCTGATCTTATGGGATTACGTTATGCACCATATTGTTTTACTGAACAAGGTGTGGCCATGTTATCGAGTATTTTGAATAGTGAACGAGCAATTAAGGTTAATATTGAAATTATTCGGGCGTTTACTCGTATTCGGCAAGCTCTAATTGACAACACTGAAATTCGTTTGGCTATAGAAGAGATCCGGAAGAAAACAGATAATAAAACCAAGAATATTGAACTTGTTTTTCAATACATCGATGAATTAATGGATAAGAGAGAAATTAATGCGCCACGTAAACAAATCGGGTATAAGGTGCCAAAGAAATAAATGGTAAAAATAATATGAATCTTTAATTAATAGTTGTTAGCACGGATTGCAAATCCGCGCGGGCTGCGATAAACAAATTGGTTATAAGGTGGCAAAGAAATAAATGGTATTAATTATTACTAACCTTTAATTATTAATTGGTAGCACGGATTGCATATCCGCGCGTGTAAGATTAAGGATATTTGACAAGCTTTAATAATATACCGCTTTTATAACTTAAAGTTGTGTCTTTTAATAAATTAGATGACTTTAGTTTGTCTTGATTTAAATTTAAGTACTTAATAAAGTTTGATTTAGCATTAAGATCATCGTTAGAATTAATACAGTTCGTTAATTCAAACTTTAGATTTGGGTTTTTTCTTAAAAACTCTTTAAAAACGGATATGCTAACATTTGATTTTTCAATATTAATTGAATTATCAGAATTAAAAAAGACATCCTTTAGAAAGTAAAAGTTATTTAGTTTTAAGGGTTGTAGGAATATTATCATATTATCATTAATACAGTTAATATCTGATTTTAAGATAAAATCTGGAAAAAACCCTTTTTTTTCTACTCGTAAAAAACAAAATTCTTTGTTTAAATCATAATCAATATTATCTTCAAAATTTTCTGCTTTAAATTTGTAAACAAATTCATTAGATAGTGAAAACTCTGCCCTTAAAATTTTCCCAGAAGAGTTACATAATTGGTTATCACATTTTAAATCTGATTTGGTTATCGCGTTTTTTGTTTTAGTTTTGAATTGATTTAATTCTTTAATCTTGAAATTGCATTTAAAACCTTTGCCGTTTTCATATACATTGTCAAAAACAATTAATAATCTATCGCCGTTTTTTACTTTTATTGATTTAGAAAAGCTCGAATTAATACCCTTTTTTGTATAGTTGTTATTTGAATAAGTAGACAGGCCCGTAATTCCTTTGTTAATTGTATCATTGCGTGAAATATTTGATCGAATTAATTCTAATTCGCCCTTGGCTAATTTTTCATCAATACTATCACCTATTACCTTAAAGATCATAAAATCATAATCGTCCTTTGCTGCATCTGGCGTTAGAGTAAAAGTAAATTGACCACAATTATTCAATTCAATTAAATACCATATTGAATGATGTTCTTTTTCAAAGCTAAATTCACT
>JBIKKW010000050.1:0-20604 GCA_044360115.1 Bacteroidia bacterium
AAATGTCATTCTTTTAGAGCAGGTGGGTGTTGCGATCAGCCTTTTGAACACATTAGGGATTCATTAAAACAAAATGAACTGTTCATTGATAGCAGCGTATATGCCAATGGGTATCATGATTCACCGGCACATTCATTTGATTTTAGAAACGCACCTGAAAAAGATGAATACCGTTTTGAAAAAGATTGTTGCAGTGAAGTGGATGCCGGTATGTTCAAAGAAGTGGTTATTACCGATGATGAAATTCCACCTTTATTCTATTGGGACTTATATTTACGAATGAAATTGAATCCTGCTTTGTTTAAGCCAATTGGAGACGGCAGTTGGTTAAAGGATAAAAAGAGGATCTATAAACAATTCTATTCAAAAACGCATCATTTTGCCTGTGCAGATGGTTACTTTGCTTCACGCCTAAATGAAATAATGAGAAGGCAATTAAATTTGAAACGCGAACGCATGATGGTTTTAAGTCACCCGAAATCATTAGCCGAATGTTCTTTTAGCTTGTTAGATAAATTTATTGTTCAAGCCAAACAAAATGGTTGCACCTTTAATACATTAAGTGGTAATGGCGCTTAAATTACTTTCACACGATCAAATTGATCAGCAAAAATGGGATAAGGCCATTTTAAAACACCAATTGCCTTTGGTGTTTGCGCAATCATTTTATTTGAATGCAACTTGTAAGAATTGGAAGGCATTAGTACTGGATGATTATAAAGCAGTAATGCCAATAACCGAGGGTAAAAAGCTTAATATCAAATATTTATTTCAACCTCCATTTACTCCTCAATTGGGTGTTTTTGGTACGAATGATGAAAAGGTAACCGACCAATTTTTAACAACGGCAAAAGAACTTTATAAATTCATTGAAATTGAATTGAACGCATCTAACCTTTCTTCAGAAAAAGAACTGAAAGAGAAAAACACATTTGTGGTTGATCTATCCAAAGAAGTGAAGTTTAATGAAAACACAAAGCGAAACATTTCAAAGGCCAAAAAAAGCAACATTACCGTTAAAGTAATTTCAGACTATAACGCCACTCGCAAATTGACCAACACTTACCTTGCACCTTGGTTGATAAAGGAAATTGGCATTTCAGCTAAACATGGAGATGTATTCAAGAATTTGGTAAAAAGTTGTTTTGATGCCAATAAATTACTGGTGTTAGCAGCTTATTCCGAATCAAATGAACTTTTGTCTTTCGGTTACTTTGTAAGCAATGGATCGCATGCCGTTTATTTAAAGGGAATGTCGCTTCATAAAAAGGATAATAGCGGAAGTATGCATTTATTAATGGCTGCTGCCTTGAATCATTACCGCTCAAAAGCACAATGGTTCGATTTTGGAGGTGGAAATTCACAAGGCATGGCCAACTTTTATAAAGGACTAGGAGGTCAGGTTCAAACATACCACCTGTTAAAAGTTAATAATTTGGCCTGGCCACTCAATAAACTCAAAAAATAAATCACGTATTTTAAAGTTTATAATAAAGCGTGAAATTACTCATCTTAACACAGTATTTTCCTCCTGAAGTAGGGGCACCTCAAAATCGTTTATTTGAGTTGGCGCTGCGTTTAAAGGCTGTTGGTGTTGATGTAACGGTTTTAACTGCCATGCCCAATTATCCTCAAATGCAAATTTATAAAGGGTATGAAGGTAAATCTTATGTGTTTGAAGAAATGAATGGTTTAAAAGTTCATCGTTCTTCCATTTACATACCAAACAACAAATCTATTGTTCAGCGATTACGCAATTATTTTTCTTTTGTTATTTCGAGTGCAAACGTTGGAAAAACCAAATTAGATAAACACTACGATTTTTTAATGTGTGAGTCGCCTCCATTATTTTTAGGCTACTCGGCTATGCGTTTGGCGCGTTTAAAAAATGCCAAGCTTATTTTTAATGTGAGTGATCTTTGGCCAGAAAGCGCTGAGAAATTAGGTGTTGTGACCAATAAATGGATGTTGAAGTTGGCTTATAATTTGGAGGAAAAGTTATACAAACGCTCCGTTTTGGTTACCGGACAAACACAAGGTATTTGTAAGAATATTCAACAGCGTTTTCCTCAAGTTAAAACGTATTGGTTACCAAATGGCGTTGATCTGAGCTATTATAACCCGGATACCATCGCACCATCGGGCTGGCGATCAAAGTACAATATTTCGGAGCATGATTTTGTGATCTTATATGCCGGCATTATTGGTATTGCTCAAGGTTTAGAAGTGATCTTGCACGCGGCAGACCAATTACGTTCTGAATTAAATGTAAAATTTGTGTTGTTAGGCAGCGGTCCGGAAAAGGAACGCTTAATAGCCCTTAAAAATCAAATGGATCTCACTAATGTTTTGTTCGTTGATGGCGTTTCAAAAAATGAGATGAAGTTTGTATTGAAAGAAGTGAACGCTGCTGTGATACCATTAAAAAAACTGGAACTGTTCCTTGGCGCCATTCCTTCTAAAATATTTGAGAACTTAGCCATGAAATTGCCTGTTTTATTAGGGGTTGATGGAGAAGCAAAGGAATTGTTTGTAACACAAGGTAAGTGCGCCTTGTATGTAGAGCCTGAAAATGCGAAAGAACTTGCCGATAAAGTAAAGAAATTAATTAGCGATACCAATTTACAAAAACAGCTGGGTGAAGCGGGTAGGGCATACGTTATGACTGAATTTAACCGTGAAACCATTGCTGAAAATTTTCACCAAACAATTAAACAGCTGGCATGAGTTTAAGCGATCAAATAAGTGAGCAATATGCCAAACGTAGTTCAAAAGCGCATTTATATCATCAATCAGATTATATAACTTTTTCGCAGGATGAATTAAGAACTCAAATTGACAAGCTGTTAAAACTGTATTTTAAAGATCGTAGCACATTATCGTTACTGGAAATAGGCGCTGGTAGCGGAGGAAATGCCTATATGTTCCAAAAGTTAGGGTTGCCATTAGAGCAAATAAGTTTTAATGAGTTGTTGCCCGAACGCATAGCGGTGATCAAAAAAAATTTCCCTTTAAATAAACTATACCCTGGTGATGCCATTGAAATTGAATTTGATCAAAAGTTTGATATTGTGTTTCAATCAACGGTATTTACTTCGGTATTAGATACAGCAACCCGACAAAAACTTGCATCAAAGATGTGGGACCTGTTAAAACCTAATGGTGTTATTTTATGGTATGATTTTATTTACAACAATCCTTCCAACCCTGATGTACGAAAAGTTAGCGTGAGCGAGGTTGGTCATTTGTTTCATAAAGCCATTAAACAGGATGTTGTAAAGGTTACTTTGGCGCCACCAATAGGTAGAAAAGTTGGTAAGTTTTACAAGCTGTTTAATTTTACATTTTTAAGAAGTCATATCTTAGCTGTATTCCAAAAAGGAGATCAATGATAAAGAATAGTAAAGTTTTATTTTATTTTTTCCCGATCGCGATCGCATTTGTTTTACCTTTTGGCAATGCGATCAGTTCGCCATTAATTGCGCTTTGGTTTGTAAGCTCACTATTTAATTTAAAAAGGTTGTTCGTAAAGCAAAACACATCAAACAAATGGTTTTTGACCTTGATAGCTTTTTTTGTTCTTACCTTAATTTCAAATTTCTTGTTCTATAATTCAAACGATCCCTTTGGAAGTGTTGAAATAAAATTAAGTTTTTTATTTATGCCGGTTTTAGTGTTTTTATTTCAAACGGATTACGGAGTAGCTCGCAGAACCATTGCAGGCTTTGTTTCGGGTTGTTTGTTTGCTACGCTCGCCTGTGTTGGTCGCTCACTAATGTATTTATTTAATGGCGACTCTAGCTACATGTATTATTCAAAGTTTTCTTACTTTATGCATAGCGCTTATTTTGCCATGTATTTAAATTTAGCTTTGGTTTTTGTTTTATTGTTCTATTTCAAATGGTTCAAAGGCAATAGCTTTTATAAATACTTCGCATATTTTTTAATTGGACTTTTTACCTTAGGCGTGTTCTTGTGTGCCTCAAAAATTGGGATCATAACCTTGTTTATTTTGATCCCTTTGGTTTTGATCATGGAATACCGTCAATCTATTACCCTTAAACATTACACCATTGCATTTGCCACCTTACTTGTATTCACTACTTCTGTTTATTTGATCATTCCGCAGGTATTTGATCGTTTAAGGTCGGTATCGGTTGTTACAGAAACTCATATTGATAAAACAGCTACTGAAAGTTCATCAGTAAGGGTTCTGATTTGGAACGAATGTGTAGAGATCATTAAAAGCAATTTTGTTACCGGCGTTGGTGTAAGCAATGCTAACGAGACCTTATATGCCAGTTACGAAGCTAATGGTTTAACAGGCGCTTTTGAAAAGAAATTAAATGCACATAATCAATATTTTCAAACATTCATTGGTATGGGAATTTTTGGTTTTATAGTTCTGCTCATCTTAACAATTGGTTTGGCGGTATATGCTGTTATAAAAAAGAACAACTTATTGTTGTTTTTTGCCTTACTCACCTCCGTTAATTTTTTAGTTGAAAGCATGTTGCAAACATCTGCCGGAACCGTGTTTTATGTTTTCTTTCTGTGCTTTTTAATTGTATTTGAAAAAGATAAATTATCAAATGAAGTGGTTTAAATTCTTATTTATTTTCAGTGGTTTTGTTTTAAATGCCCAAAAGGATAATTTCCTTTGGCCTATTGATAGATCATGCGGTTTAACCGGTAATTATGGTGAGCTTCGTCCCAATCACTTTCATGCCGGAATAGATTTTTCTACCAATAATAAAATAAACTTACCGGTATATGCTGCAATGGATGGTTATGTTTCGCGTATAAAAGTTAGTTCTGTAGGTTACGGAAAATCGGTTTATATTACCCATCCAAACGGTAAGGTTACTGTTTATGGTCATTTAACTAATTACGAAACCAAACTGAACAGTTACGTAAAAAAGGAACAGAAGAAAGCAAAGCAATACGAGATCGAATTATTTCCAAAACCAGATGAGATAAAATATAAGGCAGGAGAATTAATTGGTTATTCGGGTAATTCAGGTAGTTCAACCGGACCACATTTGCATTTCGAAATAAGGGATGAAAAAACAGAAGTTCCTTTGAACCCGGCCTTGTTCTATAATTTTGAGGATAACCAGGCGCCAACGGTATCTCATTTAGGATTATATAATTTAGCAGATACCACTAACCCGCGATTTTTAAATTTCTATCCGGTAACAGCAAAGGACGGGAAGTTGAAGCTGAAAAAAGATACGCTTGTATTTAAACAAAACATTTTGGGTATTGCCTTTTCAGGGCAAGATAAATATACAGCAACAGGCAGTAGCAATAACATTTATGAAGTTCAGATCAAATATGACGATAAACCATTTTACAGACATCAGCTGAATAATATCCCATTTGATGATGCGAAATATGTTGGTCAATTTTCGCAGATGCAAGAGAAATGGCGTTTTCAGAAATGTTTCCAATCTACACTTTTTCCTAAAGGGATGTATAAAGGTGTTGCCAATAAAGGCCGATTGTTTATAATGGATACGAGTTACCATAAGGTAAATATGATCTTTAAATAAGAAAAAGGTAATCAATGTGAAGGCAAAGGAGATCAATTATTTTGAGCCACCAACCATTCAAGGCGATGTATTTGTTAATGCCGATGAAGACATGCTGTTTGGCAGAAAGAAACTTCAAATTTTTATTCCGGCTTATACCTTATATAATTCGGGTTCGGTAATTTTTGAAAACACTTTAGAAGCTTCAGGCAAATTAATGATCTTACCTTTTGATGCAACGTTAAGAAGCACTGCCATTATTGGATTTGAAGCACCAAAAAAATACAAGAAGTTCAAAGATAAATTGGTTTTTAAGAATGTAGATAACACATATACGCCAATTGTAAAGAACGACTCTGTGTTTTATTCTGTAAAAAACTTTGGTGGTTTTCTTTTGTATGTAGATTCGTTGGCGCCAAAAATAAAAGTTGAAACTCCGGCAGCAAAGATCAAATCAGCGAAAGGTTTAAAAAGTGTTGTATTTGTAATTAACGAAGAGTTAAGTGGTATTAAGGATTATAAACTTACCATTAATAACGAGTGGGCATTGGCCGAATTTGATGCGAAAAGTGGCAGACTAACCTATTTTTTTGATGAAGAAACACCTAAAGGCGAATTGAAATTTAATGTTGAAGTTCGTGATAAATGTTTGAATAAAGCAACACTGGATTTACGATTACAAAATTAATTCTTCCTTTTGTTCATCTTCTGAAGTTCCTCTACATCAGCTTTATCCTTTAATCTTTCGGAGGTTATTTTTGAGATGATCAAATGATTGTAATGAATAATTGGAATGTTTAAGCCATCAATTGTAAAAATCACTTTTTTCTTTTCTGCATCATTATATTTAACGCCATTTATGGCAGTTAAACAATCCACTCTTTCAGGTTCTTTCCAAAAATGAAATGCAATTGGTTTTGAGAAATCAAGTGTTTCAATATAAGCTATGTCTTTTTTGTTGAATTTAAATTTTTTTAAAACTTTAATAAGGTTAGATTTATTAGAATTATCTGGTTTTAACCAAATATCCATATCGCCAGTGGTTCTTTTGTAACCGTAATAAATTACTGCATAACCTCCAATTAAAATAAAATCAACATTTTCTTTTTGTAGCTCAGCTAGTAGTTTTTGATGTTTATGTAAAAAAATATTCATTTTACAGTATAAATAAATTAGTCAAAAAATATCCTATCTGAGTTTTTGTTGTTCTTCAATTCAGTTCTAGATGTATTGTAAATTCTAAGAATCAGCTTTACGGTTTCTTTAATTCGTTCAATTGGCAATTGCTCTTTTTGCTGTATATTTTGATATTTCTCTTGCTGTTCCATGGACGAAAAACCCCCAAGATTTTTTGATAAATACACAACGGAGGGTTCTTCAACCTTTGAAATCTTATTTTTTCTTATTTTACTCATAAGAATAATTCACTAACAAGATAGTTATTTTATTTAAATTAAAAACTGATAGCTTTTAATCCCTTCATTAAATATCAGATCCAGCACAGATAGGTTAGGGGTGAAGCCAAATTTAGTTGAGAAGGTTTGGTAATAAGGTGTTTCAAGCAGTGTTTTCAGTTCAGGCGGTGATACTTCTTTTTTCGGATGAATTACTTGTCGCAGATCAATGGTATCATCATTTAAGTTCTCAAAATATTCAGAAGTATAAATGATCTCCTTTTTTAATCGGAAAGCTTTGAGTATCCATTTTAATTGTTCGGCATTATACTCATGCAAAAATTTGTATTCTTGATCGTAGAACGAACGGATCTCATCTTCCAAAAAATCGAAGTAGGGTGAGTTCTTATAGGCACTTAAGATGGCGCGCCAATGCTGTTTTTGCCAGTCTTCGGTATAAGAGATCTCAATTGACCCCGTTGTTGAATTTGCTTCCCATTTTTTTACAGGAATGGATAAGCTTAATTCGCCGTTAGCCGTTAAAATTCGAGTACGATTTCTGAAACTTTGTTTTTCAAAATGTTCATGCAGATCGATATAAACTACATCCGACCGAAGGATGTAATAGAAATAATGAATATTGGGCCAATAGGCACTACTTAAAACCGATCTCATTTTTATGTTTGCGATAAAGGGTGCCAATTACTTTACCTTTTATATAATGCCTTGGTAATAAGCCCCATCTTCTGCTGTCGATGGCGTTATCACGATTATCACCCATTACAAAATAATAATCGTGTTGAACAGCATAGACTTTGATAAACTGATCGTTCACGAAAATAGAATCATGATGTATTTCCAGTTTGTTCTTTTCGTATTTCGTGATCAATAAACCGTATAATTTGATATTGGTGGTATCTAATTGTAATGTATCACCTTTTTTAGGAATATATAATTTCCCGTAGTTGTCAGAATTCCAGGCAAACAAACGCGAGAATGGAAACACCCTGCTATCGTAAATATTCTCTTTTTCAAGGCGCAATTCAATTTTACTAAAACGTGAATCGCTTTTTAAACTATCGGTTTGCTGTTTTGTAAGCGAATAGCTGTATTTGCCGTTCTTTGAAATACTTCCTCCTTCAAATAAGCCAAACCGCATTTTGGTAATGCTATCAATTTGAAACGTATCGGTATCAATTAAATAATTGAATTTAATTGAACTGATCTCATCAATTGCTTTGTTGTTAACTAAAACTACTTTGTCTTTTATTTGAAGCGAATCGCCGGGTTTGGCAACACAGCGTTGCATGAAATAGGCTTTTTTTTCTGTGCTATCCTTTGCCGGATATTCAAAATAAACAACATCATTAATATCTACAGTATAATAAAGCTTGTTTACCAAAACCATATCGTTTGTGTGATTGGTATTGGCCATATCCTGATTGTTTACAATGCACAATTCAAGTACAAATAATTTGATGGCTAAAAAAAGTAATAAAGCAATAGCGCTGTATTTAAACCAGGGATACTGCCTAATTATTTCGCGTATGTAGGTTAAGCTTTTGATGCTTCTTGTTTTTCTTTTCTTCTGCGGTTCCATTTACCATAGCCCCAAATTGCTAAAACAGCCGCAATAAAAGGTATTTTAATGGAGTGAAGTTTTCCGTCATCTACATAACATAAGAAACGGTCCCATCTATATTTACCTTCTTTACTGTTTTTTACCAAGCTTTTCACAAATGAGGCGCCACTCACCGGATTATTATCTTCATACTTCACACTTAACCACACAAAAAATGGCGAACCAACTATATGGTCAAATGGTACCAAGCCCCAACTGCGACTATCAGCACTATTGTGTCGGTTATCACCCATCATAAAATAGTAATCTTGTTTAAAGGTGTATGATGTTATTGGCTTTCCATCATACAAAACCTGATTACCGCTTACTGCTACCTGATGAATTCCGTCATCGTATGTATTCATTACTTTTTCATACAAACAAACATTATGTGTGTCAATTGGTACGGTCATTCCGGCTTTAGGTATCAGTAATGGTCCGAAATTGTCGTTATTCCAAGCATAAGCCGGGTTGTGCGGGAAGATCGTTATCTCACGTTCACCTGCTTTATCTATTTTACGTGTAACGCTTACAACGGTTTCCAATTTTTTGATCTTTTCTGCAACATCTACCGGCATATTTAATTTATATACCGTTGTGTCTTTTGATTCCGCAGCCAATTCAACCTCCGATGCGTAAATATCATACTCATCCAATAAATTTAAGTTAGATAGAGTTGTTCGTCCGTTCTTTAGTTTAATAGGGTCGCCAAATAAACGGGATGTTGTTTTTACATAATAATAATGTTGAGCTTTTTCTGGTTGAGTTTGCTTTTTACCATTAATGAATATTTCCCCATCCTTGATCTCAAAATTATCTCCTGCTATTGCTACACATCTTTTTACATAATGTTCTCGTTTATCTACAGGTCTCCCAACAATTTTACCAACCTTATTTCCATTCAACACATTCATGTTATTTGGTTCCTGAAAATATTCCCAAGCCTTACCGTTGTAATAACGCTCTGATTTACTTGAGTCACCTGCTTGCTCAGCTTCTTGCTTCATGTAGTTACCAACAATACGCACAGCATTGTAATAACTGATGTCCTGCATGTTCACTAAAACCGTATCCCCATCAGGATAGTTGAATACCACAATATCATTATTATCAACCTTGCCAAAGCCTGGTAAACGAAAGTATGGCAATTTGATCCACTCTAAATACGATTTGGTATTAGCCAAAGGTAAGGTGTGATGCGCAAATGGGAATGATAATGGGGTTTGAGGGATCTTTGGTCCGTATGCAAATTTATTAACGAATAAAAAATCACCAACCATTAACGATTTTTCTAAAGATGATGTTGGAATGGTGAAGGCCTCAATAAAATAACCACGAATAATGGAAGCTGCAATTACAGCGAAGATAATAGGGTCAACCCAGTTCTTGATCGCTTTGCTTGGTTCATTCTTAAATTTATCTAAACCTACAAACTTCGCAGTATCGTCCATACCTAGCTTTACAAAGAAAACATAAGGTAAAAGCGAGGCAAACCAAAGATCGTTATTGCTGGGCTTGTTAAACGCACGCGCTGTATTAAATCCATACACACCATACATGATAATATTAACGCCCGGTACGATCATGATCAGGCACCACCACCATGGTTTTTTAAGGAGTTTGCTTAATTCAAAGAAGTTGTAAATTGGTACGTAGGCCTTCCAACTTTCGATGCCGGCTTTGGTAAATAATTTACCTAAACCAAAAAAAGATGCCAGTACTAAAACTAAAAATATATAATTGCCCATAATTTGCTCAAAGATGTAAAAATAAGATTATTAATAAACTTAAGAAAGGCTGTAGCTATTGTGTTTTTAGCTTTTTTTTACAATTTATCAAGGTTTGGCCTAAAGTAATTCCAAATTGGATCATCGATCATTGGCCAGGCTTTTACAATAATTTTTTCATCACGAATGGGATGATCAAATTCAACTTTGTAACTGTGTAAATGTATAAATCCCGATTTGTTGCTTCGGTCGAAACCGTATTTAAGGTCGCCTTTAATAGGGCATCCAATTGCACTCAATTGCGCGCGTATTTGATGGTGTCTTCCGGTATGTAATTTGATCTTTAGCAGCGAATAATTATCAGATGAATCGATCAATTCGTAATCTAATTTGGCTTCTAAGGCATGTTGCACCGGTTTATGAAAAGCTTTGGATGTATTATTCTTTTCATTCTTCAATAAGTAATGAATGAGTGTATCCTTAGTTTTAGGTGGCTTGTTTTTTACAACGGCCAAATAGTATTTTTCAACCTTGTTTTCGCGAAACAATTCGTTAAAGCGAGATAGACCTTTACTGGTTTTTGCTAATATCACTAATCCACTCACCGGTCTGTCCAATCGGTGTATCAATCCGCAAAACACATTCCCCGGTTTGTTATCGCGTAGCTTAATGAAATTTTTAACCTTTTCGGTTAAAGGCATATCACCCGTTTTATCTCCCTGAACAATTTCTGAAGGCAGTTTATTTACAATAAGGATGTGGTTATCCTCATATGAAATTTGTTCGGACCAAATACTTGTGGGGTTTGCTTTGTAACTCATTTTAACGAATGCCTACTTTTGTGTTCTTTCTTGTGGGCTTAAAGATAGCGTTAAATTTGTATTCTATGCCTTTTGATGGTGATGTTGCCGGCGATAAAGCAATGGTTCCAAAATTATTGATCAAAAAATACGATTCGGAGCCTACTACATTGTAAAGTTCTTTAGCGGTTTGTTTTACGCCGCCCACATTATTATACCAAATTGGCCAATCGTATTTTGGATTTTGTTTCATAAAAAGGAGGTAGCTTTTTAAACTATCATCCACGCAAACGCTCACGAAATTTAACTTATCACCAAATTTTTTCTTTAATGCGGCAATTTTACCCATTTCCTTCAAACTTTCGTTGTTGGTGGTTGAAAAGAAATTCAAATAGGTCCAACGGCCTTTCATTTTTTCAAAATTCTCTAAACCTCCTGCGGCATTACGCGCAAAGAATTGTGGAGCAGGGGTACCGGGTTGCATTTTAAAAAAGTTTTTAAGCATGTAATCGGTCAATAATTTATGTTCTTCAATTTTAGTTGTGATATTGATCTTTGATACCAATGCTTCAATTGAATTCTGATTGAATTCCGGATTAAAATAAAGGTCCCACAGGTTTTTAATGATCACCAATTCTCTTAAACTATCGTTTTTTAAAAACTGATCGGTTTTGCAAAAATTGGTCAGTTGGTTCAGATCGGCATCAACATTAATGATCTTATATAAGGATGTGCCTTTTTTGGAAGATGCCATGCTGTTCAAATAATTTGCAAAACAGGAGTTAAAAAAGCTCATGTACTCATGGTTCTTATATTGAATAGGTTTATCCACTATAAAAGTTTGTATCAAAAATTTCTCACCACGTGATAAGCTGGCATTTATCCCGGCAATTTGATAGTTGTAAAAATTGATAAAGTATTTGTCTTTTATGCCTGCATAACGCTTATCGCAAACCAGCTTCAAGGTATCTGCTCTTTTAAAAAGCATTTTGTGAGTTAAGAACTGGTTGTTTTTAGGTGTGAAAATATTGGTGTAAACTTCTTCATAATCCAAAATAAGCATATTCAGTTCTGTGGTATCTTTTCCGATCATACTCAGGTTCACGGGCATTTCGGCATTTTCGTAATATTTAAATTGTTCATCAATTTCGGGGAAGAGGATGCCGTAAACGTAATCCGGACGAACATACATTTTACCAATGTAATTGTCTATTTGAATAAAAACCGGTTGTGTGATGGCAGAATGGAACTTTAATTCAAAATAACCATCTGCGCCTATGGTATCGCTGGTTTCCTTTAATTTAAGCTTTGTTATAAAATCCTGATATGTATACACATCAATACGTTTGTTAATGTGCGAACTGTGTGCCTTACCTTTAATGGTAATGTTTTGTGCCTCAAAACTCGTGAAGTAGCTTAAAAATGCAAGTAAATATGTGAGGCGTTTTAAGATATGTAAAGATAACGCATTTATTAATAAAAGTTACAGGTAATGTAGCTACGAATTGCTCGAATTTTCACAAAAAAGTAAAAACAAATAACTCTGATCTAGATCATATTAAATCACAAACACATCAGGCCTTTACTTTTAGATCGATTAAATTCGTGGAATTAGTGGCTTTTTGTTTTCTCATACTCCTCCTCACTAATAACAACTGCATTTTCTTCGTAACATGAAATGAGGTCGTTTATCAAATTAAACTCTGGTAATTGTGTGGCTACAAAATGATTTACAATGGTTTTTGAACCTACCACCTGTATTTCCTCAAATTCCTTCTTATTGATAATTTTATAAAAACGTTTGTTGTTCTTATACTTCCTGTACGTAGGAAAATTTATATCTTCATCTTTTAGCATGGAGCCTTTTTTAAAACGTGTGGTAGAACATATTCATTTGCATTACAAAGATAATGTAGAAAATTTATGTATTGTACTACCAAGTAAACGAGGGTCTATTTTTTTAAAGGAACATTTTAAAACGGTGTTTCAAAAGGCCATGTGGCTTCCAAGCATTAAAAGTGCCGAGGAGTTCATTGAAGAGTTATGTGGCTTAAAGCAAGCAGATGAAATAGATCTTTTGGCCATTTTGTATCAATGCTACTTGCAAAGTATACCGGTTGATCCGGAGCCTTTTGATAAATTTTCCAAGTGGGGCCATTTGATGCTGCAGGATTTTAACGAGATCGATCGTTATTTGGTGCCTGCTGATCAGATCTATCAAAACCTGAAGGATATTAAAGAAATTGAGAACTGGAGTTTGGGTGAAACCGAATTAACAACAACTCAATCCAATTACTTGGCCTTTATGGCTAGCATAGGCTTAATTTATAAGCATTACACAGAAACCTTGTTGCAACTGGGCATTGGGTATCAGGGTTTAATTTACCGCAAGGCATCCGAACGCTTTCAAAACGCAGCATTGTTAAACGAACATTCAAAATTCATATTTAGTGGCTTTAATGCCTTGAATGCCGCGGAAACAAAAATATACAAAGCCTTGCAAGATTCAGGTAAAGCTGAAATGTTGTGGGATGTAGATGTGTATTACTATAAAGATCCGATACAGGAAGCCGGCATGTTCTTACGAAGGAATTTGGAGATCTTTCATCAAAAGGATGTAGCGTTCGTTAACGATCATTTTCATACCACCAAAGAAATTCATATCACAGCAGTTGCCGGACAAATGGGGCAGGCGCAATTGGTTCATGATGAATTGAACCGCTTGTTGGCGCAACAGATCCCAATGAGTAAAGTGGCGGTTGTATTGGCCAATGAAAAATTGTTATGGCCTGTTTTAAAGCTATTACCAAAAGAAATTGAGCACGTTAATATAACAATGGAATATCCCATTCGTTATACGCAAGCCTACAGTTTTATCGACCTTCTGCTTTCTATCCAATTAAATTTTCAAAACAATAAAAAGGCTTCAACCGCTATTTATCATACCGAGTTTGTATCGGTTATTCAACACAGTTTTTTTAGTGTTCTTTTAAAAAGTTTGAATGTCGATCTGTCCATTCATTCGATCATTGATCGTATCAATCAAAATAATTTTGCATTTATCAGTCAAAAACTGATCGCTGATTTTTTCAGTTCTTTACCGGCCTTTATTTTAGATCTGTTTAAACCTTGGGCTAATGCCGCAGCCGGCAATGCAGTGCTTGTGCAACTGATCAACCATATACGTGATCATTACATTGGTTTGTATCAAAACAACATCATACATCTTGAGTTGGAGTATCTGGAGGTTTTAATGCGTGCGTTCAATCGGATCAGTGAGGTTTTGAATTTGTATACGTATTACAACGATGTACGCTCCTACAAGCAATTGTATGCCCAAACGGTTGGCACATCATCGGTACCTTTTATTGGCGAACCCTTAAGAGGTTTACAAATAATGGGTGTATTGGAAACACGAACACTTGATTTTGAATATCTGATCATGGTTGGCGTAAATGAAGGAGTTTTACCATCCGGAAAAACCGTTAATTCGTTTTTACCAAATGATCTGAAGCGTGTGTTTAATTTGCCTTTATATTATGAGAAGGATGCCATTTACGCTTACCATTTTTACCGATTAATGCAACGCGCTAATTTTGTACACCTCATTTATGATAGTGAAACAGATGAATTAGGAAAAGGCGAAAAAAGCAGGTTTGTTACACAGTTACAATTCGAACTTAAAAAATACCACCCGCAGCATCAGATCACTGAATCGGTTGCTGTTTCTGAATCTCCTGTGTATACAGATCAAGCAATTGTGATCGAAAAAAACAAACAAACACTTGAGCGCATTTATACCAAAGCAATTAGTAATGAGGTTTATGGCGGATTATCTCCCTCGGCATTGATCACATTTAAAGAATGTTCATTAAAATATTATTTCAGATATGGTGTTGGCTTAAAGGAACTCAAAGAGGTTGAAGAAAGTGCAGAGGCAAATACCTTCGGATCTATCTTACACCTGGCCCTGGAGAATTTATACAAACCTTTGGTAAATAAGGTACTTGTGAAAGAAGATCTGTTGGCCTTATTACCATTAAGTGATGGCGTAGTTGAGGGTGCTTTTAAAGAAACGTTCCCTGATTCGGTTCAAATAGGTGGAAAGAACTATTTGCAAATAGAGGTACTGAAGGTTTATGTTAAGCGGATGATCGATCAGGATATCCAAAATGTTGCATCCTTAAAAAGTGAGAATAAATACCTGACCATACTTTATCTTGAAAAAGAATGGGAGGCTCCTTTAGGAGTAAATATGGAGGGTAAAAAGCAATTGGTGCAGGTGAAAGGAAAAATTGATCGCATTGATAAATATGGTGAAACAATTCGTGTGATCGATTATAAAAATTCGATCAAAAAATCGGATAAGTTTACATTCACAAGTTTTGATGATCTATTTACTAACGTAGATCACAACAAACAGTTTCAATTATTTACTTACGTTTGGTTAATGTATAAGAACAAGCCGGAGTATTTAAAGAACATCAAACCGGGAATTATTCCATTCAAACATTTTTTAAAGGAACCGCAATTCATAAAGGCAGCTTCAAGAAGTAAAGAAACACTTGAATTTGATCATGAACTTATTGTTGGCTTTGAAAACCAATTAAGTGAATTTATTTCAACTGTTTTTAATGAACAACAGCCGTTTGTGCAAACCGAAGATCTTGATATTTGTGAATATTGCGGTTATAATACCATCTGCAATCGGTAGTTAAAGATCGAATATTGCCATTTATCCGGATTAACATCCTAACATAACTTTATGTTTATTTAATAGTTTGTTGCAGCTATTTTTTATTAATTTTATCATTAAATTTTATAACCATGGGCTTATTTGATAAACTAAGGAATGAATTTATCGACATCATTGAATGGGTAGATAATTCGAATGATACGATCTTGTGGAAATTTCCGCGCTTTCAAAATGAAATTAAAATGGGGGCGCAATTAACTGTGCGCGAAAGTCAGATCGCTGTTTTTATGAACGAGGGTCAAATTGCAGATGTATTTCAACCCGGTAGATATACTTTAGAAACTCAAAACATGCCTATTTTAACCACCCTAAAAGGATGGAAATATGGGTTTAACAGTCCGTTTAAAGCAGATGTGTTCTTTGTTAGCACCAAGCAATTTATTGATCAAAAGTGGGGAACTAAAAATCCGATCACTTTAAGCGATCCGCGTTTTGGTTTTATTGAAATTCGTGCATTTGGTAATTTTGCATTCAAAGTTAGTGATGGTGGTAAATTCATTAAGGAGATAGCAGGAACCAACTCTACTTTTTCTACAGAGGAAGTAGCAGAGCAATTACGCAGCATGATCGTAACCAAATTTACGGATGCTGTTGGAGAAGGCAATATTCCGGTTGAAAAGTTTGCGGCTAATATGGATGAGCTTTCAAAACTTGGACAAACCAAATTGCATGAAGATTTTTTAGAGTACGGATTGAACATTACTAAGTTCTTAGTTGAAAATGTTTCAATGCCTGAGGAGTTAAAGAAAGAGATATTCAATTACTCGCGTTTACACGCTATTGATATGCAAAAATTGGCGCAGTTCAATACCGCGCAAGCTATTGGTGATGCGGCCAAAAATGAAGGAATTGGCGGTGCAGGAGTAGGTATGGGCGTTGGCTTTGGTATGGGAAATATGGTTACCAATATGATGAATCAAAGTAATATGAATCAACAACAGGGAGGCGCTGTTCCACCGCCACCGCCAATTGTAGCCTTTCATGTGGTATTAAATAATGCTCAGGCTGGTCCGTTTAATTTAGATCAGCTTAAAACCATGATCGCAGGCGGACAAATTACTCGTCAAACCATGGTTTGGAAGGCCGGTATGGCTAATTGGGCAGCCGCGGAAGCGCAGGCAGAGTTAGCAGGATTATTTGCTGCAGTACCGCCGCCACCGCCTATCGTTTAAATGGAATTAGTTAATTTTTAACGGAGATCTTACCAAAGTATGATCTCCGTTTTGTTTTTATGGCTTTTATTAAGTAAGTTTAAATAATCAATTAATAAATAAACATGAGAAAAATTTACGCGTTGCTTTTTATAATTTGTTTGAGCGTTGCCAATGTAAAGGCGCAATATGCTGCTTCAAACTTTTCATTACAAAGTATATTAAGTCCTGAAACCGGAACCGGTATTAAATATTCGGGATGCTGGGGTTGGGCTGATACAATAAATGATAAAGAATATGCTATTGCCGGCTCTATTACCGGTACGTATTTTATTGACGTAACCAATCCATTTACACCATCTGTTTCTGCCTATTTAACTGCTACGGCTAGTCCGGGTAACTGGCGTGAAATGAAGACCTATAAGAACTATTGTTACATTGTGAATGATAATGGAGCAGGTACCACAGGTTTGCAGATCGTTGATATGAGCACCTTACCGACAACTGTTACCTTGGTTAGTCAGAATATGAATTTATTTAGAAGAGGACATGCCTGCTGGGTTGATGGTGATAAGTTGTATGTTTCGGGTATCACCTACAGTAATAATACAACAAGTAGTTTAAATGTATATAGTTTGGCAACGCCAACTGCACCTGTTCTTTTGAGAGAATTAAAGCAAGATTATCCAACGATCACTTATGTGCACGATGCCTATGCCCGTCACGATACTGTTTTTGCTTCTGCTGCCTATCAAGGTTTGTATGTATACAAGTTAACCGCTTCCAATACTTTCACACAATTAGGTTCATTAACCACTTACCCGGGTTCGGGCTATAATCATGCAACAGCCTTAACACCAGATGGTAAAACCTTGGTGATGCTGGATGAAGTTCCGGTGAGTTTGCCGGTTAAAGTTTTGGATGTTACTAATCTTTCTAATATTCAAGTTGCATCTGTTGTGAATCAATTTACCGCTACAACGCCTCATAATCCATTTATGGTGAGCAATCAGTATTGTTTTGTAAGTGCTTATCAGGATGGTACCCAGCTTTGGGATATTTCCAATCCAAGTGCACCGGTATTAGCTGGTTATTTTGATACTTATCCGGCAGCGGGCGGTAATAATAATAATTGGCCAAGCGGAAGCGCTAATTATAATGGGCAGTGGGGTTTGTATCCATATTTTCCAAGTAAAAATATTTTTGCATTAGACAGGCAGAATGGTGGCTTTATGATCAATACACATTTGTATGCTAATCCGGAGATCAATGTTATTGGTAATTCTGTAAATATTGCAGATGGTTCGGTGGCCACAAGTACTGCAAATAATACAAATTTTGGATCTGTGATCATTAACGCAACCGGAACCAATAATTTTATCATACAAAATACCGGCTTGGCAAGCTTAAATGTTTCTTCAATTACAATTACAGGTGCTGATGCTTCTCAGTTTTCGGTAGTTGGTCCATCAACGCCATTTACATTAACGCCTTCAGGCGCACAAATTTTAGGTATTCAATTTGCTCCTTTATCTATGGGAACGAAAACAGCAATTGTTCATGTGTTTAATAATGATGTGAATGAAGATAGTTATGATTTTGTTATATCTGGAGACGCGGCTTTAAACGTATCTTTACAAGAGCAAAATGCTGGTCATATCACACTTGATGTTTATCCAAATCCTGCTTCTGGTTATTTAACCGTTCAGTATAATAATTTGAAAATAGCTGATTCGAAATTAAAGATGGTGAACAGTTTAGGACAAATTGTTTTGGAAGAAAGCTTAACAGATAATTGTTGTACAAAGAAATTGAATATTGAAGGCCTATCAAAAGGGATCTATTTTATTCAGATAAATGATGGCCTTTCAAGCGAAGTTAAAAAAGTGATGATCGATTAAAAGGGTAATTATTAATGTTAAAAGGCTTCACTTTTCGGTGGGGCCTTTTTTTTAATCTTTCATCATAGGCCAATTGCCATTTTCGTCCTTACAAGTTGGTAATTCAAATTTAACTGAACCATCTTTATTGTAAAGGATAACAGTCCAGCCATGTTCCTGATCATTGCACTTTTTTGTGTAGTCGAAAAATTGTTCAAGTTCCCCGGTTGATGAATACTCTTTACAAGACACGTATTTCCCATTTTTAAAAACGTGAACTGATGTGACCCTTCCTTTTTTATCAAACCAAGTGTATTTTCCTTCTAAAAAAACATAATTAGCTTGTTTTGAATTTTTTTTTACTTGATTCTAAACGATATCCTTTTTTACCGCTAGGCCCCATAGGATAGATGTTTACACCATGATCGTAATAGGTGTATTTTTTATAGGACGCTATTGTACTGTCGTCAATGCGTTTCCAATTGTTATCAAGGTAAACAAGCCATTTGCCATGACGTTTGCCGTTTTCATCATATTTATTGGTTTCTTGGGAGAGGCAAACTGCTACTTGAAAAAGAAAAACGAAGCATAAAAGCTTAACAGCTAGATTTTTCATAGAGTTTAAATTATGAATTAAACTTTCACACCTATTACTAAAATATCATCTACCTGATCTAACTTGCCTTTCCATTTTTCAATGGAAGTATTTAATATTTCTTTTTGATCAGCAAAAGGCAAATCACTGTTCTCCATAAACAATTCCTCTAAGGCCTTATATCTAAATTTTTTTCCTTTCGGTCCGCCAAACTGATCAGGATATCCGTCGGTTAAGGTATAAATGCAATCGTTTTCGTGAAGCTCAAACTGATTTAAAGTAAATGGGAATGGATCTGGATAAAATCCACAAGGTTGTTTATCGCCTTTTAATTCTGTGAGAAACTTTTGTCCGTTCTCATCTTTCCTAACGATATAAAATGAATTATTTGCAGCCGCATAGGTTAGTTTTCGATTCTTCTTATCAATACAACATAAAACAACATCCATACCATCTTTACTTTCTTCGGCACTTCCTGTTTGTTTTAATGTGTTGATGATCTTATCGCGAATGATATTTAAAACATCGGCCGGATTTTGAGCCACATTTTGAGAAACGATCTCCTCTAAGAATGAAAGGCCTAACATGGTCATAAATCCACCTGGAACACCATGCCCTGTGCAATCGGCTGTGGCATAATATATCCTCCCTTCAATTTCATAGATCCAGTAAAAATCGCCGCTTACAATATCCTTGGGTTTAAATAATACGAAGCTATCCTTAAATGCTTTTGTGAATTCATTTTCCTTAGGTATAAAGGCACTTTGAATGCGTTTGGCATAGTTAATACTATCTGTGATCTCCTTATTCTTTTCAAATAAAGTGTCCTTCTGTTCAAGTATCTCTTCCTTTTGTTTAGAGATCACCACATTTTCCATTTCAATGATCTCTTTTGACTTAGCTAATTCTAATCGGCTTTTGATCTCATTGATAGTTAAGCGGTATCGGGTTCTGATAAGGAAAATGGTGAAAATACATACAGTTAGTATCAAAAGAGCGCCGTTAATAATGAATTCATCAACGGTAAGTTGACTGTTAAGTACAAAGAAAATAATGTTGCTGATAATAGTAGCTAATACAATAATGATCGAATACCAAATTTCCCAAAGAACTAACATACCAACTCCAATAAAAAGTACCATGTAG
>JBIKKW010000013.1:0-32327 GCA_044360115.1 Bacteroidia bacterium
ATCCATCACACTCCACATATAAGCGTTTTGAATAGATAGGCCTAATACCAGAATGAACATGCAGGCGTAGATATCGATTTTAAATTTTTTTCGCCCTAATAAAAAAATCAAACTAATAGAGGAAACACTTATTCGAAAGATAAAAAATGGAACCCAGTGATCAGGCAAAACAAAAATATCACTCACAAACCAAACCAAATTCAGGATCAACCCAACTAATGTGGTTATTACGTGAAAACGTTCGGTTGATTTGTAAAACTCTTGTTTTACAACCTCATGTGATATGGACGTATCTTGCATAACTTACAATCTTAAATATACAAAAAAAATTGAATGTTCGTACTTTTAGGCGCATTATAACGCTAAAGAAACAGGTAAGCTTTGCAAAAGTTTAGCTTTTGTTAAGCCATTGTATTGAATGATAACATGGTGTGGCGCAAATTCAACACTTTTTTCGTCAATCAGTTTTTCGAAGTTAAAATCAATAGGCAATATAATAAACCGGTATTGATGGTGGTTTAACTTTAAGCGTTCGATCACTTCAAACTTTTCGGTTTTTGGAATATCATTTAAAAACATTTCTTTAGGCTTAACCTTAAAGTGCAGATAATAATCAATGGCTATCAATTGTTTTAAAATGGTATCTTGAGGGTATTGGTTGGTTGCATATTCGGTTATGATCTCATAAACATCTGGTAAAGAGTATTTGTGAAAATCACGTTTTGAACCAAAAAGTTCGCCTAATCCTAATAAAAAGTCAAAAATAGAATAGTGGTGCGTAATGTATTTTAGTGTATTTGTAGCACGCTTGTTATTCCAATAGATCTCCAGCATGTGTTCCAGTTTTTCAATGGAGCGCAACTGTTCTTTACTTAAATAATTACTTTCAATGATCTGATAGGGTGGATTCGGATCAAATTTAAAACCGTGTTGGTTGTGTTTGTCTCTTACTGGTGTGCCTTTTAAGAATTTCAAAAAACCCAATTGCAATTCGGGCGCAAATAATTTAAATACCTCTTCAAAGCTGTATTTAATATCTTCCATGTAGTCCAAAGCCATGCCAACTATCAGGTCGAGATGCAATTCCACTTTGTCTTCTACCTGTTTGATGATGGCTTTTGTTTTCTCAAAATTTTGCTTTCTGCTAACTTCTAAATTTGCTTTTTGATTCACGGTTTGAATACCGATCTCGAATCTGAATAGGTCTTTAGGAACCTTTTCATTAACGAATTTAATAATATCAGGATGCAGGATATCGGCAGTGATCTCAAATTGAAAAACATTCCCCGGCTGATGATTTTCCAGAATGAACTGAAAAATATCCAAGGTAAAGTCGCGTTTCATATTAAATGTACGATCTAAGAACTTTACCACTCTGCCGTTCTTCATAAGATAGAGTAGGGTATCTTTTATGTGTTTATTTGGCAAATACCTAACCTTATTATCTAAGCTTGCCAAACAAAATTCGCATTTGTATGGGCAACCTCTTGATGTTTCAATATACAAAACCTTATTAGTAAGTTCATCAATTGCATCATTCGCATAAGGCATGATATCTTCGTATAACTTCACATCAAAAGTGGCGGTTGAAGGATTGTGTTTGATCTCTTCACCAACTTTATAAACTAAGGAAGGTACCAGTTGGAGTTGCGGGTAATTATTTAAGAACGACTCAAACGGAATTTCACCTTCGCCGGAAATAATAAAATCAACTTCGTTTCTGTTGATCACGTTTTCATACTCGTAGCTAACTTCCGGTCCGCCCAATAGGATCTTTATATCAGGGTTGATCTGCTTAATCAGTTTGGCAACTTCTAACGTAGGTGTAATGTTCCAGATGTAACAGCTAAAAGCGATCACATCAAAATCTTTACAATAGTCTGCGATCTCATTCTTATCTTCTTTTATTGTAAATTCTTTCCAAGCCAAACCTTCGCGATGCTTATTGAGTTGGTACAATAAGCGGATCGCTAAATTCGTATGAATATATTTGGCATTAAGCGTTGTAAGTAAAACCCGCATGATAGTTAACAAAGATAAGTGTATAAAGTGAATAATTATACAGAAGTATTCATTTGCCAGAACTGGTATTAAAATTAAATTTGATTAAACTTTAAAAAACTAAAAACATGAATTTTATTGCTGTTTTAATTGCCGCCATAATACCAACGGTTGTTGGATTTATCTGGTATCATCCAAAAACATTTGCTCCTGTGTGGATGCGCGAATCGGGTGTGGATGAGGCCAAAATAAAGTCGGGTAATATGGTAGTGATATTTGGTGTATCATTATTGTTTTCATTTATGATCGCCTTTTTTGAACAGATCATAGTTATCCATCAATTTCATTTCGGATCGATCTTAGCCATGCAACCCGATTTTAAGGAAGCAGGCTCTGTGTCAAGTGAGTTGATGAAAAAGCTCACCGAGCTATATAGCCATAGTTTCCGCACATTTAAGCACGGGGTATTTCATGGAGTTATTGCATCAATATTCTTTGTTTTACCAATTATTGGTATAAACGCTTTATTTGAGCGCAAAAGCTTTAAATACATTATGATCCATTTTGGCTATTGGTTAGTTACCCTTGGAATAATGGGTGGAATCCTTTGTGGAATGGAGTAATTAACTTACCGCATTTTCATTTAAGCTGATCGTTCCGGTAGTTGCATCCATTGTGGCTTCAATACCAATAGGAACGGTCAGTTTATTTTCAATATGACCGATCATTGCACCGTAAAATACAGGTTTTCCTAAAGATTGAAAATGTTGCGTTAAAACTTCCTGAAGTGTAAAGGATTTTAAAGGTTCTTCGGGTAAACATTTCGAGCATTTTCCAAAAATAATTCCTGAAACTGATTCAAAAACGCCACTCAATTTTAATTGCGTTAGCATGCGATCAACACTATAAGGTTCCTCTTTGAATTCTTCCAAAAACAGGATCTTACCTTTCCAATCAGGCAAATAGCCGCTTCCGATAATTGATGTGATCACAGTTAAATTCCCACCTACCAATTCGCCACTGGCTTTTCCTGGGCATAATGTGATTATTGGTTCTTCAGTTGAAGGCAGTGATGGATAAACATACGGTTTATTGTTTTGAACCACATTCGTAAATGAATTCTTTGTAAAATCATTCCATCCCGAATTACCAACCGGACCGTGAAAGGTTATTAATCCGGTTTTTTGGGTGATGGCGATTAATAAGGTTGTTATATCACTGAAACCAATTAATACTTTCGGATTGTTTTGAATGAGCTTGTAATCAAGTTTATCTAAAAGCCTTGCGCAACCCCAGCCGCCTTTCATGCAAAATATGCCTTTGATATTCTTATCACTAAAAAGATCATTTAATTCCTTTGCTCTAAATTCATCTGAACCCGCAAAATAACCTGATCTTTCGTTCAATGTTTTTCCTAAAACAACATTAAAGCCAAAGCCTTTTAAAATAGTGCTAAAGGTTTCAATTTGTGCGGCATCCCAAACAGCACCGGCAGGCGATGTAATGGCAATGGTATCGCCGCTTTTTAAAGCTTTTGGTTTTATTTTCTTTAGATCTGCATGAAAATGGGTATTCGCATTTAACGGAAGCAAAAGGGATCCGGCAGTTAATATACCTCCGGTCATTAAAAATTTTCGTCTCGAATTCATGTCACGTTCTATTATCTGCCTTCCGATTTATAGCGTTTATAACATTCCATCACCTTGTTGTAAAGGTCGAATCCATCGTGATTAAGTATGTAGTAATTATTCAGTTCTAAACAATATTTCCTGAAATTCTCATAATCCAAATTCTGATCGCCCGTTAAATTTCTTACTATGGTTGGATTAATTTTTTTGCTTACCTGTTCCTCTATTAAAATATCTTCAAATATCTTGGCAAGTTTCCTAATTTCCTTGCCGCGCTTGCTAAATTGCATGTAGGCGGCGGTAAACGGACTATTAAATGCATCAATGGTTCTGATCTGACTTTCATCAATGATCTTATTCATGTAATCGCGCTCGTAAGGCTTATATTTAAAGGTGGTAACTGTAACCGTATTTAAATTGATGAGTTGCGTTTTCATTAAAATAACAAATTCGCCTTTGCTGTTCTTTTTTAAACTTTTTACAGGAATGTATTGCTTGGCATAACCAACGTAAGAACATACTAAAGTGTCATCAATATTGGCAATGATCAAAAATTTACCATCCAAATTACTCATGGTGCCATTGCCGGTAGCTTTACTAATAATGTAAACATATGGCATAACGGTAGCACTGTCTTTTTCAACAACAATACCTCTTATTGACTCTTGTGCACTTGCAGAAAAACAAAAGGCGGTTAAAACCAGTATTTTTAGAAGTATTTTCAATGGTGTTAAATTAATTCTTTTAAATAAAATTATTCACAAGTAGTTAATAATTTAACCTTTTTTAATGGCAACTTCTTTTCCTTAAACACTTTTATTCCGTTATATTTATTGTCTAGTAACCATGGAAAATTTTATCGTATCGGCTCGTAAGTATCGTCCACAGCACTTTAACACAGTTGTTGGTCAGAGTCATATAACCAATACTTTAAAAAATGCCATTATCCAAAATCAATTAGCACAAGCTTATTTATTTTGTGGACCAAGAGGAGTAGGGAAAACAACCTGCGCGCGTATTTTTGCCAAAACCATTAACTGTTTTAATGTTTCGCCTCAGGGTGAAGCGTGTGATCAGTGCGAATCATGCCAATCTTTTAATTCAGGCGCTTCGTTGAATGTTTATGAATTAGATGCGGCGAGTAATAATTCGGTGGAGGATATTCGTAATTTGGTTGATCAAGTGAGATTTGCGCCGCAGTTAGGTCAGTATAAGGTTTATATTATCGACGAGGTTCACATGCTGAGTACAGCCGCTTTCAACGCCTTTTTAAAAACGTTGGAAGAGCCGCCGAAACATGCTAAATTTATTTTAGCTACAACAGAAAAACACAAGATCATTCCAACGATCTTATCGCGTTGTCAGGTATTTAATTTTAACCGAATTAAAACCGAAGATATCAGTAATCATTTGGCCTTTATGGCTGAAAGCGAACATGTAAGTTATGAGCCGGAAGCCTTGCACATTATTGCGCAAAAGGCTGATGGTGGTTTGCGTGATGCCTGTTCTATTTTTGATCAAATGGTTGCCTTTACCGGAAATCATTTAACCTACAAGCAGGTTGTTGAGAATTTGCATGTATTGGATTACGATTATTACTTTAAACTTACAGATAGTTTTTTAGCACAGGAATTACCGCAGGTAATGGTAATTTTTGATGATATTTTAAAGAAAGGCTTTGACGGACATAACTTTATAATTGGCTTAGGCGAGCATTTAAGGAACCTGCTGGTAAGTAAAGATCCGCAAACCTTATCGTTATTAGAAGTTAGCGATGCCCTCAAACAAAAATATGGCGAGCAGGCAAAAAACTGTACCGTGCAATTCTTATTAAAGGCCCTTGCATTGATCAGTAAAACCGATGTGAGTTACCGAAGTGCCAAGAACCAGCGACTGTTGGTTGAAATGGCCTTAATGCAAATGTGTTATTTGACCGCTTCTTTGGAGGCGGAAAAAAAAAAGGATGAATTAGAGACTCATTCGTCTCAAAGTCAAGAAAACAAACAATCAACTCAAGTAATTAAACCAAAATTGGATGAACCTACAATTCAAACGGCCAATAAGCCGGTAGTACCTTTTCATCAATTAAAAAGTGCAGCAGGCTTTTCGTTAAAGGAAGCATTGGCAGATAAACCATTGCCAAATGCAACATCGGCACCAGAAAAAAGCAGCACCGAGGAGGTTTACGAAAACAAAACAGTTGGTTTATCGGAAATTAAAGATGCGGTGGCACGCTATGCCAAGTCAAAGGAAAACAGTTCTAAGAACATTTACATTTCACTTTCTAACGCACATATCGATCTAATTAATGGTACTGAGATCAACATTACATTGATCAATCATTCCCAGCTCGAAAAATTCCAGGAATTAAAGCAGGAAATGTTAGATACCATTCGAAAAGATCTAAAGAACAACACCATTTTTCTAACATTCCAGATCAAAGAAGGTGAGGCCGTTGTTGTAAAAGCGTTCAAACCAATAGAAAAATTTAAAACCATGAGTGAGCGCAATCCTGCATTACTCGAATTAAAAAAGCGCTTCGATCTTGAAGTGGAATATTAACTAAATAACATTCAAACACCATATGAAAAAACTGATCATCTCAGCCTTAGCACTTTGTTTAGCGTTTACCTCGGTAGCGCAAGTTAAACCTGCAGCCAAAGCCGCTTCAAAAGCGCCGGTAGACGGACCAAAGAAAACTGGTTTAAACTACGAGTATGCATTAAATGATCCATACAATGCGCGTATCTATACATTAAAGAACGGCATGAAAGTGTATTTATCTGTATACAAAAATGCACCTCGCATTCAAACCTTAATTGCCGTAAAAGCAGGAAGTAAGAATGATCCGGCCAATGCAACCGGTTTGGCGCATTACCTTGAGCATATGTTGTTCAAAGGAACGGATAAGTTTGGCACCAAAGATGCAGCTAAAGAAACGGCAGAGATCAAAAAGATCGAGGATCTTTATGAATTGTATCGTGGTACAAAGGATGAAGCAGCGCGTAAAAAGATCTATCATCAAATTGATAGCGTAAGTGGTGTTGCAGCAAAATATGCAATTGCCAATGAATATGATAAAATGTTGGCTGCAATTGGTGCACAAGGTACAAATGCCTTTACTTCGTTCGATCAAACGGTTTATGTAAATGATATTCCAAGCAATCAAATAGAAAGCTGGTTAAAAATTGAAGCAGAACGTTTTCGTAAACCAATTTTACGATTATTTCATACCGAGTTAGAGGCCGTATACGAAGAAAAGAACAGAGGATTGGATAATGATGATAGAAAATCATCTGAAGCTATTTTTGAAGTTTTATTCCCTAAAAACAATTATGGTACACAAACAACCATTGGTACTATTGATCATTTAAAGAATCCGTCGATGAAGGAGATCAATAATTATTACAACAAATGGTATACGCCAAATAATATGGCCATTATCATGAGTGGTGATTTTGATCCGGATAAAGTTATTGTGCAGATCGAAAAGAATTTCAACAGTTTTGCCAACAAACCTTTAGATACTTATGTTCCGGCAAAAGAAGAGCCTATTACTTCAAAGCGTGCGGTGAATGTATTTGGTCCTGATCCGGAAAGTATAAACGTAGTTTGGCGTTTTGATGGTGAAGGCTCAAAAGATATGGATATGTGTGAGTTAGTTGCCGCTATTTTATCTAACGGTAAAGCAGGTTTGGTTGATATTAACATCAATCAAGGACAAAAAGCATTAGGTGCTCAGGCATTTTCATTTGCTATGAAAGATTACGGCATTTTTGGGATTGCCGGTTCACCAATGGAAGGTCAGAAATTAGAAGATCTTGAACAATTACTTTTAACGCAAATTGATTTATTGAAAAAAGGAGATTTTCCTGATTGGTTGTTACAAGCCGTAATAACAGATATGAAATTGAACAAAACAAAATCCTTAGAAGATAATAATATGCGTGCCATGGAAATGATGAGCGCATTTACAAATGATGTAAAATGGCAAAAGCAAGTTGATAAAATGGAGCGCATGTCAAAGATCACAAAACAGGAGATCGTTGATTTTGCAAACAAACATTTACTTGCCAATAATTACGCCGTAGTATATAAACGTATTGGCGAAGATAAAAACGTTCAAAAGGTTGAGAAACCAGCCATTACTCCGGTTGAAGTTGACAGGGATAATGTTTCACCATTTGTGAAGAATATTTATGAAGCTAAGGTTGCCAACATACAACCGAAGTTCATTAATTATGAAACGGATATTCAAAAAGCAAAATTAACGTCAAACATTCCGGTGTTGTACAATAAGAATAATGAGAATAAAGTATTTGAGTTGTACTATAAGTTTGATATGGGTAATAATAACGATAAGGTTTCATCTATTGCCGTTAAGTTCTTAGATTACATCTCAACACCTGATATGTCTGCTGCACAGATCAAGCAGGAGCTTTACAAATTAGGTTGTTCATTTAACGCATTCAGTGATAATGAAGATACCTGGGTAAGTTTAAATGGTTTAAGCGATAATTTTGCTCAGGCACTTGTGTTGTTTGAAAAAGTTTTATCCAATCCGGTTGTCGATAATGAGGCTTTAAAAAGTATGATCAGTAATATCAAAAAAGACAGAGATGATCAAAAACAACAAAAAGGAATTATATTAAATCGCGGATTATTGAGCTATGCACGTTTTGGTGCTGTAAATCCGTTTACGTACCAATTAAGTAATGAAGAGTTGGATAAGTTAACACCAGATGATATCAAGAAAAAGCTAAAAGATCTTTTAACTTATGATCATAAGATATTATACTACGGACCAAGCGAATTGAACGAAGTAACTGAGAAATTAAATACAAATCATAAGGCTCCGTCAACCGGTTATAAAGCTGTACCGGCTGCGTTCAACTTCACTTATCGTGATATTGCAAACGAAGTTTATGTGATCGATTACGACATGAAGCAAGCAGAAATTGTGATGTTAAGTCAGGGTGAAAAGTATAGCGAAGCCATGTTGCCGATCGTACAGCTATATAATGCTTATTTTGGTGATGGTATGAGTGGTGTGGTGTTTCAAGATCTTCGTGAATCAAAGGCTTTAGCGTATTCGGTTTATTCGCGATACAACCAGCCAAACAAACCAAGCAAGCCTTTCTTTAACATGTCTTACATTGGTTCGCAAGTGGATAAATTACCAGAGGCCATGAAAGGTATGAAAGATCTTTTAACAGAACTTCCTAAATCGGAAGCAGCATTTTCGGCGTCAAAAGAAAATTTATTGCAAGAAATAAGTTCACAACGTATCAATAAAGCTGAAGTTATTTTCAACTACCTAAACGCTCAACAATTAGGTTTGAACAGAGATATACGTAAAGATGTGTTTGATAAAGTGAACACCTTTACTTATGATGATGTGAAAAAATTCCATAACACCTACATTAAAGGCAAAAACTTAACCATTTTGGTGATTGGTAAAAAAGAAAACCTGGATATGAAAGTATTGGAAAGTTATGGTCCGGTTAAAGTGCTTACCTTAAAAGATGTTTTTGGATATTAATTGATATTATAAATGAAAAGAACAGTATTGATACTTGCAGCAATTTGTTATTCTGCTTTAGGATTTTCTCAAGGATTTAACCAGGGAACAATTGTTGCAGGTGTTAATATGGGTGTGCCGCACTTATACAGAGGTATTGTGAAAATTGGTACCGGAAGTAATGTTTTTAAATCAAAGTTCAATGATCGCATTGAGGTTTCGGAAATAACCGGAATGTTTCCTATACTTTTTAGAGCTGAATATGGTATAAACAAATATTTTGGTTTGGGCATAAGCGGCGGAACCTGGAATATGCGATTTGATGTAAAGGACAATTACAATGTTTTACATGCAGGGCAGGTTACAGGCACCGATGAGATAGATACTTATAAATTTAAGATCACTAGTACATCTTTTGGTATCAGACCAAATATTCATATTCCGATAGATAATAACGAAATGGATATTTTTATTGGAATGGGTATAGGAATTACCAAGAACACCTTGAATATAGATTTTAGCAGCACCGATGTAAATAAAGTATTCCCAAATTTAGATTACGATCTTTCGTTACCGGGTGGTGTTTACTTTGCGCCAACCATTGGTTATCGCCAATACTTTAATAATGTGTTTGGATATTCAGCCGAACTTGGATACGAAAAAGGAGCAATTGTTCAGGCAGGTTTGGTTTTAAGATTAAATAATAAACCAAAAGAAAATAAGAAGAAAGTAGAGGAGTAGTTCAAAGAAGTTTATACATCAGATAATGTTGTATGATATCCCAAAGCTTAAAGCTTTTTTCTTTTAGTAAGTAATTGTTAGTTTCATAAAACGCAACCGCATTTTCTCTAGCCTGAAGTTCAATGGTTGTTAAACCAATTTCTTTACCTTTCTTTTCTAAAGCAATTAAAATGTGTTTACCCAAACCTTTTCCTTGTTGGTTACTATCAACGGCCATATAACGTATTTGCCCGATCTTATTCTCATTTTCCTGCAATCTGCCACAGGCAATAACAGTTCCGTTCGCATCTTCAATCAAGGCATTAAAGCATTTATCTTCCATGCCATCAGTTGATGTTTCTTTTGGTTGTTGCCATGGCTCACGAAGGATCTTATAACGCAGATCAATGATCCTTTCAACATCTTGTTTGGTTTGTGCAAACTTTACGTTCATTTGATGAATTTAAACGCTATACTGGTTACAGTTTTCTTGGTTTCTTTCCCATCCATTATTTCTCTTATCAAAGCTTTGGCTTCCGGTAATTCAAATACTTCTTTCATGTTCCTGATTTTACCCATAGGGATTTCGTTACTCAGGCAAGTTTTAAAAAGGTCTTTGAATTGGAACTTTGAAATATGATTGTTGAGGATGGAATAAAGCTCATGCCTGTTCTTTACTCTGTTTTGATTGGTTGTATATTTTGGATCACGTGCCAAACTATTATTATTTATGGCCGCACACAACGCTTCAAACTGTTTGTTTGAGCCAATAGCAAATGTTACATAGTGCTTATCTTTCGTTAAAAAGAGTTCGCCATATGGTGCAATGTTTGGATGTAATGATCCGCTTGCAATTGGTAAATGCTCGCCAATTAACCAATTTGTTGCCTGATTGGCCAATGAAGCCACGGCACTATCAAATAAGGAAACAGAAATATGACTTCCTTTTTTCTCTTTGTATTTTTTAATAAGTGCAATTAAAATAGCTTCTTTAAGCTGATGCCCGGCTAAAAGATCGATGAGTGCTACCGGCATTTTTGTGGGCACACTGTTTGGTTCACCGTTCATGAACATAAATCCACTTTCTGCCTGTAGTATCAGGTCAAATGCCGTGCGTGGATTATCATTTCCAAAACCATTTATGGAAGCATAAATTAATTGGCTGTTTATTTTTGACAGAGTTGAATAATCAACTTTCAGTTTTTTATCATCACCTTTTTTATAATTGGTGATCACAATATCTGCATCCTTAACTAATTCGTGCAGTTTTTTCAAATTACTCTCGGTGGTAATATCTAAAAAGTTGAACTCCTTTGATCCATTTATACTCCAAAAGTAAGCACTGGTTTTACTTTTAGGATCTTCTGTTCTCAGTTTCCAACTTCTTGTAACATCGCCGTTGGTATTCGGATTTTCGATCTTAATTACTTTTGCACCCAGTTCAGCAAAAAAATAACCAACGCTAGGTCCGGCTAAAACACCAGCCAATTCAACAATTTTAAGATCTTTAAAAATCTGATCCATTAATATTGTGCTAATACCGGTTTGTTATCAAGTATCTCATCGATCTTAACCATTATCTCTGTAGTTAATAATGGAAGCACATCTAACGATGATAATGTTTCTTTCAATTGCACTGTTTTGCTGGCACCTAAAATAGTTGTGCTCACATTAGGATTTTTCACACACCATGCTATGGCTAATTTTGGTAATGTTGTTCCTAGTTCTTTGGCGAGCACATCTAGTTTTTTTGCTTTTTCAATACGTGAATTATCTCCTAAGGTGCGCTCCTTAAGCCAATCCATTCCTTCAATATTCAAACGTGTATCGGTAGGACTCGCGTTATTGTATTTACCGGTTAATAATCCACTGGCAAGCGGACTCCAAATAGTTGTACCTAAACCATGATCTCTGAATAATAGCAAATAATCTTTTTCAAGTTTAGTTCTTTCAAACATGTTGTATTGCGGTTGCTCCATGGTTGGTCCGATCAATTTATAATCTTTAGCAACAGCAATGGCCGCCATGATCTCGTCATTAGCCCATTCACTGGTTCCCCAATAAAGTATCTTACCTTGTTGAATTAAGGTATTCATTGCTAAAACGGTTTCTTCAATAGGTGTGTTCTTATCAGGACGGTGACAGAAAAGCATATCCAAATAATCTAACTGCAGGCGTTTTAATGCAGCATTGCAGCCTTCCACGATATGCTTGCGCGATAAACCGGTTTGATTTGGTTTACCTTCTTCAAATCCAAAAAATACTTTACTGGAAACGCAATACGAACTTCTAACCCAATTCTTCTTTTTTAAGATAGCACCCATTACAAGTTCCGATTGACCACGAGCATAGATCTCTGCATTATCAAAAAAATTAACGCCTGAATCATAAGCCAAGCTCATTAATTCTTCGGCGGTGTTATCGCCAATTTGCTTTCCAAATGTGATCCAGCTTCCAAACGATAATACGCTAACTTGTAGTCCTGATTTGCCTAAACGACGGTATTCCATAAAAATGTTTTTTTAAAGGTATGGCTAATTTGTAAAATAAAAAAGGGAACTATTTGTTCCCTTTACTTTTTGTTGGATCATGCTCCTAGTATATCCTTTTCCTCGAAAATAAAACTTTGACCCACTAATTTCTCAAGTACTTTACCTTGTTCAAACATATCCTGTTCATCCTTTTCATAGGTCCAAGTGATCTTTACATTTTCTTTGTTTTTACAAACTTCAAAAGCCTTTCTTAAAATTTTTAAGATACTTGAAGTGCTTGTGGTATTCATATATACAAAGTTGATCTTAAAGTTGATGTTTTCAGGATCTAATTTTTCATATTTATCCAACCACTCCATGGTTGATTGGTAAAATTCATTGGCATCTTCAGGAATTGAAACACCATTGATGGACAAAAATCCATTTATTTTAAATACAATTTCAGGAGTTCGTTTAGTACCTTTTATAAAAATGCTTTCCATCTAATTGTAGTTTATATTTTAAATATAGTGATAATTTTTTACCACGCAAAGTTATATGTAGCAGGTGAGTTAAAATCGTAAATTAGATTAACGACTAAAAAACGACTATAAGCAAATACTTTTTGAACACTTATTTAATTTATCTAACTAACACCTTAGCTTCTAACATGTCGTATATCGCGTATTTAACGCCTTCCCGTCCCAAACCACTTTCTTTAACACCGCCGTATGGCATTTGATCAAAACGTAAAGTTGGTACGTCATTATGAATTATTCCACCAACATCAATGGTGTTGTAACATTTATTTAATTCATCAATGGAGTCGGTAAAAACACCACATTGTAAGCCAAACTTTGAATCGTTTATTTTATCAATGGCATTTTCAATGGCGCCTGAATAAGGTTCAATACAAATTACCGGACCAAAAATTTCTTCTGAGTTCACTTTCATTTGTTTAGTTGTATTGGTTAATATGGTTGGCTCAATAAATTTTCCGGTGCGTTTGCCACCGCATAATAATGTAGCGTTTAAATTTTTGGCTTCATTGATCCAATTCTCAACACGAATGGCATTAGCTTCATCGATCATGTCGCTAATTTCTGTTTCGGGTTTTAATGGATTACCAAATTCTAATTTTTTGGCGCGTTGCACCATGGCCTTTTTAAATTTTTCAAAAACACTTTCATGAACATAAAAACGTTGCGCATGAATACAGATCTGACCACTGTAGGCAAAGGCACCGGTTATGCATTTTTCAATGATATCTTCAACTTTGGCTGTTGGCGCAATAATAACTCCGGCGTTGCCACCAAGTTCCAATACAACCTTTTTTTTATCGCTTTGTTTTTTTATTTCCCAACCAATTTCCGGCGATCCTGTAAAACTCAAAAGATTTATACGCTTATCTGTTACCAGCAAATTACCGGTTTTGCGATCCATTGGTAAAATGGAAAGTGCACCTTTAGGCAGTTTGGTCTCAGCAATGATCTTTGCTAACTCGAGCGTTGATAATGGGGTAGAAGAGGCAGGTTTTAAAATAATGGGACAACCAGCAGCTATAGCAGGCGCAATTTTATGAACGGCCAAATTCAAAGGGAAATTAAATGGCGCAATACCGGCCACTAATCCTACAGGAAAGTATTTTACTAACCCTTCTTTACCTTTGCCATTCGCCGTCCAATCTAAACTTATGTATTCTTTCGGTAAGCGTTTTGCTTCCTCTGCCGCAATTAAAAATGTTTGCGCGGCTCTATCGATCTCCGATAAAGCATATCTGATTGGTTTTGCCGATTCAATACTTAAGATCTCGGCCAGTCTTAACCGATCTACCGTAATTTTTAAATGAATGCTATTTAATATCTCAAATTTATCAAGCGAACTCAGGTTCTTCATTTCCACTTTAGCCTCAACACCACGTTTAATGGCATATTCCAATACCTTTTCATCGGCCAAATAAGTATTTGCAAAGGTTATGTTTTCGTATTTGTGAGTAACAGCCAAAGTTTCTTTGGTAGTTAAAAACTCGCCAGCTAAAAATAAAGGGTAGGTATTCATGTATTAAAAGTAATTAAAAATTGGGTGTTTACATTATCTGTAAATTCAACTTATTGCTAACAGGTGTTATGATATCTTTACACTATTGTGGGGCGAATATTAGCAATAGATTATGGCAGTAAACGCGTTGGATTAGCAGTAACTGATCCAATGCGCATTATTGCATCCTCACTTGATGCGGTTCATAGCAAAGATGTGGTTGATTATTTGAAAAATTATTTGAGTAAAGAAAAAGTAGACATCATTGTTGTTGGCGAACCAAAAACCCTTCAAAATGAGAAGAGTGACAGTGCCCGTTTTATTGATCCTTTTGTGATCCATTTGCAACGTACCTTTCCTGATGTTGAAATTGTGCGTTACGATGAACGTTTTACAAGTGCCATTGCTCATCAAACCATGTTAATGGGCGGAATGAAAAAGAAGGATCGGAAAATAAAGGAGAATGTAGATAAGATAAGCGCAACCATTATCCTGCAGGATTATATGGAATTTATAAAATTTAAGAAATAACTGTGCCGTATGGCATACTAATTGTATTATAATAAAAAAGTATTATGACAAAAGATAGCGAAGACAGAATTAGAAAAGCGTTTGCTGAGAAAGATTTTAAAGAAATTAAGGCAAGCGACAGTTGGCACATTTTTAAGATCATGAGCGAGTTTGTTGAAGGATTCGAGAAAATGAGTCGTATTGGTCCGTGTGTATCCATTTTTGGTAGTGCGCGTACAAAACCCGATAACAAATATTACATTCTAGCCGAAGAAATTGCCTATAAGTTAACACTGGAAGGTTACGGTATTATAACCGGTGGCGGACCAGGCATAATGGAGGCCGCCAATAAAGGTGCTAAACGCGGTAATGGTAAAAGTGTTGGTTTGAATATTGTACTGCCATTTGAGCAAAAACCAAATGATTACATTGATCATGATAAGAGTATCAACTTCGATTACTTTTATGTACGTAAAACCATTTTCTTAAAGTATTCGCAAGGTTTTATTGGGATGCCCGGTGGATTTGGTACGATGGACGAGTTGTTTGAAGCCTTAACATTAGTGCAAACCAGTAAAATAGCTCAGTTCCCTGTAGTTTTGGTTGGTAAAGAATATTGGAATGGATTATTGGAGTGGATCAAAAAAGATATGCTGGCGAGTGAACATTACATTCATGAGACCGATCTGAACTTTATTAAGTTGGTTGATACTGCCGATGAAGCAGTTGGTCATATTGTTGATTTTTACAATAAGTATTTACTTAAACCTAACTTTTAAATAAGTTTGATACGATTTATTGTCATACCTATTGTTTACTTAATTTCGTATTTACCAATGCCGGTGCTGTATTTAAAAAGCACCGGTTTTTACTTTTTGGTGTATTATGTTTTGGGTTATCGCAAAAAAGTTGTTTTAATGAATTTGCGTAACGCTTTTCCTGAAAAAACGGAAGAAGAGATACAGCAAATTGCGAAACAGTTCTATAAACATTTTTGTGATGTGATATTTGAAACCATTAAAACGGCAAGTATATCAAAGGAGGAGTTAACCAAACGCTGCAGTTATACCGATAATGCAAAAAAGATCTTTAACGAGTATGCTTCCCAAAAACAAACGATAATAGCGGTGATGGGGCATTGCGGTAATTGGGAGTGGAACGCATTATCGTATCAAACGCAATTTAATCAGGAATTATTAGGTGTTTACCATCCATTGTCAAATAAGGCATTTGATGCATTCATCTTCAAATGGCGCAACCGATTTGGTGGAAGTTTTATTCCGTTAAAGGAATTCTATCCATTTTTAGTTTCTAATAAGCATAAAAACTTCACCATAGGTTTAATTGCCGATCAAAGCGCACCGCCCGAAAGTGCCTTTTGGACACGGTTTTTAGAACAGGACACAGCCGTATTTAATGGTCCTGAAAAAATTGCCAAGAAATTTAATTACCCGATGGTTTATGTGAGCGTGATAAAAGTTAAAAGAGGCATGTATGAGTTGGATGTGAAAAAGATAACCGATGATCCAAAAGCTTTTGCACCGGGGGAGTTAAGCCAACTTCATGTAACTTGTTTAGAGGAAAATATTAAAAAGCAACCATATAATTGGTTATGGAGCCATAAGCGTTGGAAACACAAACGCAAGATCAATTAACGTAACCAATAAAAATTACTTCCGTATTTATTGAAGGAGAGGGAAGGAGCCGGAACCTTTACCGTATTAAAAACAGTAAATACCGTTTTTAAGAATTTATTTTTGGTAGGGATCTTTGTCAGGTCTATATCTAAACTTAAATAATAGCTTCTAATACGTTCAAATTTCACCGTGTAACTTGTACTAGAGTTATTGGGAGATGTGTAAGTTATAAAATCTTCATTCCCGCGAACCATTCCTCTTGCGCCATATCCAAAAGATAGGGCAAGCCATTTTGGTAGTTTTTTATCAGAATGTATAAAGTTGAACGGACTAAAACTTAGCCAATAAATTTGGGCATTATAATCCTTTAAGAGTTTTTCTGATAAATTTTTACCTAACAAATTCGGATTATAATCAGCAAAGCCACTTTCATGATAACTGTATTTTACAAAGATCCGTTGCTCGTTCCAGGCTGCTTCCTGGGCTATGGCAGCGCCGGTTCCCAAACCATTAGCGATCATATCGCCGTAAGAAAATCCCCATCCTTCGCTATAACCATCCATTACTTCAATACAGGTCATGTAGGCAAAACCAATTCCGCCACCATATAAGAGTTTTTGTTTTTTTGAGAATCCTGCCCAATCAAAGGCATCCATCATTAAACGGCCTGTGTTATAAGTTGTCCAAATATGCCCAACCTTATCCATTTGCAACCATTCGGTATTATCATTAAAAAAATGAAACTTGCCGTTGTTATAATGTAAATACCAGGCCTTTGAAAGGTAAATTAATGAGCCACCCGCAAATGCTGTGGATGCCGCGCCTAAAATGATCTTCTTTGAATTGTTTTTTAACGGAACAGAATCATTTTGGCCATAAAATTGCTTGCAACAAAATAACACTATCAAAAAGAATATTTGTACTGACCTGAACACGTTAGATTTCTATTGGTAAATATACTGCATATTGCCAATCTAATTTCAATTCAGGAGTTACAAAAACAAAAAAGGCCTTTTTACAGGCCTTTTGATCTTATTTCTTTTTAGTGGTTTTCTTTTTCATCACCTTTTTTTCGCCATTCACATAAATGGTATAGGTATCGTCGGTATCTTCATTTACCTGCTCGGTTGAAGCAGGTTGTTCTTTTTTAGTTGTTGATTCGCTTGATTCCTTTTTTTCTTTTTCCTTTGATTTATCGCTATCCTTATGTTTCGAATCTGATTTAGTTTCAGACTTACTTATTTTTTCTTTCGACTCTTCTTTCTTTTTCGAATCTGTTTTTTCTTCTTTTACCTCTGTTTTTTTATCGCTTGTAATTGCACCTGATCCATCTGCAAAAGAGTAAACAATATCAACGCGTGTTCTTTGGGATTTTTCGCCTTTTTTTGGAGCGTTTGAATTAATGGTGATCAATTCACGAGCCTTTCTATTCAAAATAAGAAACATTTCTTCTGAACGTTCAGCGGCTTCTTTTTTATGTTCAGAATCATAGTAATAACATAATACATCTACATTAACATGCTTGCCTTTTAACGATTTTGCCCAGTTCCCAATTTTAGTTTCATTGGAGTCGAGCATTTTTGTGCTATAACCTTGATAAAAAATATGTAATGTGTCCTTCTGCGCAAATCCATTGGCAACGCCAATTATTAAAATAAATAGTGCGAATGCGATCTGTTTGCCGATAATTGTTTTTGTTGTCATGCTTTAAAATTCTATTGGGTAAATATATGAAAAATTGAAAGCCTGCCTTAATTATGTTAGCAAGTTCAAATTGTGTGAATAAGGGAAGGTTGAAGGTCTAGTTATCGTTTGCGTCGATAAGGTCTTGAACATCTGCTAAGTTAAGATTGCTGCGTTTAATGCTTTGTTTTATAGGTATATCAATATTACCCGGACCTAAATTCACGTCACCAACGCCATTGGTATTATTAAGGTCGTAGGCATCATATAAATTTCGGATGTTATAAAAACTTTTGGTCTTACCGAAACGCCAAACGAGTCCGAAATTAAAAAAGCCTACCGTTTTTAAATTTTGCTCATAAAAGTAACGTTTATAAGGTAGTTTGGGTCTATCTGCATTTGCTGATTGCGAGTAAAAGGTAATGTTGTTTCTGGTGCTTGATCCAAGAGAAATGTATGCGGCAATATTTTTATTGAAAACCACATCCAACCTTAAACCACTTAATACTTCGTAGTGTGTAAAATGAAAATATTTTGCCGAATCGTTAAAATAATAAACCGAATCTTTATTTGAGAATAGATACATACCACCTTGAGGCTTGGTAAACACGCTTAAACGGAAATGATCACCCATAGGAATGTTTAAACTCATGTTCTTTGGAAATTGTAAGCTAAAGTGTACACGATCCAATCTTCCTATTCTAAAGCCTATATAAGGCAGGTAATTTCTGTTACCCCATAGGAAGGACTTTGTTAATCCAACACGCATGTTAAATCTTTCGGAAAAATTATGGCTATATATAAATGAGTTTGCTAATCGCCAGTATTTGATATTCTCATCAAAAGTGATGTCTTTGGTAACAAATGGAGATATATCAATGAACCAAACGCCTTTTTTTCCGGTATTGTGAATAATACGCAAACCCAAACCAAACTTCATTAAGGTGTGTTGCTGCAAGCCATTAAAAGTTGGCTGTAAGGTTAAAAAATTGCCGGTAAGTAAATAATGCGAGTTGGCATAAATACTGGTATCGGCATTGGTTTCGAGATGCGTATAGATTGGTGTATAAAATCCTAAATTGAATTGTTTGAGTCCGTATGTTTTAAGTCGGTCATTTAATACTTTATTCTTAACCGTATCCGTTAAATTTTGATTGGTCTTGCTATAGGAATCAACAAAAATTTGCGTTTTAAAATAGTGCTTTGGTTGCTTAATTTTTAAACTGTCAAAGGTCGATTGGCCCTTTATTTTATGATTAAATAAAAGAATAGTGCCAATATACATCAGCACTATGGAGCTATTTTGAATACGTTTAAGCACTATCGCTTTATTTCTCTTTAATGGCGTTTATCACTTCTTTTTTAAATTCTTCTTCATAGATCTGAAGTTTCACCAATTTTTTAGCGCCAATTATCGCCTTAATTTTTTCGTTATAAGTTTTATGTAATTCGGTTTCGGCCGCTCTGCTTTTGTTTTCTAAAGCTAATAATTCTTCTGCTTCCTTATCGGTGAAATTGGCAGGTAAATTTCGGTAACTCAATCTTAAATTCCGTTTAACCGCCTTTAACTTATCTTGCAATTCGTTATAAACCGGCCAAAACTTCTCAGCTTCAGCCGTACTTAATTCCATTTTTTTAGATAAAAAGGAAAAACGCAACTCTTCGATCTTGTCTCTTTGCGCCTGCGCATGAGATGCGTACTGCAAACAAAATACAAAAAAGGTTATGATCAATATTTTAATTCCTTTTATCATTCAATGTAATCTAATATGGCCGAATCAATTGTATCGGTTGTTTTTAAGCTATCTGTTGCTTCTTTTTTATTTAATCGTTCTTCAAGTTGCTTTGTATTTACCAATTCATACAACTCTTCGTTCTCTAAATTCTCCAGCTTATATTTTAATAGTTCACGCTTTTCAATGCATGCCAGGGTGTTGCAATCGCCGTCAATTATCTCTGTTTGGTTAAAATAAGCATTGTATATCCACAAGCTAAAAACAATGGTTAAAACAGCGGCAGCTGCAAACCAAAGTGGTTTTCGGTTCATGGAAATGATCTTTGCGCCACTTTGAGGTGTTTCCAGTTTTGTTAAACGTGCCTTGCTTTCGTTAAAGTAGTTATCTGAAACGGTGTAAGGCAATACTTTCTCAACACGGTGTAAATTAGCGTGTAATTGTAACTCGCTTTCTACTTCAAAACGTTGCTGCAGTTTATTGGTCTGTTCCTCAAAATACCCTTTTGGTGTTTCAAATGCATTTTGCTTTTGTAAGGCATGTAAGGTTGGATAACTCAATAGTTCGAGCTTGTTCTCGTTCAATTGAAAATAATCCGCAGGAACAACGAAGCCATTTTCGCCCTTTAATTTTAAAAGGGTAGGGTAAACTTCGTGTTCTTGTTGCCATTCAATACGGTTTAAAATCGATGTTTTAGAACTATTAAAGTACCCTTGAGGTAATCCAAACTGATCAAATATGTTTGTGTTGTTGTCCAATTTATGTTTTGACTGCTAATTCGGTTTAAGGTTTAATCTTTGGTTAAATAATCTTCAATTTTTTTGGCCGCTAAATGATAGCTCGCTTTCAGCGCTCCAACTGATGTTTCCAGCACCTCACTCATTTGCTCATACGGCATTTCATCATAATAGCGCATATTAAAAACAATACGCTGCTTTTCCGGTAAAGTTAAAATGGCTTGTTGCAATTTCAACTGTATCTCATCCCCTTTAAAGTAATGGTCGCTTTCAAGTGATTTAGATAACTGGTATTCAATAGGATGAATAGAGCTTGTTTGCTTTTTTTGCTTTTGGCTTAAAAAGGTTAAGGCCTCATTGGTAGCAATACGATACATCCAGGTAAACAAAGCGCTTTCTTCTTTAAAATTGGCCAATCCCTTCCATATTTTTATGTAAGTATTTTGTAAAACATCATCACTGTCATCATGATCGATCACAATTTTGCGGATGTGCCAGTAAAGTTTTTGTTGGTATTTATCTATGAGCAGTTCAAGCGACTTATTACGAGTGCTTTCTTCTTTATACAATTTTAAAATATCTGTATCTGCCGCAGATGCCACAAAGGGGTTTTTAAGTATATTTGACCATTAAATGTACTAAAGGTTTAGTTGCTCATGAAATTTTCTTTGGAAAGATTTAAAAACCCCAGAGTTACCGATAACTTCCACATTTTCTTTTGGCTAATAAAAGATACCAGTTGGGTTATGGAGTACAAGATATTGGGTGTTTCCATGATCATTCCAACTGTGGCCATTGCTATATTCATTTGTTATAAAACCCTCCGTATGCCCGATTTTTTTGTGAATTTGGCGGTGCTTTTTTGGATAACTGCAAACAGTTTTTGGATGTGTGCCGAGTTTTTTGATTTCATAGAATACAAAAATTTTACAGCTATACCTTTTGCTTTAGGATTTGTTTCTTTTAGCATATACTTGTTCAAACTGATCAAAGGCGATACTAACATCAAATAGTTGAATACTGCTTATTCTTTCAGTTGCTTTCTCACTGGTTTCCTGCTAAATTTATAATCTTAACATTTTCTAAAACAGTTTATGATGAAAGCTTACGTTTTCCCTGGTCAAGGTTCCCAATTTTCAGGTATGGGAAAAGATCTATATGATAATTCTCCGCTTGCTAAACAGTTATTTGAACAAGCTAATGATATTTTAGGTTTTAAAATATCGGATGTGATGTTTACCGGAACCGATGAGGAATTAAAACAGACCAAGATCACTCAACCGGCAATTTTTTTGCATTCGGTTATTTTATATCTAACCAAGCAAAATGAAGTTGCTCCGAATATGGTGGCCGGTCACTCTTTAGGTGAGTTCTCTGCATTGGTTGCCAACAAAACTTTACGTTTTGAAGATGCTTTGCAATTGGTTTATAAACGTGCCTTGGCCATGCAAAAGGCTTGTGAATTAAATCCAAGTACCATGGCTGCCATTTTAAATTTAGATGATAAAGTGGTTGAAGATATTTGTAAAGAGATCACTCAATCCGGTCAGGTTGTAGTAGCGGCTAATTACAATTGTCCGGGCCAATTAGTTATTTCAGGAAGTATTGATGGTGTAAACACCGCATGCGAAAAATTAAAAGCTGCCGGCGCTAAACGTGCTTTGGTATTACCTGTTGGTGGCGCATTTCATTCACCATTAATGGAGCCTGCCCGTGTGGAGTTAGAAGCTGCTATTAACGCAACTTCTTTCAATAATCCTATTTGTCCGGTTTACCAAAACGTAACGGCCAATGCGGTAAATGATCCAAATGCCATCAAGCAAAATTTAATTGCACAATTAACTGCGCCTGTAAAATGGACACAAAGTGTTCAGCAAATGACGGTTGATGGCGCTACTTATTTTATTGAGTGCGGACCGGGAAAAGTGCTTCAAGGTTTGGTTAAAAAAATTAGTCCTACTGCAGAAGTAATGAGTTTATAAATGAATTTAAGAAAAAGTATATTATTAGGAGCATTTGCTCTGGCTGCTTTGCAAACAAATGCCCAGTTCTTTAAGGGTATTGGTGTTTATGGCGCATTAACGCAATCGCGTCATAAATATATTAACAGAGATGAAGGAAAGCGAACATTCACCTCTGCTGATTATGCTGCAAATCCTGATTATTACAATACGCAGAGTTATATTTCTAAAGAGCGTTTTAGTTGGGGTGCAGGTGTTTTTGCCGAATTTTCAAGAAATGATAGTCCGCGTTGGCAAACCGAAATTGCTTATACCAACAAAGGTTCTAAAGAAAGAAATTTGATAGACCCATTTAATGGTGTGCGTTCAGGATCTTTTGAAACCAATAAGTATACCTTTATTCAATGGAATAATTATTTAAAATTCTTTAATTCGATGGGCTATGCGGCGCATTGGTATTGGATGGCAGGTATTCGTTTAGAATACATGTTCAGAAGTTCAACACCGGCTAACGCTCCTTATAGCAGTTCATGGAAAAAGATATGGGGAAGTGGCGATGTTGGTTTTGGTTTTGAATGGCCATTATATAAAAAGATCAACTGGTTCAATGAATACCATTGGAATCAGGATATTTATAATTTAAAAAATGGCAGCACTGCGTTCAGGAACAGGACATTTGAAGTACGCGTTGGTTTGGTATACCGACCAAAAAGCAGAAGTATTGATGATTGTAATGCACCAAAATATAGAGGACCGGCTTATTAATAAAATAAATTTTTAAAAATGGTAATGAGTAAAGAAGCCTTAATGGCACTAACAAAAGGAGCATTTGCACCACAAGAGGAAATGCTTGAAGTAGCCAGAAAAAAAGGTAAACTTTTTATTGGGATCCCAAAGGAAATTGCTTATCAGGAAAACCGTGTGCCTTTGGTGCCGGATGCTGTAGCCTTATTGGTAAATAATGGTCACCATATTGTTATAGAGGCAGGCGCCGGAAAAGCGGCTCATTTTGAAGATACAGATTATAGCGAAGCGGGTGCAGAGATCGTACACTCGCCGCAGGAAGTATACAAGGCCAATTTTATTTTAAAGATCGCGCCTCCAACGTTGGAAGAGATCGAATACATGCAACCAAAGCAAACTCTTTTCAGTGCCTTGCAACTTTCTGTTCAGCCCGAAAATTTTTTAAAGAAGTTAACGCAGAAAAAATTGAATTGCGTGGCTTTCGATTTGATAACTGATGATGTAGGAATCTACCCTGTGATCAGAGCCATGGGTGAGATCGCCGGAGGTGCCAGTATATTAATTGCTGCCGAATTATTAAGCAATGTGAACAATGGTGTTGGATCTATATTAGGCGGTATCAGTGGAATTTCACCAACCGAGGTGGTTATTATTGGTGCAGGTACTGTTGGCGAATTTGCTGCACGTGCTGCTATTGGATTAGGTGCTACCGTTAAGGTTTTTGATAATTCAACTTCGCGTTTACGCCGTTTACAAAATCAATTGGGTACGCGCGTGTTCACTTCTGTTATTGTTCCAAAGGTTTTAGAAAAGCATTTAAAAACTGCTGACGTAGCCATTGGCGCATTAAGAGCAAGAAACGGACGTGCGCCAAACATTGTATCGGAAGATATGGTGAGTGAAATGAAAACAGGTTCTGTAATTATTGATGTAAGTATCGATCAGGGTGGTGTTTTTGAAACATCGCAAGTAACCAATCATACCAAACCTGTTTTCAGAAAACACGGCGTAATTCATTATTGCGTTCCGAATATTCCTAGTCGTGTTGCCAGAACGGCATCATATGCATTCAGTAACATTTTCTCACAGATCATTTTAAATATGGGAGAAGAAGGCGGTTTTGATAGTATTGTTAGAAAAGATGCCGGCTTAAGAAACGGTATTTATATATACAATGGGATATTGACCAGTCAGTTTCTGGGAGAAGCATTTAACATGCCATTCAAGGATATTAACCTGTTGATGGCCGCCATGTAATAGGTTTTATTGTTCAACCGGAAAATCGCCACGGTATACAACTGTATCGCTAGGCTGACCGGTTTCAATGGAGTAGTAGTACCAAACACCTTCACGTTTATCGTCTACATAAGTACCTTTTACCAATAACTTAGGTGCTGTGTTTTTTTGAGCTTTTTTACCTTTATCTGCATAAAAGAACCATGGTCCTTGCTTCATTCCTGTGGTATCTGTACGGTTGATCGTATCAGTACCTTGCATTTCAAACGATTGCCATTTTGATTTAGCCGGTTGATCAGCACCTCCGCCACATGCGAACAGAAGCGTTAAACTTAACAAACAAACAGAGCTAACAAAAATCGATCTTTGACTTTTCATGGTTTTAATGCTTTTTTCAATTCAAGATTATAAAAATACATAATTCTGTATAGTGCGTTAATACTATATTATAAAATTGTTTACAAAAACAATGAAGTTGTTAAGAAGTTAGGTGAAAATATAGAAAGATTGGATAAAAAACAGATCAAATTGCTTTTAAGCTAAGATCCAAACTTTTGATATGATGGGTTAAGGCACCAACCGAAATAAAATCAACACCACATTGGGCGTATGAAGCAATGTTAGCTTCGGTTATTCCGCCTGAGCTTTCCACTTCCTTTTTACCGTTGATCAGTTTTACACCCAATGCCGTATTTTCAACAGTATAATTATCAAGCATAATGCGCTGAACGCCTTTGTGAGTCAATACTTCCTCCACATCTGTTAAGGTGCGCGTTTCCACTTCTATTGGCAGTTTCTTGCGTTTCTTTTTTAAATAGGCTTGTGCCGAAAGAATAGCCTCTGAAACACCTCCTGCAAAATCAATATGGTTATCTTTAATTAAGATCATATCAAACAGACCGTATCGGTGATTAGCGCCACCACCAATTACAACGGCCCATTTTTCAAAAAAACGGAAACCGGGTGTGGTCTTACGTGTATCAATAACCTTAGTTTTAGTGCCTTTGCAAAGATCCTGTAAGTGATGTGTTTTTGTGGCAATACCGCTCATGCGCTGCATGATATTTAATACCAAGCGCTCGGCAGTAATTAGTTTTTGGGTTTTTCCTTCAACAATAAAAGCGATGTCGCCTTTTTTAACGAACTGACCATCTTTTACGAAGGTTTTGATCTTAATGGTTTTATCAATGATCTTGAAAATTTCCTTTGCGGCTTCCATTCCGGCAATAATACCATCTTCCTTAACCAACAAATGCATTTTACCTTTGTGAGAAGCAGGGATGGTTGAAAGCGCTGTATGATCGCCATCTCCAACATCTTCCTTTAAGGCATCGAGAATGAATTTTTTAAAATTGAAATGTTTTTTGTGGAGTAGGATGTACTTATTCATTATCGTTCTCTATTCTGAATTGAGATATAAGGTTACGACGGATCAAAATAGATACACGGAACTTACCATTACTGGTTTCTAAGGTACCGGTAAGATATTGGAAGTTGGTGTTTTGTGAACTGGTGTGCGATGAAGTGAAATTTTTAACGGGATGTTTCTCAAAAAAGGCTTTGATGTTAGCTTCCGCTTGTGATTTGCTTAAAACGTCTTCCTGATTGATCAGCTTAATGGAAACTTTTTCGTCAAATAATTTAATTAAGTCGCTAACTTTACCTTGTTTTAAAGCCGCAATTGCATCTTCAGCCGTATCATTTACGGTGAACATGAATGAGAAAAGCGAAATAACTATACCAATTAAGTACTTCATTGTACTACAAAATTAAAAAAAATTATAATATGACCATTACTTTCATTCAAATAGATAAAACACAGGATAGTTATTTAAACGAAGGAATGGCCATTTACCTTAAGCGCTTAAAGAACTACTGTTCGCTGGAAGTAATTACAATTAATGTGCCAAAAAATGTGCGCTTAAAGACCGAAAAAGAACAAAAGACCGAGGAAGCTAAACTCATTTTAAATGAATTAAAGGCAGGAGATCATTTGGTTTTTTTAGATGAAAAGGGTAAACAAATGAGTTCGATGGAATTTGCACAGTTCATGAATCAAAAGCAAAATTCGGGCATAAAGCGCCTAGTTTTCTTAATTGGCGGGCCTTTTGGATTTGATCAAAAAATATATGAGCGAGCCAATTTTAAGTTAGGCTTATCGCAAATGACCTTTTCGCATCAAATGGTTCGTTTATTTTTTTTAGAACAATTATACCGCGCTTATACCATTTTGGGCGGTGAAAAATACCATCACGAATAAGCGTTAAAAAAGATTAAAAATTATTTCCAGCCTTTTCTTTCCTTCAAACTTGTAATATGCGCTAAATGTTGAGCGCCATGCCATTTATATAAGGCAATGAATTCCTTTGTTGAATATTCCTTAATGTATTCCGGATGCACATATACCTTATCAAAATCACTTGCACTCATATTTATCATGAGTGCATACCAGCGTGCATGAACGCCTTCCAAGATCATTAAACTCGGTTCAATTAGCATGGTTTTACTGTCTGCTAATTTTACAAACTCATCTTGCGGATATGGCTTAATTACCGGTTTATCTTCACATAAGGCCAATTTAAGTCTGGTAAAGCCGTTCATATGGCTATCGGCTAAATGATGAATAACTTGTCGGATGGTCCAACCACCATCACGATAAACTGTATCTAATTGTTCATTGCTTAAATGCGCAACTTCTTTTCTTAATTTTTCAGGAAATGATCTGATCTCATGAAAGCATTCCTTTAAAAAAGCTTCGCTGTATTGTTCTGGTGCTTTAAACGGACCAATAGGATATTTTAATTTATCGATTTGAATATTCATAAGCTTAATTTTATCTGCTAATAACTTCTCTAAATTTTATGGCTTAGGCGTTTCAAGATTTTTTTTGAGAACAGCTAAATAATCCTTCATAACCGATCTGGTATAATAGCTCAGAAAGAACCGTGGTAATTGAAAGCCAATACCAAATTTAACGATGGCCGGATCAAATTCTAAATGATATAAAACCTTGGTTGTTTTGTTATCTACTAACTCAACAGTTCGTGTATTCATAGCCCAAAATTTTGCTTCAGATGTGGTTTCGCATTTCACCATTTTTTCAGCAATATATTCAGTGCATTTCAAATAGGATAGGTAATGCGGATTACGCCTCGAAAGAAAAGAATCTTCAGTTAATAAAGATCCAACATTAATTTTTGGTGTATCAATCACCGTTTGGTTGATCTCTTTACGCCATTTAGGATCGTTCGTGTAATCAGAAATAAAATTAAAGACAGTTTGTAGATCTCTATTAATAATTATTGATCCACTTATGCTGATCGGTTCCATTTATTGATGGTTTTTATCTTTTAATAATTTCTCCAAGCTATACATCTCATCACGCAAGCGCGCTGCTTCCATAAAGTCCATTTCTTTGGATGCCTTAACCATGGCGGTTTTTAGCTTGGCTATTTGTTTCTTTAATTCATCGGCACTCATGTATTGCACCACAGGATCTGCCGCTACCGAAATATCTTCCGCATCAGTATAAGCTTTTACCAATTTACCATCCACACTTACTTCAATACCACTCATGAGCGGTTGTATCAATTGTTTTTTACCGGCCTGTTTTGGAGTGACATTGTGTTTAAAGTTGTATTCGATCTGTTTATGACGGCGACGTTGTGTTTCGTCAATCGTAATTTGCATGCTATCTGTAACTTTATCTGCATACATGATCACTCTTCCGTTAATGTTACGAGCAGCGCGTCCAACGGTTTGCACCAAGCTTTTCACATTTCTTAAAAAGCCTTCTTTATCGGCATCTAAAATGGCTACCAATGACACTTCCGGTAGATCCAATCCTTCGCGTAATAAGTTGATACCTATCAATACATCAAACATCCCGGCGCGTAACTGACGTAAAATTTCAATTCGATCCAATGTATCTACCTCCGAATGAATGTAACGGCAACGGATATTCATTTTAGTGAGATATTTGGTCAATTCTTCTGCCATGCGTTTAGTTAGCGTTGTCACTAAAACACGTTCATCTTTCTCAACCACTTTATTTATTTCGCCGATCAGATCATCTACCTGATTCACGCATGGTCTAACTTCTATCAACGGATCTAATACTCCTGTTGGCCGTATCAATTGTTCAACCACCACACCTTCTGCTTGCTGTAATTCAAATTCAGCAGGGGTTGCACTCACATAGATCACTTGTTTTTGTATGGCCGAAAATTCTTCGAACTTCAATGGGCGGTTATCCATAGCCGATGGCAAACGGAAACCAAACTCAACTAAATTTTGTTTACGACTAAAATCGCCACCAAACATGGCACGTATTTGCGGTATGGTCACATGACTCTCATCAATGATCATCATAAAATCATCCGGAAAATAATCTAACAAGCAAAACGGACGAGTACCTGGTAATCTTCCATCAAAATAACGCGAGTAATTTTCAATACCGCTGCAATAACCGAGTTCACGTAACATCTCCAGATCGTAATTCACGCGCTCTTCCAATCGTTTTGCTTCCAAAGATTTGCCTTGTTGATTAAAGAATTCAACCTGCTTATGCATATCCTGCTCTATTTGAAACATGGCATTTTGCAAGGTATCGGGCGCGGTAACAAATAAGTTTGCCGGATAAATAGCGTAAGTGGTGAATTTATTGATCACGTAATTGTTTGCCGGATCAAATGTTTCAATGGATTCGATCTCATCACCAAACATGGATATACGCAAACAATAATCGGCATAAGGTAAATTAATATCAATGGTATCGCCTTTTACGCGAAAGGTACCTCTGGTAAAATCGCCGGTTGTTCGCGAATAGAGGGCTCCAACCAATTGATGCAGGAATTTATTACGTGAAATGTTTTGTCCAACTTCAATGTAATTGATGTTCTTTTTAAAATCGCTTGGATTACCAATACCGTAAATACAACTCACTGAACTCACCACGATCACATCTCGTCTGCCTGATAGGAGAGAGGAGGTAGTACTCAATCTTAATTTTTCGATCTCTTCATTTATGGCCAGGTCTTTTTCAATATAAGTTCCGGTAGTTGGTAAATAAGCTTCGGGTTGGTAGTAATCGTAATAACTTACAAAATATTCAACGGCGTTATTCGGGAAGAACTGTTTGAACTCGCTGTATAATTGCGCCGCTAAGGTTTTATTATGACTTAAGATCAGGGTTGGGCGGTTTACATTTTGGATCACATTTGCTGCGGTAAATGTTTTTCCGGAACCTGTAACACCTAGTAAAACCTGACTTTTGGAACCGGCTAAAATGCCGGCGGTTAATTGTTTGATCGCTTCCGGTTGATCGCCGGTAGGCTGAAATTCAGATATCAGTTCAAAATTCACAATTTAAAGTTACGCAAAATAATAAGGATTTAGCTAATTGCAACGTTCAAAAACTCATGTTACTGTAAGTTATATCCTATAATACATTCCATTTTTGTAATTTTATATCATGCAAAAGTCAACGATCATAAATACACTAAACGAACTACCTAACAAGTTTAATATTGACGAATTTCTTGAACGTCTTATTGTTATTGAAAAAATTGACGAAGGAATGGAAGAGGCCAAAGCCGGTAAAACAATCCGTCACGAAAAGGTAAAGAAATTAGTTGCTAAATGGCAGAAATAATCTGAATAAAATAACCTTTAAAAAAAATGAAGTTTATTAGTCGTGTTATTCCAAATAAATATTAATATAAAATATATCACGATATAAAGAAGTAATAGAACTTAATTTAAACATGCAAGGCCATATTTTTGAATTTAAGATACAGATCAAACCGGAAGACATTGATCAAAATGAACATGTGAACAATGTTGTTTATTTACAATGGGTGCAGGATGTTGCCATTGCGCATTGGAATGCAGCAAGTACCGATCAAATGAAGGAGGAGAATGTTTGGGTAATTGCGCGCCATGAGATCGATTATTTGAATTCTTGTTTTTTAAGTGATGAGTTAGTTGCCAAAACTTGGGTAGGACAAACAGAAGGTGTTCGATCAATTAGGCATGTGGAGATACATAATAAAACAACCGGAAAAATAGCAGCAAAAGTTGCAACCACTTGGATCTTATTAGATCCGAAAACATTGAGACCAAAACGTATTTCGAAAGAGTTGAAAGCTCTATTCTTTTAGCTCACGGACAAGTAGTTAATGGATTAGGGCATTGCATGTTTTGCGTTAACCAGCCTTTTTTACCATCTTTTCCTTTCACATATAACCAAGTGCCGCTGCAGCCTAAAACGGTAAATTCTTGTTCGTCTAAATATTCGGCTGTAGTTTTTGATTCTTCTGAAGCTGTTTCATTTAAATAGAGTTTGTTTTGTTCGCCATAATTTCGAGAGCCAACGGCAAACAATGGCGCATAAACCCAACCACCATCCTTTAGTTCAAGCCAATCTTTTTGAGCAGAAACGATTTCAACAATGAGGCATAAGCAATCCGATTCATACTTTAATTTTTTAATGATCTTTCCATTAGGAACATCGCGTACATTCGTTCCATTGGTATCAGGGTCGTTCAAGTATACGGTCGTTTCGCAGCCACAACTGTCTGTTTTTGGTTTATCCTGATCTTCAATTGTTATTGCTTCGGTTGTTTCATTTGGCTTCGTTTCACTTGATTGCTGCTGGTTACATGAAAAGAAGAGGAATGATAGGATCAATATGGATAGTTTAAATGTCATTAAAATCTTAAAGCAATTAAGGTCACATCATCTACCTGTTCTAAATTCCCTTTCCAGTTAGCGAATGATTCGTCAATAGTTGATAATTGTTTATCCAGACTAGTGCTTGAATTTTCAAGGATCAATTCTTGCAGGTGTTTGTATTTGAATTTTTTTCCTTTTGGTCCGCCAAACTGATCAGCAAAACCATCGGTAATTAAATAAATGGTATCACCTTTATGCAAGGTAACCTCATGGGTTGGGAACTGCGTAAGGTTATCGGTTTTACCAATCGGTTGCTTGTGAGGTTTTATTTCTTTTAATGAATTGTTCTCAATATACCAAAGCGGGTTATTGGCTCCTGCCCACGAAATGGTTATAGTATCATTTTCCTTTATTGCGCCTTTATTTGATTTTACAGATATCAACGAAATATCCATTCCGTCTTTCACATCCGATTGGCTTTTTTCAAAAGTTTCTACAACCAATTCGCGTGTTTTATCGAGTATTTTTCCGGGTTCAGATAAGCCAAATTCTTTTACCGATCGTGTAAGCGCATTGCTACAAACCACGCTTACCAGCGCTCCCGGCACACCATGGCCTGTACAATCGCCAACGGCTATGATCAGTTGATCGTTATGTTTTTCAAAAAAGTAAAAGTCGCCCGCAACAATATCTTTTGGTTTGTAAAAAATAAAGGAATCATTAAAGTGCGATTGCAAATAACTGTTGTTTGGTAAAATGGCCTCCTGTAAACGTTTGGCATAGTTTATGGAATCGTGGATCTCTTTATTCTTAGTTTCTACAATAGCTTTTTGTTTTTCCACTTCTTCTTTTTGTCGCGAAATTTCTTTGAAAGCTTCTTTACGTTGTTTAATATTTCTATAAGCCATGAACAGCATTAAACCAACAAAAATGATAACCGCCAGCATGGCATAATTAAATAGTTTTTGTTTTTTTAATTTATCCTGTGCTTCAAAATCTTTTTGTTGTTGTTCAAGCTTGTCTTGTTCCTGTT
>JBIKKW010000175.1:0-4899 GCA_044360115.1 Bacteroidia bacterium
GGTTGAATACCAAGCTGTAGTTCTTATCATTTTTTCGCTGATGGCAACATTATCGCAATTCACAAAAAGGCAATATTTTAAGCCATATAAATATTTACGCAGATCAATAATGTTTGACCAGATGCCCGCATTGGTTGCTGTATACATTTTAGGGCATTCTCCCTGATCAAATTCGGTAAAGCCTTTGCCTGAGCTGATATATCCATGCGCAACGCTTGATAGTTCAGTGGTGTAAGTTAGTTTGCTAAAGGTCATGCCTATTGGTGCCATTATGTTTTTTTGCACATACTCTTGCCATGATGATTTGCTGACCTTTTCCAAAATGAGTACCAAAGCACTAAAGGCCTCATCGGCGTATAGGAAATTGCTGCCCGGTTCAAAAGATGGTGTATTGGTATATTTTACAAGTTCAAAGTTTTGAGCATCGTTCAAGGTTAAGGAGTATACGCTATCCATCGACGATACCGGGAGGTCTTTTAATCCTGAAGTATGCATCATCAGATCTTTGATCCTGATCTTTTGTGCCAGTGTTTTATTTTTAAAATCAGGGATATATTTATAGATACTATCCTCTAATTTCAATGAACCTTGTTCCTCTAATTTTAAAATGGAATAGGCAATAAAAGTTTTTGATAAGCTTCCGATATTGATCAATGTATTTTCAGTGAATTTTGATCCGCTTTCTATGTCGCTTGATCCAAATCCTCTGTTGTAAAGCAATTGATTACCTTGTTCGATATGAATGTAACCACCGGGTTGCTCATCATTCACGAATTGTAAAAGGGAGTCGAGCTTTTTTTTAAGTGGCTCGGTATAGGTTTGAGCCCTTAACGAAAATGCAAAGAACAAAAAGAAATAAGGATATATCAGTTTAATTCTCACCAATTAATTTTTTTTCTTTTCGGTTTTTCTTTTCCAATAATTAATAATGTCTTCCTGATCTTTAGGAACAATAAAAACAGTGTATTCGTTCTTCTTTTTAGTTTCGCTGATTATAAGTCCCTGACTGCTCATTTCACCTAAAAAATATTTGTTGTAGGTAACACTGTCGGCCATAAACTCCTTTGGTCCGGCAAATGTGGCTTTACCAAGGTAAATATTGCATAATATCAAATGCGCCACAATTACTTTGTTTGGGTTACTTAATGCATCAATGAGTTTTGATGTTGCTGGTTTGCCTATAGATATGAGCTTCTCGGCGGGTTTACTTTCTATTTTAAAACTTGCTTTTTCATGATGATTGATCAAAAATTGAGAATTGTCGATCTTCTCAATGTTTGATCTTATTTTTCGTTTTTGAATAAAATTAAACGATTGCGATGATCCAAAAAACGAGCAAAGGATAAATGTGATCAGTAATGTATGTTTCATGATTTACTAATTTAGTGATATATGTGCATGTATTGCAATAAAAATACCGAAAATGGAAAATTATCAATTTTTAGCTAAAAATCGAAGTTTGATGAAATGCAAAAAGTAAAACGGATCGGTTATTTGGAGAGTTTATTTAAGGAGCTTTCAGGCGGGTCTATTTCACATTTACCCATTATTAAGCATTTGTTTAAAACGCCAAACACAAGTACAATTGCACCCACAATGCCCATTCCTAGGATACCATTTACATATGCTGTTATAATAATAGCAATACCAATTGGCACCAATAGCAATCTAAAAAAGCCTATTTTATGAATGAGTTGCAACACAGTTGTATAATGAATGCGTGATCAAAAAGATACGCTTAATCCATCGGATAGCCTTTTTCTTGCCAGTCTTTTTTCAAACTCTCCGGCAATTCTAAAACTTTGGTATTCTTAAATCCTTGTGCAATAAGCGCGTCGTAAGCAGGTTTAATATTTGGGCAATTAACGTATGAACAACATCCGCAATAGATCACAATTGGTTTTGCTTTGTTTTCCATCGATAATTCGGTTTGCATTTTGTGACCAAAAGTTACGGCATTACCCGGACCAACAGCTTTGGCACCCTTGATATTTTCCATTGGACCAACATTAAATATCAAGGGCTTGTCTTTGGCATTCATTTTAATTTTAATAGCCAGATCTTGAGTTGCAAGCAATTGATCTTTTTGCCAGGTTTGAGCATTTAAGTTAGAACTGATACCTGTAAGCATTAAAGCAAATAAAATATATAACGTTTTCATAATGGTTATTTTTTTCAAATCTAGCTATAATATGCATGTTATAACTTTAAAAAATGCTAAAATTCAGTAGTAACAACCCTGTTTTTGATTTTATTTCGTGAAGTGTATCTAATAGCAGACAAAGTAATTGTGTTGGTGAGTAAAAATAACTGAGCATTTCATTAAATTACAAGTCAGGTATTTTCTTTTACTGTTTTTATTGCTAAATTGGTACAAAATGCTATTTTTACTTTACGTATCCTTAAGTTCATTTCTATGAAGAAGATCCTTAGCTTGGTTTTATTGTTCTTTTCTGTTCAACTCGCTTTTGGTGTTGAAAGTCCGAAACCGTTTTTAATTGCAAAAAATGAGTATAAGGAGCTGGAGAGCACCAATAAATTGATCAGTAGAGCTATTGAAAACACCTTTGGTTTTGTAAGTGAAACGAATAATTATTCGATCAACATTAAAAAGGTAGATGCTTGGAATGAAGAGGTAAGTGAATTCAGATATTTTCCGGAGGTAGATGCGGAAAAGAAAACACAGTTGAATAAAAGTGTTTTAAAATCGGAAAAGAACATGCTTGTACATTATAAAGTAACTGTAAACATTGAAAAGTCATTTTTAAGCGCTAAAATTCGTACCTATCTAGATGAGAATAGCGCATTTGTTTTGCCTGTTATCATCGTTGGCGATGAACGGATTTATGTTACGGAAACAACAGACAAAACTGTTTTTGAAGAAATGATAAATGAGCAGAGTTTTATAGATAAAGCCTTCAAGAATTTTTTTGGCGTTAATGTGATGAATTTAAATTATCATATTGAAGTTTTAAAAACAAGTGCCTGCTTAATAAGAGATATAACAAAGCCCGATTGCAAAACGTTTTATGAGATCAATAAAACCGATACAAGTTACCGTGAGTTTGCTACTAAATTAACTTCTAAGGACTATAGCTCGGCATTTGTGATATTTGATGTTTTGGTATCTAAAGAAAAATCGCGCTTAACGCAAAAGGCCAATGATGCGATCATAAGGGATGCAGATCGTTCGGAGCATATCCGTTTTTATTTTTGTATACCAAAGAACAATACCAATGGCGGTTCAGGAAATTTGATAAATATAGAAGGGAAGATCGTTGGAGCAGATAACAAGATCGTACCCGATATCATGGTTGAGTTGAGAGATGCTTCAAACAAAACTATTTCATCATGCAAAAGTGATGCAAATGGATTCGTGAAATTTCAGAAAATTGATGATGGTTTAACCTATACGATGTTCATTGATAAATCGGTTAAAGCGGATGGGTATAAGCTAGCAACGGTAAAGGATAAGGTCATAGGTGAGTTTAAAAAGAATAAATTGGGATTTGATTATAAATTATTGGAAGCTGATATGCGATCGATGCAAGAGATCGAAGTGCCTGATCCTGTTGCTGATTTTGTAATAAAGATAAAAGCGCGCATGGTTGTGGTCACAGATAAGATCAATCCTTTAGTAGATCAAATGATCCAATTAAAGAACTCTGAGAATAAGGTATTGCAAACGAAACGCACCGATAAAGAGGGGAATTTTGAGTTAAGCGATGTAGACCTAAAGGAGATCTATACTATAGAATTACCGGAGTATAAAGAGAAATTGAAGAACGAAAAAGTTTATCTCTCTAACACAAAAAATGAATTAATAGCACGTGTTTTGAAAAATTCGGAAGGTAAGTTCTCCTATAAAACCATTCCGGCAGATATGATCACTTTATCTAATATGGAGGAGGAAGACCCATCGTTTAGTTTTAATAAGCAACTTAAATTAAATAGTGCAGATATAGTGATCCGCGATTTTGTTTATTACGATCTGAATTCAGCGGTATTGTCTGAGCAGGCTAAACTTGTGTTGAATAAAGTAATTAAAGTTGCTCAGGATCATCCCGACTTTAAAATAGAGATCATTTCACACACCGATAGCAGAGGGAAGAACGAAGAGAATATGAAGTTATCGCAAAAGCGTAGTGAGGCTGTTATGAGCTATTTTGTGAATAGTAAAATTGAGCAAGCTCGCATAAAACCTGTTGGTATGGGCGAAACTATTCCGCTGAATACCTGCACCGATGGCGTGAAATGTACCGAAGAGGAATACAAAATGAACAGAAGAACTGAATTCAAGTTCAGTAAGTAGTTCAATAACTTTTAATTGTAAAGGTTTTCCCTTTTAGGACGCAATGATTTAATAGCTTATTTCTTGATTCAGTTTTAGCGGGATCTCTATTGAATCCTTATCGGATTAAGGCATATTAAACGTTTTGAAATTTGCGCAAATAAACCAGTAGATCGTTTTTTTTGGTTCTGGAAATTGGAATTGAGGTTCCATCAACAAGCGTCACAAGTCCGCCATCTTTATTGGAATATTTAACAACGTAGTTACAATTAACAACGTAGCTACGATGCGCTCTAAAAAAATTTTCATTCAATAAGCTTTCAAATTCTTTGATGGGTTTAGATGCTACGAACTGGCCTGTTTTTGAATGAACAATGGTATACATGCCAGAGGCTTCTATGTACAGAATATTTTCCATTTCAAAATAATGCACGCCTTGGTGTGTTTGAATGATGAGTTTTTTTGGTTGAGGCGCTGTAAGGTTTTCATTTAGCGCAGTTAATCGTTGATGAACCGAATTTGTAAGATTTTTTTCCTTTTTTTGTTTGAATCTGCTAATAGTTTCTTTTAATTCACTAGCGTCAATTGGTTTTAAGAGGTAATCAAAT
>JBIKKW010000025.1:0-27147 GCA_044360115.1 Bacteroidia bacterium
TGAACCATCATGGCTCCATCCCGGAGGTCCGAATACGTATAGAAGTTTATCCTTTATTGAACATTTCTTTTTCAGATCTTTAAAAATATTGATCCATTCATGAAAAACCATTTTTCCGGGATGATAGGTTTTTATATTGGTGGTTAAGCCGTACTTAACCGGATCTTTTTCTTCTTCTTCTTGAAACGTGCCAAACAGTTTATCCCAAATGATCAAAACCATTCCCATGTTCTTATCCAAGTATCTTACATTACTGGCATGATGAACACGGTGATGTGAAGGGGTAACCATAAAATACTCCAGAAAACCAAGCTTACCAACTGTTTGCGTATGAACCAGAATTCCAAAAATTTGCGTGGCACTGTAAATGAACATGATGTCCATTCCTTTGAAACCTAAAAAACTTAAAGGAATAAAATAAATAAAGCGATAAAGTGGTTGAAAAACCGATGAGCGAAAACCAACCGTTAAATTATACTCTTCACTGCTGTGATGGGTAACATGCACCGCCCAAAAGAATCGGCAGTAATGATCGATACGATGCAACCAGTAATACATAAGATCTTCAGCAAAAAACAAAAGGGTCCAGTAAACAAACACATTTGTATACTGATCAACGAAACGGAACTGGAAAAAATAATTTAAAATAAACAAACATACCGTTCGCATGACCACATCTAAACCCATATTTAATGCTGTTAAATAAACGTTTGATAATGTTCCCTTAGCAGAATATAGATGACGCTGATGCTTGTGAGAGTACCACATTTCTAAACCAATTACAATGGCATAAATGGGTGTGGTAGTTAATATGAGTAAGAGTTCTCTGAATTCTTCCATGATCGAGTACAAAATTACAAATTCGTTACAGCTAAAAAAATGATATTAGTAAGCTAGTTGCAGATAGCCTTTATAAACTGTTGAATTTTGATCGTTCAATTTTAAAATAAAGAAATAAGTACCCGTTGGCAATTTTCCGCTTGAGCTTTTTGCATTTGGTGTACCATCAAAGGTGTTCTTATAATTAGTTGCGCTATAAACTAAATTACCCCAACGGTTAAAAATCTCAACTTCACTATTCGCAAAATTCTCAATTCCTTTAATTTCCCATACATCATTTTTACCATCATTATTTGGCGTTACCAGTTCAGGCACTACTCCTAATGTAACTGGTTTATCTGTCACTTCAATGGTTCTGCTTATTGTAGCCGTGCAGCCATCAGCATTGGTGATCACTAAATTAATGGTGTAAATTCCGGCTGTAGTATACTCTTGATTTCCATGAATGTTAGATGATGTTTGTCCATTTCCAAAATTCCAAGCATTAAAAATATTATTGACACTTGTATTCGTAAAAGTAACGGCTAATGGTGCATAACCTGAACTCGGTAACGGCGCGAAATCAGGAATAAGCGTAGATTGACGAACAGATACGGTTACATTTGCTGCACCACAAATGTTCACATAAGAAACCGTGTATACACCTCCCGCAGTTACCGTTTCGGTATTGCTTGTGTTTGATGAAGAACTCCAAACATAATTACCCCCGCCACTAAAATTTGTTGCAGTGATAACAGCAGTTTCAGCAGGACAAAGGAAGGATTTATTTGAAGAAGCACTTATATCAGGTGACGTTAGAAAAGTAACCGAATAAACTGATCTTGTATTTCCACATGAATTAGATCCATTAACTGTATAATTAGCGGCTGAGTTGGTTGTAAATGTCGGCGAGGTTGAATTATCGCTCCAGGTATAAGTTGTAGCGCCGGAAGCAATTAACGTAGCCGTTTGTCCGGTACAAAATGCAGTTGACGCAGGAACAATGGTAATGGTTGGTAAAGGGCCGCTTGTCACCACAACAGAACTTGCAGCCGTACCGCAAATATTATTTACAGTAACAACAAATGTTCCAGGATTTGTAACGGTAATAGATGAGGTAGTAACAGTAGATGTGTTCCATGTAAAAGGTCCAGTTCCGTTTGCTGTTAGTGTAACAGAGTTTCCGGCACAAATGGTATTTGCTGATGCAGATAAATTAACACTGGCTGCAGGTCCGTCAGAAATATTTATTGTTCTTGTAATGGATCCACATGCGTTTGTAAGTGTAGCTGTATAAACGCCGGAGGTTGTAACCGTTATAACAGAATTAGTTGCGCCCGTGTTCCAAGAGTAAGTGCCTGTAGAACCTGTTGTGTTGAGTGTAAGTGTTTGATTCGCGCAAATAACTGTTGATGTTGGTGTAATGGTTAAACTCGGTAAAGCCTGAAAACTAACTGTTGCCGTTGTTTGAGCTGTACAACCGTTGGATGCGGTTACTGTATAAACAGTAGTTGCAGTTGGTGTAACAACCGTTGTAGCAGAATTTGAACCGGTGCTCCATGTATACGTGGTGGCACCGGAAGCCGTTAATGTTACCGTTTGTGGTCCGCATATAGTTGTTGAAGTTGCAACCACTGTTGGGTTTGATACAACAGTGATGTATGCGGGTTCGCGATAAGTACCCGGACAATTTTGTGCCCAAACTGTATAAGTGCCGGGAGTAGCAAATACACTTGTATTAAAGGCAGCCCCTGTACCAATTTGTGTTGGGCCCACTTCAGAACTATACCAGCTAAAACTTTGAACCGTGTTATTTGTAGTTGCAAACAAGGTAGCCGAACTATTACTGCAAATTGTTGCATCAGTAGTAGCGAGTGTGTAGTTCTTAATTACTGACGCCGTTACAGTTCCTGAATTACCACTAGTAGCGCCATTCGCCGGAAATAAATTATCGATCTGGCAATTTTCATTACCCGATAAATATTGAACAGTTCCATTAATTCCTCCGCCAACAGAAGTTGTTATAATTGCAGGGGTAGTGCCAATATATCCGCCGCCGCCGCCGCCGCCCGGACCATAAGCCATTGAAGCATTACCTACAACGAAACCGGATTTCATTTGCTGATTACCGCCATTTCCACCAAGGGCAACTAATGTAACAGTTGTTATTCCACCTTCTGATCTAACAGAAATAGCTCCACCGCCGCCGCCGCCGCCGCCGCCATCACGTCCGTTACAATTATTAAAAGGTGCGTTACCGGATGCATTAGAATTTGCACCGTTTTCTCCATTCGAAACAATTACACCTCCTCCGGAAATAATACCATAGGAAATAATATTAATAATTCCACCACCGTTTCCACCGCGGCCACCATAGTTATTATCATGGTCACCGGCACCACCGCCGCCACCTAAATACAATCTTCCTGAATTATAATTTAAAGGTCTGCCGCCTAAACCACCTTGCAAACGTCTGTTATCTCCGGCCCAAGAGCCATTTCCGGGTGCTGTGGTAAGTGGACTACTGTTTGAATTTGAAAATGTATATCCGCCTCGTCCACCACCTGATGAAACAACTGTAGCTGTTCCTGGTGCTTCTAAATTCCAAGCTGTGATGAAATTTGCTGTTGAAATATTAGGCACGCCAAATCCATTAATGTAGGCAGATGTATCTCCCCCATTAGCTCCGCCGCCGCCGCCGCCATTTACAGTAGCTCCACCGCCACCACCATTTGCTACTGCACCTTTTCCAAATTTACCGGAAAACAATGTGCCGTATAAAACCGTGTCACCTGCAATACTCTCTCCCTTACAAGCACCTTCTGAATTCAATAAATGCCCCCATGCGCCTCCTCCAAACGCGGAGTTTGTTTTTCCATTAACCATCCCACCTCTAAAACCGCTTGCTGTAGCCACAATTGATCCGGTTGGATTAATAGTTGTATTACCTAAAACCTCAACGGCAATAACACCACCGGTTGAACCATTCCAAACCGGACAACCAATGCTTGCGTTAGCATTAATAGTTAATGAAGTATAACGTGGCACTCTAATTACCTGAACTTTTCCAATGGCAGTATAACTATTTGTAACTGCACAATCAAGTGTTATGCTGGTTCCTGAAACCGAGAACACTTGCGCATATTCATTATTTCCGGCATTATTATAATTGGTTATGCGGCCATAGTTAAAAGCTGCAGGCTGAGAATTATTAGGGTTAATGCCTTCGGGAAAACAATTGACCGAAGCACCCTGCATTTGAATGATATAGACAAGATCACCAACGGAAAATCCAGCTGCACTATTTAAAGATAAAACGGTTGTTACGCCTCCATTTGCATTTGATGTTAACGTAGCATAGGTATTAACAATGGTATTAGCGGCATTTATAACACCTGCTCCATCTTTACCTCTTTGAGAATAAAACTTTAAACTGCAGAATATCAATGCAACTATTGCACAAATTTTTATATTTTTACAAGTATTGAACATACTAATTGATGTTATTAAAAGGGATTTACACGGTAGATAAATATACAAAAATTCAACTGATATTAACGCTATTTTTTGCGGTTTTTTATGCGAACATTTCAATAGTAAATCATTTAAATTTCAGGACCAATTGGTTTGATTTGGGCTTTTACACGCATCACATCTATGACTATGCGCACTTTAATTTCGCTCACCTCAAAACAAATTTATCCGATCATTTCGATCTGTTCTTGATCGTAATTGCTCCTTTGCAGTATTTATTCGGCCAATACACCTTACTCGTTGTTCAGATATTTTTCATGTTAATTGGTTCATACGGCGTGTTTTTATACAGCAATGCCATTTTAAAAGACAAGCATAAAGCGTTGATCCTTCAAATAACATTTCTATTATGTTTTGCTGTGATATCTTCCATTGCCTTTGATTATCATTCCAACGTAATTGCAGCCTGCCTCATACCTTTTTTACTTTATTATTTCAAAACCGAAAAAAAATGGAAATTTATATTTCTTTGGTTGATGATCATTTTTACCAAGGAGAATGTTATGTTCAACACATCGGTTTTAGTGGTGTTGCTGCCGTTTTTTCATAAAGAAAGTAAATTAAAACGAATAAGTTTAGCACTCGGAATAATTGGCTTGATCATGTTTTGGCTGATTGTAAGTAAAGTTATGCCGGCTTTTTCAAACACCGCAGTTTACTTCAACTTCAGATATACCAATGTTGGTAACAGTAAAAGCTTTAGTGATATGTTCGTTTTTATTATAACCCATCCTTTTGAAACCTTAAAACTGCTGTTCATTAATACAAGAAATAATCCATTATTTGACCATTATAAAACGGAGGCTCACATATTTATTTTCCTGAGTGGCGGCTTTTTATTATTGAGGAAACCGGTATTGCTATTGATGAGTATACCTTTGTACTTTCAAAAATTCCTTCATGATTCACAAAACGTGTGGGGATTATCTTTTCAATATAATATTGATTTTGTTCCGATCATTTTTATGGCCATCATTTCCTTTCTTGAAAAAGATTATAAATGGCAATTAAATAAGAATTTGGTTTATATATTCCTTTTCATAAATATTATTTTAACCATAAGGATGATGGATAACACCGTTAGCTTTGTGAAAAAATCATCCCTTAGAATTTATCAGGGAATGCATTATACCAGCGAAATAAACAAAAACACATTTAAAGAACTAAGTAAACTCATCCCTGAAAAATCATCTGTTTGCGCTCAATCATTTTTCACACCTCATTTTAGTTTGCGTGATAGTATTTTTCAATTTGATGAACATGATCATAAAACGGAATATATCATTGTGGCCGATTCAACACAACCATATCCCTTAACGGCCATACAATTTCAGGAGAGAATAGATACACTTTTAAAAGACACGGCTTACAGACTTATTGCAGATAAGGACAATATAAAACTGTTTAAACGAAACTGATAGAAAAGAAAAATGCCGGTAACCACTCCGGCATTTCTTAAAAGTAACTAATTGTTTAACCCTTAATTATGACAATTGCTACTATTTTTTCTCAAAAACTAAGAACATTAGTTCAATTTGAAAGGAGGAATTTTTCCTTCTTTCATCATTTGGATACTTTTCTTTTTGTGTTCTTCAAAGTTGCCAAATGCTAAGGCATCAAGCATTTCCTTACGTGTCATTTTCGGATTACCGAACATCTCACGAATTTCTTCTGAACATCTGTCTACATATTTTTCAAATTTAGCAGGTGCCCATAAATATTCTTTCTTTGGCGATTCCTTAGGAAGGATCGCAAATTCTTTTGGTAATGTTCCTTCAATTTTTGCCTTTATCTCCAAACCTTCATAGCTTTTTGGAAGCTGACGGTTATCAAACATAAATGGCTTACTTATTAAGATCACATGTTTCTTTCTCTTAGGATCGATCATCGATAATCCTTCAATACGTAAACCTTTCTTTTTCAAGGTTCCGTATTTACTTTCAAAGCTTTTTAAAATCTCAAACATGGTATCAAAATATTGGACTACAAATTTATAGATATTAATTGTTAATAAGTTTATTTTTTAGACGAATAAATTATTTCTATTATCGCTATCTTGATCTTCCCTGTTCAAAAGCTATTGAAAAGCTGTTAAATTCCTTTTAATTATTTTTTAAATGCCTGAATATCATTTGATTATGTATTCACAAAATAAACGTCACCAAATTCAGTTAAAATTAAATTCTTATCCATTTTTTCGTTGAATGCCTTTTTTTATTAGTCGAAATTGAAATTTGATCGATAAAACCATGTTTAAGCAAAATATATTATAACATTGACTATCAACACTTTAATTAAAAAAGCTAAGTATAGGCCCTTTCCCTCTGTTTTGTTAAAAACATAAGACAAATGCCATTTGAATTTACCCAAAATCACTCGTTCTTATGTTCGTTTTAAATCTATCTTTGCACACTTATTTGAAATATGACCTTTATTGAAGAAATAAAACGCCGCAGAACCTTTGCCATTATTGCACATCCCGATGCGGGTAAAACAACATTAACCGAAAAACTTTTGTTATTCGGGGGAGCTATTCAAAGTGCCGGTGCTGTTAAATCTAACAAGATCAAAAAAGCCACTACCAGTGACTTTATGGAAATTGAAAAACAAAGAGGTATCTCGGTTTCTACTTCCGTAATGGCTTTTGATTACAAAAATTATAAAGTAAATATTTTAGATACACCTGGTCACGAAGATTTTGCTGAAGATACTTATCGCACACTTAGCGCGGTTGACAGTGTTATCATGGTTATTGATTGTGTAAAGGGAGTTGAGCCGCAAACACGCAAATTACTTGAAGTGTGCCGCATGCGTAATACTCCGGTAATTGTTTTCATCAACAAACTCGATCGTGAAGGACAAAATGCATTTGACCTTTTAGATGAAATAGAGAAAGAATTAAAGATCAAGGTTCGTCCGCTTACATGGCCTATAGGCATTGGTAAATCATTTAAAGGTGTATACAACCTTACTGAAAAATCATTGAATTTATTTCAAGGAGATAGCAAAACAACCGTTGAGGAAATTGTGACGATCAACGATATCAATGATCAACAAATTGACACACGAATTGGATCAAACTTTGCTGAACAGCTGCGTTCAGATGTTGACCTTATTGATGGCGTTTATGATTCGCTGGATGTAAAGAAATATTTAGAAGGACAGATCAGTCCGGTTTTTTTTGGTAGTGCGGTAAACAATTTTGGTATCAAAGAATTGTTGGATTGCTTTGTTGAAATTGCACCATCACCAAAAGAGCGTGAAACAGATGCAGGTATTGTAAAACCCGATGATGTAAAATTCAGCGGTTTTATTTTTAAGATACATGCTAACCTCGATCCGAAACACCGTGATAGAATTGCCTTTTTAAGGATCTGCTCAGGTACTTTTGAACGTAATAAATATTATCATAACGTAAGAGATAATAAAGAGTTACGCTTTAGCAACCCTACCGCTTTTATGGCTCAGCAAAAGTCGGTTATTGATGAAGCTTTTCCGGGAGATGTTATAGGCTTGTATGATGCCGGTAATTTTAAAATTGGCGATACGCTAACAGAAGGCAAGAATTTTCATTTCAAAGGAATACCAAGTTTTTCACCAGAATTATTCAGGTATGTTACCAACCTTGATCCAATGAAAACCAAACAACTTCAAAAAGGTTTGGAACAATTAACGGATGAAGGAGTAGCACAGTTGTTCACTAAAAAAGCAGATGGAAGAAAAATTGTTGGCACTGTTGGTGCCTTACAATTCGAAGTTATCCAACACCGTTTAAAGAGCGAATACAATGCAAGCGCCAGTTTTGATGCGTTAAATTTATATAAAGCTTTATGGATCAGTTGCAACGATAAGAAAAGTTTAGATAACTTTATGTTAGATCGTGCTTCACATATTGCATATGATAAAGAAGGAAAACCGGTGTTTTTGGCAGAAAGTGCCTGGCTATTACAAATGGCTCAGGAAAAATTCCCAGACATTCAGTTTCATGTTAAGAGTGAATTTTAAATTAACTTCTGTTCTTCTGTTATTATTATCAATAACAACTTACGGACAAACATTTGACATTGAGCAAACAGCTCAGCTGATGCGTCCGCGTTTAAAATTTGATTCAAAATACACTTTCGACGCGCGTTTTGCTGATACATCGGGCAAGTATAACTCCATTGAAAATTCAATTGGTGTATCGTTTCCAATTAAACGCACATTTAAAACAGAGATCAATTTAAACTTAAGCAGTTTAAAACTCAAAGATATTTTTAAGAACAGTGTGCGCATTCGCTCAAATGAAATACTCGGAACGTTTAAGGTTACCCAACGTCAAAACACAATTGGATTTGACTCCACACAAAAAAAGAATTTGTATTACGCAAATGCCGGTATCATTGGATTACATTTAACCAAAAAATACAGGATCTTCTTTTATAGCGCCAACGTTAGCATTCATGAACAGGATAAAACCCTTGAAAAGTTAATGCCTCGATTTTCGGGTGTAATAGGGCAATATCACATCAGAGGCTTGCGAAAAAGTTTTTATTACGGTGCTTCCTTCATATACAGCGATGGTTTGTTTATTCCTTCACCATTCATTGGCGGAACTGAACCTATCAATTCAAATTTATCATTTAACTACACCTTGCCCGTGCAAATAAATTTACAATACCGTAAAGATAAAAGTTACACCATCATTGGAACTAAAATTGATGGTTACCGCTCGGGTATCATGCTCCGATCAGAGCGAACCAACTTGAATGTTACCAATGCGTGTGTATTTGCTAATTTCCGATACCGTTTTTCAAATACATTTCAAGCACAAATTGAGGGCGGCTATAACTTTTATCAGAACATCCGTTTCACTAAAAACAGCAACTATACATACAACTACGCTTTAAAAGGTTCGCCTTACGTGAATGTAAATTTCAATGTGCTTTTCGGCAAAAGTATGCTCGAAAAAATTGTTGAACAAGTGTTTTAATGTTCTTATCTTTAGCTTCAGCCGTGTTCAGTAACTTCAAAAAACATATTCATTATACATTTTTAACTTGCAGCATTTGCTTATTGCTATCACTGATTTCGTGTACCAATTCAAAAACTACAGATGCAACAAATGAAAAAATTATTGCGGCTGTTGGTACTGAACAATTAAGCGAAACCGATTTTAAACAACAAGTGATCTATTCGGCTAGCAAGGCAGATAGCGCTGCTTTTGCTCAAAAAGCCATTGAGAACTGGGCCTTGGAAAGCGTATTATATCAGGAAGCTTTAACGAAATTGGAGCCCTCTGAAATGGATATCGAAAAACAAGTGAATGATTACCGAAAACAATTGGTAAACTACATTTACGAAACAAAATTAATTGAGAATAACCTCGATACCATTGTTGATGAAACAGAAATATCAGAATATTACAATTCCAACATCGATAATTTTATTTTAAAGGACAACATTGTAAAAGTGAATTACTTTAAGATCCCTATCCAATCAAAAGAGATCAACAAGATCAAAAAACTATTGAACTCAACTGTTGCCAAGGATAAAGAACAACTGGAAGCTTTATGCATGCAACATGCCGAAAATTTCTTTATAAATGATAGCGTTTGGTTATTGCTTGATGATATTAAACGCGAGGTGCCAAAATTGAAAGATCTTTTGGAATACAACACGGTAAAAGGCCGCGTTATTGAATTCGGTGATAGCGAAGCTTATTTTTACTTACGTATCAAAGATGTAAAGATCAAGAACAGTGTATCGCCTTTAAGCTTTGAGCGTAACAACATCAAAACATTCATTATCAATTCTCGCAAAATAAAGCTTATTCAGTCTTACAAACAACAACTATTGGAGAAGGCCAAAACCGATAAAACATTTAAGATATTTTAAGTATTTTTTCAAATACACTCCAATTTAATACGTAATTTTACCCCTATGCTTAAAAGATTAGCCATTGCTTTATTCTCATCTATTTCTATTGCTTCAATTGCTCAGGTTGAAACAATTGATAAGGTAATTGGTGTGGTTGGTAAATACCCTATTCTTTTAAGTGATATTCAAAACGCCATGCTTCTTCAGGAAAAAAATGAAGAAAAGATCGATAAATGTGCTGCATTTGAACAGGTGTTATTTCAAAAATTATTGATCGCTCAGGCCGACAGAGACAGTGTGGAAGTTACCGATGCGGAAATTGAGAATGAGTTGAACAAACGTATGAACTATTACATCAGTCAGTTTGGTAGTGAAGAAAAACTTGAACAGTTTTACGGCAAACGAACCAATGTGATAAAGGATGATTTTAGGGCAGATGTTCAGGAACAGTTACTAGCTCAAAAAATGCAAGGAAGAATTGCACCGGAAGGAAAATTATCGCCTGCAGAGGTTCGTGCTTATTTTAATACGATCCCTGAAGATAGCCTGCCATTGATCAACTCTGAATATGAACTTCAACAGCTTGTAAAAAAACCTACCTACAGTGCTGAAGCTAAAAAGGAAGCGAAAGACAAGACCGAAGAATACCGTCAACGTGTTTTAAAAGGTGAAAGCATCAGTATTCTTGCTCGCTTATACAGTGAAGATCAAGTATCTGCAAAAGAAGGCGGATTGATTGCCAACGTTTTCAGAGGACAAATGACACCAGAGTTTGAGGCGGTTGCCTTTCGTTTAAAGAATGGTGAAATATCAAATGTTTTTGAAACACCTTTTGGTTACCATTTTATGCAGTTGGTATCACGCAGAGGTGATCTTTTAGATCTGCGACACATATTGGTGATCCCAAAAATGAGTAATGCCGATTATTACAGAAGTAAACTACAATTAGATTCTATTGCAAAGGCAATTCGAGGTGGCACTATTACCTTTGAAGAAGCGGTGAAAAAATTCAGTGATGATAAGGAAACTGCACAAAATAACGGGTTAATGATCAACCCAATGTCGGCCAGCACCAAATGGACCATTGAAGAAATAAGTCAGATCGATCAAAAAATGGTACTAACCATTAACGAATTAAATATTGGTGAGATCAGTAAAACAATGGAGTTTATGAATTATGCAGAAAATAAACCTGCATTTAGGATAATTAAATTAAAGAACAGAATAGATCCGCATAAAGCTAACATGAAAGATGATTATCAAAAATTATCGCTAATGGCCAGCTCAGAAAAAAGCAGAAAAGCATTAAAAGATTGGATCAGAAAACGTTCGAAGATCACATATATTAAAATCGACGAAGATTATAAGAACTGTAAGTTTGAGAATAACTGGATCATCAACAATTAATGCTTGATCACCTTAAACTGAATGAGAACCTGTTTGATCTCATTTTTAAACAAAGCGAAGAAAAGTACGGCAAACAGTAAAAATTGTAACAGATACAAATTCAAATTGTATTCAGGATAAAAATAGAACTGCACTACATTAAACACCAAATACAAAGCTGGTACAACGTAAATTTTAAAGTAATTGAATTCGTATTTGAAAACAGATCGTGTTAATACAACCGATAATAACACCTGTAATAGCTTCGTTAATATGCCTGCATAGATCACACCGATCAATCCGAAATTATTAGCCGCAATATAAGTTGCCACTATTTGAAAGATGGCACTAAAACCAAAGATCTTCAGTAAGGTATAGGTGTTTTTTGTAAATAAAATAGTTGACAGATAAAAATTAAGAATGCTTCGCAAGCCGTATCCTGCAGCCAAAATACCAATATAACTTGCCGCATCGTAAAAGCTTTGCTTGGTAATTACCATTTTATATAAGAGCGGTACGGCAATACAAAAAACGATCAATTGCAAAATATTTACAACCGTAAAAACATTAAAATAACGGTTACTTTCTTTAGTGGTCTCCAGTTTATCTTGCTTGGTCCATATTTCATAAAGCTTCGGAAATATAACAGCCGATAAACTATTTTGTAAAAATTCGATCCCAAAAAAACATTTTAATACCAGGTCGTAGGTGTTCAAGTCTACCTTATCAATATAAGATTGTAACATGAATCGATCGATCTGACTTAATACCCAGCCCGAAAGAACATAGAAAAGAAAGGGAATGCAGAACGATCTTAATTCAGGTAAAAATTCCTTCCCGAACTTAAATTTCCCATACTTCATAAAAACAACTTGTGCCAAAACAAAAATGATCAAACCACTTAATAACCTGCCATACATGGGACCTAAAATGGTATCAGGAAAAAGAAATAAACCACCAATGGAAATGGCAAGTGTTGCAATAAAATTGATGAAATTAAGGGATAGAAATAACAAAGGTTTTTTAAGGTAGATAAGGGAATTGGTACATGTTTTAAAGTAAGAATTAAAGAACGCGGTTAAAATAGCGTAAAAGCCGTAAGGCCAGAAATTCATTTCGTACTCCGCTTTAAATACCAGCTTCATTGCGGTAGAGCCTGTCAAAGAAAATAATGCTAACCAAAAAACACCAATGAGTAATAACAAAATTGCCGTAGTTCCTATAAATTGTTTTTGCTTTTCGGGTTGTTCGTGTAACTGCGTATACTTTACACCAAAATAGGTATCCAGTGAAAACGTGAACAAAATCTGAAACAATAAGGAAATACTGATGTAAAAAGCAACTTGTAAAAAATGTAGATCGTTGAGGTAATTTGTATAAAAAGGCAGCAATATAATGCTCGCCAACATAGGCATAGCGCCACCTATGGTGTATACAATGGATGATTTTAAAAATCCCTTACTGATCATACTGTAATGTTCAATAAAACGGGTTTACCGAACATTTATTTTATTGCTTTTCGTAAATAAAGAAATCACTATAAGATCCAACCAAACCATTAACCGTTTTTGGATATTTATTTTTAATAACCTCCACTAATTTAAAATTTGGGAACTGTTTTGCCACAAAGGCTGTAAAGCCTCGTCTGTTCTCATGTTGGTGAATTGGCTCTTCTTCCTGGTTATAATCACTCGCATAAATGATCACGTATTTTTGTGAAGCATTAAAAAGATCAATGATATACTTCTCAAATATTTCAATCTCCACCAAATGATAAAGCACATCAAGAGACATGGTAAGATCGGCTTTAACGATCTGATGATTATCAAAAAATGCTAAGGAGTTATAAATTAAAAAACTCTTCGTTTTATCGTCCTTAAAACGTTTATGACACATTTGTATCGCAGTCGGACTAACGTCTAAACCAATATAATTAGGGTATTTAGCTATAGTTAATTGATTTCCATCGCCACAACCAAATTCCAAAACCGTATTTACTTTGTTCTTTGCAACAAAATCGTTCAAAACCTGTGCCTTAAAATTAGCTAAATGGTCGTACGATCCGCTACCGGAGTTACCTTCAGCCTTGTAACGATCTTCCCAATATTCAGCCGAACCTTTAAAACGTTTTTTTTGCTGGTTGCGTTTAATATTTTTAATAAACTCGATCTTTAATAAGCTTTCCTTTAATCCCATTTGTAGAGCAATTATTTTATTAGTTAATTTGAGTAATAATTGAGCTAAATTAATAAAAATTATCCATTTCCCGAACAGGCGGGATAGCGCATGTAGCTTTGAAAATACTGTTCCTCTCATACTGGTATCCAAGTAAGCGTAATCCGCTAAAAGGTGTTTTCATTAAAAAGCATGCTCACGCTATTGCAGCTGCAGGTAATAAAGTTCATGTATTGAGTCTGGTAATTGAACGAACGGACGATCTTTTTAAAAAAGAAATTATTACTGATAAAGATGAAAAAGGAATTGATCACACTCAAATAGCGATCGGTTCAAAATATTACAAGTTGTTTCATTTACTTTTATTTTACCAATACCGCTTACTTAAAAAAGAAGCAAAAAGGATCAATGCTTCCTTTCAACCACAGCTTATTCACTCTAATGTACTTTACCCGGCAGCCATACTGGGTTACAAGCTAAGCAACTATTTTGATTTACCTCATGTAATAACTGAACACTGGAGCAAGGTAAATAAATTCATGGATAAAAGCTTGTATGCCGGCATTGGTAAAAAAGCATATGCACAAGCCAAAAAAATAACTGTAGTTTCAAATTTTTTAAAAGAGAACATACTTTCCCATATTAACGCTGCAAACACCATTGTGGTGCCTAATGTGGTTAACACTGATCTGTTTCGTTTTAAAGAAAAAGCCGGTAACAACGAGTCAATTACCATTAGCTGTGTTGCACATTGGAGTGCGCCAAAAAGACCCGATCTGATATTTAATGCCCTTAATAAATTTGCAAACCAGAGTAACAAAAAGTTGATACTAAATGTTGTTGGCGAAGGTAAATTGATAAATGAATTGAAATCGAAGATCTGGTTATTTGAAGTGAATTATTTAGGAAATCAAATACCCAGTGAATTAGCTCAAACCTTACAACGTTCAGATTATTTTTTGCACGCCTCAGAAATAGAAACCTTTTCCATTGTAATTGCCGAAGCCTTAGCAACGGGAACGCCGGTGTTAGCATCGCATGTTGGCGCTATTAGCGAGTTAATTAATTCTAACAATGGCTTTGTTACCGAAAACACGATCGAAAATTGGGTAAATGGCTTAGAAAAAATAACCTCACGAACATTCGATCATAAGACTATCTCTCACTCAACTGAAAAATTCTCTGAAAAATTAATTGGTGAACAATTTACCCAATTATACAACGAAATAGTAAAAACGAATTAGTGATCTTCTTCTTCGTACGAACTAAAGTCAGAACCATCCATCTCATCACCATCTTCATTAAACTCATCTTCTTCGCTTTCTTCACCTTCTTCGCCTTCTAAACTCTCAAGATCATCTTCTTCAACACCTACTTCATCACCACCCAAATTCTTATAGATCTCCTCCTCTTCTATCTCCGGATCGTTTAACAGCGCTGCCATTGCCAGATCGGGACTCAACTCTTCTTTTGCTAAATTGGTTTGCTTATATTGTTTTGGTGCATTACCCGCTGTGCGAATGCAAACAGGATAACTTAATTTTGGATCTTCATTAACGATCTTCAACATTTCAATTAAAAAACACCATTGAACGTTGGGATCAAAAACATAAACAAATCGTTGATGAGGCTGCTCAATAAACTTGGCGATCTTGTTTTCCTTCATCAAAAATTTCTTAGTGATCTTACGGCGAATATCTTCATCATTCAAAGCCAGATCCTCTTTATTCAATGTGATCTCCGTTTCTTTTCTCCAATAATCATCACTTGTAAAAAAAGATGCAGCGTGCTTTTTATCAAACTTAAATGCTTCCTGAATAGCCTCATGTAGTTGCTCAAAACTTTGTGCAGCTTTAATGTCTATATCACGATAAACATCCTCATTATCCTCTAAGCAAACTCTGAAACGATAAACAGCCATTTTTACTTTGATTTTGATTGATAGATCTCGCTTTTCATTATGCCCATTTTATTGAAGAAATGAACAAAAGATGTACCCAAAACACCAAAACCGTATTTCATACTTCTTCTGAAGTTAATACTGCTGGCTTCCGGGAAATATTTTGTTGGGCAGGTAACTTCTGCTATTTCAAATCCGGCATAAAATATTTGTGATATCATTTGATTATCAAACACAAAATCATCTGAATTGGCATGATAATTTATAGTTGTTAAAACCTCTTTATTAAATGCGCGGTAACCGGTGTGATATTCAGATAATTTTTGATTTACCAATACATTTTGGCTGAATGTAAGCATACGGTTAAAAATGTACTTATACATTGGCATACCGCCTTTTAAAGCGCCTTTACCTAAAATACGCGATCCAAAAGCTACCGGATATAATTCGTTTGCGATCAAGTAACTTAAACTTTGAATAAGTTTTGGTGTATACTGATAATCCGGGTGCAACATTACAACAATATCTGCATTTAACTGCAAAGCCTTATCGTAACATGTTTTTTGATTACCGCCGTAACCCTTGTTCTTCTCATGTTTTATCACATGATTGATACCAATACTGTGAGCTACCTCTACGGTATTATCTTTACTATTATCATCAACAAGAACCACTTCATCAACAATATCAAAAGGTATCTCGTCGTATGTTTTTTTTAGTGTTAGCGCCGCGTTATATGCAGGCAATACCACCACTATTTTCTTTCCATTTATCATAAGGTTACAAAAATAACAAACATTGTGAAATTAATGCTTATTTTCTAATTAAGAAATCTTATTTTTAAACGAAAATTGTGGGGCTAAAGAAACTACATAAACTACTGATCACAAGTTACATTCCGCCTTTTTTGGCAACACTGTTCGTAAGTGTTTTCTTGTTCTTTTTAGTGCAGATCGTGATCACGTATTTAGATGACCTTATTGGCAAAGGCCTCCGTACCATGGATCTTTTAAAGCTTTTTGCCTATGCATGGACAGCAATCATCCCGCAATGTATACCGCTTGCTGTGCTTTTAGCTTCCATCATGTGCTTTGGAAACCTTGCCGAAAATTACGAATTGGCAGCAATGAAATCATCCGGCCTATCCTTGTTCCGCATCATGAAACCGCTCATCATCCTCATATTGATCTTGGCCGGATTAACTTTTCTTTTCAATAATTTTATTTTACCAACGGTGCATTTAAAATCATCGGCCCTGCTGTATGATATCAGACAAAAGAAACCATCAGTGAACATCAAAGAAGGTATCTTTTACAATAAAATTGATAATTACGCCATACGTGTTGGCTCAAAATCAAAGGATAAAGACACTTTGAAGGATATAATTATTTACGACCACAGCGCTAATGTTGGAAACACCATTCAAACCTATGCTAAAGCGGCAAAGATGACCACGACCTCTGATACCAGTGCACTTGTATTGATCTTGAGCGATGGTAACAGATATGAAACGGTTGCGAATCAAGCCAATCCTAATAAGGCAAAAGCATTGAGTATTTTAAATTTCAAACAACTGCAGGTAAATATTGAGTTAACCGATTACAAACTGAAACGGACTGATGAAAAATTATTCAAGGGACATGAAGAAATGATGAATGTGTGGCAGATCGATTCTGTTGCCGATTCAACCCGCCGTTATTTGAAAGTTTTGGCAACGCAGTTAAATAAGCAAGTGAAAGATTATTTCTTTATCAAATCTTCCTTTCTTGATACTTTAAAAAACAAACACCCCATGGTACGCGTTGATTCAATGGTTGCAAAAGTTACTAAGGATGATCATCACCGTTTATACGATCAGGCCTTAGGATATGTTCGCAATAATGTTGGTATACTTGATAACGCCTGGAACAACAGAAAAAATGAAGAATATACCTTGCTGGCACTGGATGTAGAGTGGCATAAAAAAATTGTAGTTTGCTTTGCCTGCATCGTTCTGTTTTTTATTGGTGCTCCGCTTGGTGCAATCATTCGCAAGGGTGGATTGGGTTTGCCGGTAGTAACAGCTGTTTTCTTCTTTTTAGCTTATTATATTTTAACGGAAGCATTTTTTGCTATAGCTATTGAAGGCGAAATGGTTGCCTGGCAAGCCATGTGGGCCCCATTGGCAATTTTTTTACCAATAAGTATTTTCCTCACTTATAAAGCGGCGAAAGATTCGGCTTTGTTTGATATCACAAGTTACCTGATGTTCTTTCAAAAATTAATGAAGCGTAGCAAGTGATAAAAGTTTTACAAATATGTAACAAAGCGCCCTACCCTGCCAATGATGGTAGCAGCATTGCCATATACAACATGGCTAAAGGCTTAATGCAAAATGATGTTGAATTACACTTACTCACCATCAACACAAAAAAACATTTTAAGGAAGACGGTGCCGTTCCGCTTGATTTCAAAACGCGTTCACATTACCGATCGGTTTACAGAGATACGGATACAAGTGCCATTGGCGCACTCATGAATTTATTGAGTAGTGATTCTTATTTTGTAAGTAGATTTTATTTTAAAGAATTTGAAGAGATACTTATTGCAAAACTAAAACAAACCTCATTTGATGTGATTCAACTGGAAGGTTTATTTATGGGTGTATACCTTGATGCCATAAGAAAAAATACAAAGGCTAAAGTGGTTTTACGTGCGCATAATGTTGAGTATTTGATATGGGAGCGCCATATTGCCAATGAAAAAAACAGCATCAAACGTTTTTATCTGAAGCTACAAAATAAGCGTTTAAAAAAATTTGAAGAAACCGTGTTTGAGAAGGTAGACGCCATTGCAGCTATAACCGATGCAGACAAAGTAATCATTGAAAAAATGAACAAAAAAGCAAATGTATTTACGTGTATTACCGGCGTTGATCTTCAAGATTATGAACTTAAAAAGGACGTAAAAAAACAAGAGAATACGCTCTTTTATTTTGGTTCTATGGATTGGCTTCCAAACCAGGAAGCTGTTGAGTGGTTTATTGCCAATTGCTGGAATGACGTTTTAAAATTACATCCGAACTGCAAATTTATTATTGCCGGAAGGAATATGCCGCCAAAATTCAAGAATATAAATTTACCCAATGTTCAGTGCATTGAAAATGTTTCGGATAATGTAGAGTTTTACAGCAAGTATGATCTGATGCTGGTACCTTTGCTATCCGGAAGCGGCTTGCGCATCAAGATCATTGAAGGTTTAAGTTTTGGCAAAGCTATTGTTTCTACAAGCATTGGCGCTGAAGGCATTCCTGTTGCGAATGGCAAAGAACTTATTTTGGCCGATGGTAAAGATGCGTTCATTAAAGCTATTGATTCTGTGGTACGATCACCTAAAATGAAAAATGATTTAGAGGCACAAGCTAAAAACTTTGCGGCTGTTAACCTTGACAACAAACGAATTTGCAGTAATTTAGTACAGTTTTATTTATCATTATAATTTGACGATCATTTTAAATATCATATTAACCTTATGCGTTTTAGGCGTATTGCATACGTATGTTTTCTACCCGATCATCTTGCTTCTTTTTTCGGAAGACAAACCCATCGTAAAAGACGTTCAAACAGATCTTAATGTTGGTATATTGATAGCAGCTTACAATGAAGAAAAAGTAATTGCAAAAAAAATTGAAAGTCTTCTGGCATCAGATTATCCACTTGAAAAGATCAATATTTATATTGGATCCGATGCTTCAACCGATCAAACAAATGCCATTATAGAAAAGTTTGTTGCTAAGCATCCGAATATTCACCTCATTAATTTCCCGGGGAGAACAGGGAAAGCAGCCATTATAAATCAACTTGCCGCTAATTGTAACGATGAGATCTTTATTTTGACGGATGCGAATGTGATATTTGATAAAAGCACAGTTACGCAATTGGTTAAACACTTCACAAATGAAGAGATCCATTTGGTTTGTTCGAATATTCAAAAAGTTTCAGAGAACAATGTGAGTATTCAGCCGCTTGAAAAAAACTATCTGAATCTTGAGAATAAGATCAAAGCTTGCGAAAGTAATAATTGGCAAATTGTTATTGGCGCCGAAGGCGGATGTTACGCCATCAGAAAGAGTAAATACAATCCGGTTCCTAAAAATTACTTCATGGATGATTTTTATATTACCATGGGCGTGATCAATAATGGCGGCAAAGTTCTATTTGAACAGGATGCTATTTGCTATGAAGATCTTCCATCACAATCCTCAGAAGAATTCAAACGAAAGGTGCGCATCTCGATTGGTAACTATCAGAACCTGGCTGTTTACAAGCATCTCCTTTGGCCAATTTGGCAACCCGTTGGTTTTGCCTTTTTATCACATAAGGTCTTAAGATGGCTAACACCCTTTCTATTGATGATCATTTACGGTTGCAGTTTGCTTTTAAGTTTTCATTCCAAACTATTCTTGCTTTTTACACTTATTCAGTTCGTGTTTTTTGCTTTACCTCTATTTATAAATAAACTCAATGGCATTAAACCATTATTATTTATTGCCCATTTCTACAATATGAATTATGCCTTGCTCAAAGGGTTTTTCATTTATTTAAAAGGTGTGAATTCAAGTGTTTGGGAACCAACAAAACGAAATGCGTAGATCAATAACATATTGCCTGCTTTTCTTCATCTTCGGATCTTTTGTTTGCGCACAAACCAAAAAGAATAACACCGTTGTTGTAAAACAAGAAGATAAGAAAACAAAGATCATCAACGTTAAAAGCGCTAACAGTTTAAGTTTCGATCGATCAAAATCAGACGCGCAAATTTTAAAAGGTAATGTTGTATGTGAACACGAAGGTGCCTTATTATATTGTGATAGTGCCTTGCTTTTTTCGAATAAACGAATGGAGGCCGGCGGAAATATCAGAATTGTAAAAGGAGATAGTATTACAGTAACCGGTAACAAATTATTTTACGATGCATCAACAAAATTGGCAACCTTAGAAGGAAATGTAGTTTGTGTTGAAAGAGATATGACGCTCACCACAAATATTTTAACCTTTGATGTAGCCAATTCAATTGCTAACTATTATAACGGTGGCACGATCGTAAATAAGGAAAATACACTCAAAAGCAAAAATGGTCATTACTATTCGGCATCCAAAGATCTTGCCTTTCATTACGATGTGGTTTTAACCAACCCCGATTATAAAATGAATAGCGATACCTTGCGTTACAACACCATTAATAAAACCGCTTACTTTCTGGGACCAAGTATCATCATCAGTAAAGATGATTATATATACTGTGAAAACGGTTATTACGATACGCAAAACGAAAGATCGGCCTTTAGCAGAAATGCTTTATTGGTTACCAAACAACAAAAATTAAGAGGTGATAGTTTGTTCTATGACCGAGCCAATCAAGTAGGCCGAGCATTTAAGAATATTCAACTGACAGATACTTCTCAAAAATCAATTTTATACGGTAATTATGCTGAATTCAAACAAAAGAATTCTGAAGCATTGGTCACCAATAAAGCCATTTACGCCCGCATTGTTGAGCAAGACACTTTATTTATTTATGCCGATACGCTTTACCATAAAGATATTGATTCAACTAATAACTTAATGAATGCCTATCATCATGTGCGTTTATACAAAAAGGACCTTCAGGCTGTTTGTGATTCGGCAAGTTACAATAGTATGGATTCGCTGATGCAATTATTTTACAATCCTTTATTATGGTCGCACCGATCGCAGGCCAGCGGTAAAAAAATAAAGATCAAAATAAACGATAAAAGCATTAAAGGATTTATTTTAGAAAATAACGCCTTCCTCATCAATCAGGTTGATTCCACTGATAAATTCAATCAAATGTCATGCAAGAACATTGAAGCGTTTTTTGAGAAAGATACGATCAGAAAAGCCATACTTTCTGAAAACATAGATATCCTTTATTACGCGAAAGATAAAAAGAAATTCATTGGCTTAAATAAAACCACGTGCAGCTCAATGAATATTTGGTTCAAGAATGAAGAAGTTGATCGGGCTACTTTGATCAACAAACCAAAAGGTGTGCTTAACCCCATGAAAGAAGTTAAAGCAGAAGATATACAATTAAAAGGCTTTAACTGGCAATACGATAAACGTCCAAAATCAAAAGAAGACCTCATCATTTCAAATGCCCCGCTTAAAAAATAAATATCTTCTTTGTTTCATACTTGGCTTACCGGTAGCACTATTCTCTCAAGTCATTAATATTGAGAACAAGCGATTTTTAAATGATACTAACGGATTTGTTGGTCGAAGTGATCTTAATTTCAACATCAATCAAAACACACAACAAGTTATGACCTTTGGTGTGAATGTGCATGCGCAATACCAGCATAACAAACACCGTTTATTAGCCATAAGCGACATTGCCTTTATTAAAGCAGCAGAACAGGATTTTGTGAATAATGGTTACCAGCATTTACGTTATAGTTATAAAATGCTGAATCACTTAACATGGGAAAATTTTGTTCAGGCACAATACAACTTAGTATTGAAACTTGATAAACGCTATTTAGCAGGCAGCGGTCCTCGTTTTAAGATCGTTAAACACAAAAACTTAAGGATCTATTTAGGAACAGCATACATGTATGAATTTCAAAGTCAGGATAAAGAAAAGATCATTCAATACAACCACCGTTCAAGCAGCTATGTTACGTTCAATATTGATTTTAATAAGTTTGATTTTACAAGCACTACTTTTTATCAACCCTTGCTTTCAAATTTTTCGAATTACAGGATAGCAACCGATTCCAATATAGAAATCTCATTAAACAACCATTTAAATTACCGCGTGGGCTTTAATTTATTGTATGATACCAATCAACCTCCAGGAGTTCCTAAACTGGTGTACGCTTTAAAAAACGGTTTAAGTTTTAAGTTCTAAAAAAAGCCGGGATATACCCGGCTTTCTAATTTATTGTTTTACTAATTTGATGGTTCGGAGTTGTTTATCGCCTTCTTTAATTGAAAGTAGATAGACACCGTTAGATAGGTTAGAGATATTCAATTTTTTCTCATTCGAATCTATTGCACCCGTTAACACAACTCTTCCGGTTGCATCGCTAACAGCAACAGACAATTTAGTGCTACTTAATGTATTTTTAATTACAACTAGGTCTCTTGCAGGATTTGGATAAACCTGTATTGCCGTTACAAAATTATGTTGTTCATTCAATCCGGTACACTCACTAACTTTCATTACTATACTATCACTATTACTGCAACCATTACCATCGGTATAATTATAAATGATGCTGTAAGTTCCGGTTCCAACCGACGGATCAAAAACATTACCGCTCATACCCGGTCCGGAAAATGTTCCTCCATTTGGTGTTGCGCTTATGGCAACCGTTCCTTCTGTTCTGCAAACATCTGTGTTGGTAACAGAAATCGCTATGCTAGGTAATGGATTTACTGAAGCTGTTACAGCAACTGCCGGGCTTAAACAATCAGCCTTTCTCACTTTCCAACTATAAAACCAGTAATAAAAACCAGTGCCTGCACTTGAATTTACAATATTTACACAACCTGCAACAGAGTATGGATATGCTACGCCCGTATTTGAACGATACATATCAGTGGCAGAAGCGTTGTTTACACCCAAACGGTAATTTGTACCAGTATTTAAGGTAAAATTTAAATTAACAGTATTGGCACCAACTGAAAGATTTACAACGGTTGAATTTAAAACCGCATTAGCTGAATTTCGCAATTCAATTGTACGATTACCTGCTGAATTGGCATATGCTACAACTGATTCAAGAATTCCATTTTGTGTTACATCAAAAATTTGATATTGTGCAGCATTGGTTAAAAACCCTCCATTTACATTTGCTGTTAAACCTCCAATTGCCGGAGTGTTGGTGACAGTATTTACCACATAGTAAGTTGTACTGTTTGTAAGATTAGGTGTTGTGTATGAATTACCTGTATTAACTAAAGTGCTTAACGATGGTGAAGTATACCATTTTAAGTTTGAACCACCTGTTGCGTTCAATGTCAATATTCCACTCTGACAAACCGATGCACCAGTTGTTGTTGGTGTTGAAGGTGCATTAATAATAATATAAGAAGGTTTAATGATGCTATCTACATTAGAGATACAACCTGTTGCTTTTAATTTTACGGTATAAGTGCCGTTTGCCGAATAAGTATGAACAACATTTGTAGCTGTAGAAGTTGTATTATCACCAAAATACCAGGTATAAGAAACACCGTTAGAAGTTGTATTGCTAAAGCTAATGGTTGCAGGTAAGGTGCAATAGTTTGTGCTATTAGCCGTAAAATTCGGATTAATGGCAGAAGGTGCATATACTGAACCAACACCTACCGCATGCCATGCATTAGTAGTTTGGATAACTTCATTACTGCAATTTCCAAAGAGATCTTTAGCAGCTTGAATTGACAACAAACGCGCATTTGCATAATTTGTTGACGGCGTATAATAAACCGTTAAAGCTCTGAAAGCAATTTTAGCTGCATTGGCCATGCCAATACCATTAACAGTGTAGGTGTTAGCAATATCATTTGTTCCGGTTCCGCCCGTTGATAAAAGATAGAACCAAAAATTACTCACACCACTGTTCGTATGTACACCACCATTATCATTAGTTCCGGTATAATAATTTGTCCCCATGTAGGTATCCGGATGGTTAAATTGATTTGGATTTTGCATGTTACGAATACCATTACCGCTTGGCGTTATATCGGTCCCTATTTTCCAGTTCCAATTTGTTGGTCTGCCGTAATTTTCAATTAATGTTCCAAAAATATCTGAGTAACTTTCATTTAATGCGCCCGATTCATTCTGATACACCAACTGTGATGAATTAGAAGTTAAACCATGTGTAACCTCATGTCCGCATACATCTAACCCAGTTAAAATAGTAAATGTAGTTCCGTTACCATCACCGTAGGTCATACGCTGGCCATCCCAAAATGCGTTGTTGTAATTTGTACTGTAATGCACATAACTTAATAATTTATAACCTGCATTATCAATACTGTTTCGGCTATGCAAATTCATGAAATAATCATAAGTAACCTCTGCACCCCAATGTGCATCTGTTGCTGCCTGATCAACACCGGTTGTGGTCCATGATGTACTTGTATTCGTGAAATCTGTTGCACTGTATGTTGTTGTGTTTTTCATGTTATAGGTTTCAACACCTAAACCTCTTGCAACTTCTCTTAAACGAAATAATGAAGGTGTTTGCTGATCACATGTAAGGGTTTGCGTGCCGCTGTATTTGGTTAAAGCAGAAGCAGGCACATCGGCAGTACAAATTAAATTTTGCTCATCTAATACTTTTCCGCTAACGGCGTCAACAATAACATTGGCGCGATACAAAGGTTCCTCTGCGTAAATATTGAACATATATGCCGAAACAGCTTTTCCATTCTTTTCAAATAAAACCTTTTTAGCTTTTGGTAGATACGTAAAATCAGGTTGATTCAAAGCAACACGCATATGTGTTTCTTCTGCTTTGTTTTCCCACTTGTACTTTTTTGCATTCACTTTTTTAAGCGCGCTAGATAAAGCTACCAACTCAGAAATAGCAAATTGAGTAGATGCTGCTTTGGGCGCATCAAGATCGCCATTTAATGAGATCAGCTTACCATCCTTTAAATGTGCAACGATCATTTTTGAAGCATATTCAGCGTTCCCGTTGTTCACAATGGCATATCGATTGTGTGTATAACCCAAAGGATCTCGCTCTGATTTGATCAAACGAACCTTGTTGTTGCCGGCATTCAATATCATCAGATCGATAAATTCAGCCACTTCACTTTCTTTTACCTGATGTGTTTCTTTGAATTTTATGTAGATCAATTTCTTGTCATTACCATAAAGTTGTTCATCGGCATAGGCATTTAATTTTAAATTATTCTGTGCGAACGAACTAAACCCTATCCAAAAGGCAAATGCAAGGCAAGTAATTTTTTTCATTTTTACGTTTTTAAACACTCAAGGTAGCTAATTAAAATTTCAAATCAAACAATTACGCACAAAATTGTTAATAGCTGTGTATAAAATACAACTTGTTAAATTTAACATTCTTCATTTTACCACTTGTGTATTCGGTCTCTTTTTAATAAATTGCTTAGTCAAAATTTTTTAAAATGAAGAAAATCTACTCAACCTTACTTTTGCTATTTGCATTAAGTATTGGCAATACCTTTGCTCAGTGTATGCTATCACCAATTACGCTTACACAAAGAGTTAATAATTCCGCCCTTATTATTGAAGGTGCAGTTGTTTCCAAAAAATCGTTTTGGAACCCTGCACATAATTACATCTTAACTTCTAACCTTATTCAAGTTAAACAGATCTTAAAAGGTTCAACAAATTTATCGTTTGTTGAAGTGATCACTGAAGGTGGTGAAATTGACCAAACACGAATTTCAGTAGAACCGGCCTTACAATTAGAAACGGAACAGGAAGGTGTTTTTATGTTAAATCAAAAGTCGGTTAATTCTCAATTCGGATATACGCCTTACGAAGTGTATGCCGATGCACAAGGATTTGTTAAGTTTAATGTAAAGGAAAATTCTGCCAATGATCCTTTTAATACCTATAGCGACATAAACACAGATCTTTACAAATCTATTGGCGAAATCTTAGGAACCAATTTACCGAATTACTTCAATGGCTCACAATCAAACAAATTCAACCTACCTGCATCTATAGCAGCTGCAATTACAGGAATTTCACCAACAACCATCTCTGCAGGTACATTCAGCATTTTAACCATTAATGGAAGTGGATTCGGAACCGGGCCAAGCGCCACAAGTTTTGTTGAATTCAGAAATGCGGATGATGGTGGTGCTACATTCATTCAACCACACTCTTCACAATATGTTTCATGGACCACTAATCAAATTCAAGTTCGTGTTCCTACCCGTACAAATGGATCGGGAACCGCAGGAACTGGGCAAGTTCGTGTTACAGTTGCAAGCAGCAATTCATTAAGCGCGCAAACATTAAATATTACCCATGGTCAATTAAACATTATTTTCCCTGGCTCACCTGTAACTTCTACATCAGTTGTATACAACACACGTCATATTAACGATAATACCGCAGGTGGTATCACATGGCAAATGTTCACTGGTTTTGATGGTAACGCAGCAGCTAAAGCTTCGTTTTTAAGAGCATTAAAAACATGGACCTGTACAACTTATATTAATTGGGTAATGGGTAGTACCGTAGCAACCAATACGATCACTCAAGATAACATTAATGTAGTGAGATTTGATGTGGGTTCAGAATTACCTGCTGGTGTATTGGGACGTTGCACCAGCTATTGGAATGGTTGTGGATCAAACCCTAATATGAATTGGTTTGTAACAGAATTGGATATTGTTTTTGACGATGCCACTAACTGGCAATTCGGTCCGGCTAATGCTGCCGGAGCGCAATATGATTTTGAATCGGTTGCCGTT
>JBIKKW010000027.1:0-26605 GCA_044360115.1 Bacteroidia bacterium
CAATTGGCTCACGTTATTAATACAATAGATGTGATGCATTACTCCATAGCTAACGCCCAAAACAAACGTACTTTAAACGTGGATGATATTACCGGTGGAAATGCGGTTATGACCAGAAACCTATCTGGCGGTGTTTGCAGCCAAGGTGCTATGACGGCTTTAAGCCCTGCTTCTTGTTCAACGGTTGCTCCTACTGCTTCGTTTGCTGTTAATTCACCTGTTTGTGTTGGTGCTGTAATTACTTTAACTGATCAATCGTTAAATGGCCCAACCGGATATACATGGACCATGACCGGCGGAACACCTGCCTCTTCTAATGCCTCTAACCCAACAGTTTCTTATGCAACTCCAGGAACAAAAACCATTACCTTGATCTGCTCAAACAGTAATGGAACATCTTCACCATTCTCAAAAACATTAACCGTTGTTGCTGCCCCTGCAGTTGCTGTAACCTCAGCAAGTATTTGTCCGGGTAAAACCGCTACACTAGTTGCCACTGGCGCTACAACTTATACATGGATGCCTGGAAATGTAAATGGTGCAACACAATCATTTAGTCCGGGGATTACAACCGTTTATACGGTTACCGGAAGTAATGGAACCTGTACAGCAAATGGAACCGGTACCGTTACCGTTTTACCTGGAGCCAATGTAAATGTGCCAAATGCTCAAATTTGTACAAGCACACCAACCTTAATGACAGCAACCGGAGCAACCACTTATACCTGGAATCCGGGTAACTTAACAGGTTCATCGCAAACATTTAGCCCGAGTTCAACAACTGTTTATACCGTAACCGGTTCAGTTGGAACATGTACCAATGTTAAAACATTTACAATAACCGTTTCATCAACATTAGCTGTAAGCATTTCACCTGCCACATCAACTATTTGTGTTGGGCAAACAACTGTTTTAACTGCAAATGGCGCAAGTTCTTATACATGGAACACAAGTGCAACTACAACAACGTTATTAGCTAGTAATGCAACAACACAAACTTACTCGGTAACAGGTAAAACCGGCAATTGCACAGGAACAGCTACTGCAGTTGTAAATGTTAGTACATGTGCGGGTATAGATGAGATCGGAAATACAATTGTATCAAGTGTCTATCCGAATCCAACCAGTGGAATTGTAAATTTAAAATTCATTGGCAATTTTAACGGTAGTTTAGAGGTTTATAACGCAATTGGTCAGTTAATTCAAACTAAGAAAATTGAAGATAAAGACCAGTTAGAATTGAACCTTATAAATGATCCAAATGGCGTTTACTTTATTAAACTTAAAGGTAGTGAAGGAACAGAAAGATCGATCAAGATCGTAAAAGAATAATTGAGAGGGCCTCAAATTAAAGGTCGGCATTTAACTGCCGACCTTTTTTTATTTCCTTTAAATTGAATAACTTTTATGGTAATAGTTCAAGAGTAAATTGAAGCGTATTGGTATAGGCTTACTCAATTAATTAGTGATCATTCCGCTTTCAAATTCAAACGCATTAGGATGTCGGTTTGCAGATCATCACCAAGTTTAAAGATGTGTTTATCGAATTCAACAAAGCCATTTTTCTTATAAAAATTTAATGCGTTGGTATTCTTTTCCCAAACGCCCAGCCAAATATAATTGGCATTGGCTTTATGGGCAACTTCCTTCGCTTTTTGAAATAAAGCCTGCCCTATTTGTTTTCCTTGGAATTGAGTCAAAACATAAATGCGTTCAATTTCAAGGGAGTTTTTGTCATTGATCTCCGTTTGTGCAGCAGCAAAATTAATTTTTAAATATCCACATACTTCATCATTTATCATAGCAACATAAAACTCCGAATTAGGTTCGTTTAATTCCTTTTTCAAATGCTCAATACTAAAACTTGAATCAATGTAGTTTTGCATGTTTTCGGGCGTATTATAGCTCGCAAAGGTTTCTACGAAGGTTTGCACTCCTATTTCCCTTAAAACAGCAACATTCAAAACAGACATTTTTCTAATTTTTAAATTCTCCATTGATTGAACTTTTTTTGTAGTTAGTGGGTCGAAATCATAAAGCTTTTGAATATACTTGCTTGAATTGAATTACAAAGTAATTTAAAATTGCATGACCTTTACATCATAAAAAAACCCGGAAGAACTTTCCGGGTTTTAATTTACTTTATTCGTTATTAATTAAAGTTCAGGAATTTCTTAGTTACCTTTTCGTTCTCTGTTTCAACAGTAACAAATATCAACTGCTCAGACGTATTAAGATCTAAATAGATCTTATCCTTAGAAGTTTTAACCTTTTTAGTATCCATGATCTTCTGACCTAATACGTTAGTTACAATGATGTTTGCATTGGTTGATTTTTCAAAATCAAAATTAACGAATACGCCTTTTGCATCTTTGTTGATTACTACTTCGCCAATCGACTTACTAAGATCCTGTGATTTAACACTTGCAGTGATATCAGCACACACCGTCAATTCAAAACGAGCAGCATAGGTAGTGTCGTTTATACTGCACACGTAATTACCTAATCGAAGATCTTGAGTAACATTTAAAAGTTTATCTTTTAAAACTACACAAGAATTAGGAGGCAAATTATTTAGGCCAGATCCACTAATAGTATACTGTCCTGTTGAGTTTACTCTAACAATAACTGGAATAACGGCATTTTGAGTTTGCGCATATGGTAAACTGTTTATTGAATAATCTTCATTACCAGATTGAGTAGCAATAACTGTTCGTTTTGTCCATTCTCCAGGATATCCGGCATATCCAGGTGAATTATACAATTTATGTGCATCTAAAGATTTATCGAATGAAGGTGTAGCATTTGTATGGAAACGAATTGCCGCGTCATCATACCATCCTCCTCCGTTTAAATTTAAACGAATAACACTGCCAATATTAGTGTTGTTATTTATTGTTGATGATTTCAATAATGGCATTAAAGTAGTATTACCATTAGATTTGTTTACCTCATCAAATGTTAAGGATGTATTGCCGGTAGCTTCAACATAAAAACCTTGTCCCATAGGAATGATATCAGCCATTCCAGAATATGAACCAGGACTAGCTACTCCATTTATAAATGATACCGAATTTCCAAGGTCTGGATCATAAATGTAGTAAGCATCATTTACTAATGCGCCAGGATTACTTGCCATAACACTATTCCAGTTAATTGGTGAGGCAAATGGATTAGCTATTAAATTCCATCCAGATTGAGCTGAATTAGATAAACTTATATTTTGAGGTCCTGTAACAGGTACACCCGTAACTGACCAAACCATATCAGTTGTGGTATTTAAAGTATTACCCAAGAAAACCCAATATCCAACTCCAGGGGTAATAGGTGAAGTTACAACGATAGTTGTGTCATATCCATAAGCATCTCCTTCATCCCATCCTTGAACTGACTCAAAATATGTACTTGATGTGGATGTTACTCCTGTTGAGGAACCTTCAATTGCCATAGGTATCTGACCATACCAGTTATTAAATGTTTGTCCTTGAATACCACTAACACCAAGATTTGTCCAATCTGTAACACCACCTTTTGCAATTGTTTGAACTGTTAAGTTTCCATTAATGGTTCCATTAAATCTTCCTAAACGACCCTTTAATGAATTGGTTGAAACCAAGGTAACATTGCCATTAGTGTTAAATGTTGAACCTCCTGAAATGGTTAAACTATCTGCAATATTAATGGTATTACCAGCATCTAAACTGGCACCACTATTGTTGGTCAATCCACCAATGGTATTACTTGTAGCATCCATAAAAATACTGGTTCCATTTGGGGAAAAATTTCCTATTGTACCATTTATAACAATTGCAGATGTATTGTTACCTATAAAAAATCCGTCTGCACTGGCTGCAGGAAATGAAATATCGGCGCTTGCATCAATGGTTAAAGTTCTTCCGTTTAAATCGCAACTTCCAGTAACTTGCTGAAAAGACCCAGCATTAGTAATAACAACATTTGCGCCTAATCTAATAAAATCAGTTCCTGAGTTAAACAAAAAATATAAACCACCAATTGTTCCCGTACTTGTTGCAAAATTTATAGTTCCGTTATTACCGCCATTACCACTTAAAAACAACAAAAATCCTGAAGGATCACTTGAAAAAAATCCAGTTCCGGCAATCATCCCGTTGCTACCTGCTAAATAAATTCCATATGTGTTAAAACTTAAAACTGAACTACCATTAATCGTTAGTAAGCCATTAATATAAATGTCTGTAGTGGCACCATTTAAAGATGTGTTTTGATTAATGATCACATTTCCAAATTGATTAACTGAACCAAACAAAAAAGCACCTGCAAAATTAAAAATAACAGTACTAGATGATAAATCCAGTAAATTCCATTTATAGGTTTTATTATTTTGAACTGTTACTGTTCCTCCCGAAGCAATATCTATCAAACCATTTATTTGACCTCCAGTTGGACCAGTGCCAGACACAGTTACATTAATGCCATTTTCAACACTTGCGGTTGATGCAGCATTAATATTCCAAAGGGTAGCTACAGTTGCAGTGGTTCGGTTTCTAAAATGCCAAATTGTATTAACGCCTGCAAAAGATGTAGGTGTATTAACCGCCGTTGCCCCCGTTGGATCTTGAGTCCAAGCTGAAAGAATTGTTGGAGATGTTGTATTGCTTCTTAAATAATAATGCGTTTGCGCATTAATACCTTTAAAAGAGAGCAAGCATATTGCCAAAACACTAAAGAATAATAACTTTCTCATAAACAATGATTAATTACAGTAAATATAAGTAAAAACTAATTCCTTTCCAAATCTTTATCACTAAATGTAAGTTTAGTCATAAATATGTAAAACTTTTAGATCAAAGGTCAAATCTTTAATTTTGTAGATTGATTACATTAAGAATTTTATTTGCTAAATTTACTTTTTTCTAAATCTATGCGCCACCTCCTTATTTTTACTTCTTTAATCACTGTAATTTTTATTAAAGCTCAAAATACTGGCTCTGTAAAAGGTTTTGTATACGATAAAGCAAATGGTGAGGCTGTTCCTTTTACCAATGTATATTTTAAAGGTACTACGATTGGCGCTAACACTGATATCAACGGATTTTTCAATATCAACCGCATTCCACCTGGCAATTACACCCTATTGATCATCAATTTTGAGTTTGATACAATTCGCGAAAACCTTACCATTAAAGCCGGTGATGTGATCAATAAAAAATATTACGCCTCTAAGGGCGGAATCAAACTATCGGAAGTTGAAGTAACCACTACTGCTGCCGAAAAGGTTGAACAAACTAATGTTGGTGTTCAAAAAATAGATCCTATCATTATCAATAAATTACCGAGCGTGGGTGAACCGGATATTGCCCAATACCTTCAGGTTATACCGGGTGTTGTTTTCACAGGTGATCAAGGCGGTCAGTTATATATCAGAGGTGGTTTACCTGTGCAAAATAAAGTTCTATTAGATGGTTTGATCGTATACAATCCTTTCCACTCCATTGGTCTTTTTTCGGTATTTGATAACGAGATCATGAAAAATGCAGATGTTTATTCTGCAGGATTTGGTGCTGAGTATGGCGGACGAACTTCCTCTATCATGGATATCACCACAAAGGATGGAAACAAAAAACGTCATTCGGGCAAAGTGGCTCTCTCTACTTTTGGTGCCAAATTAACCCTAGAAGGCCCTTTGAAAAAATTAGATGAAGAAAAAGGTTTAAGTGCTTCTTACCTGCTTTCTGCTAAACATTCCTATTTACCACAAACTTCTAAACTCCTGTATTCGTATGCCAATGATAAAGGTGAATTACCATTTTACTATACCGATCTTTACAGTAAATTCTCAGTAAATTCAGCTAATGGCAGTAAGTTCAGTGTATTTGGATTTAATTTTAACGACAAGGTAATTTATACTAACGTTGCCGAATTTGGCTGGAATAATTTCGGCGCCGGCTCTAATTTTGTTTTGGTGCCTGAATCTTCAAGTCTTTTAATTGAAGGTGTATTTGCATACTCAAATTACAAGATCAATTTTAAGAACCCAAATATTGAAAGCGATACTAAATCAAGCGGCGTTAGTGGAATGAACACCGGTTTTAATTTCACCAAATTTATTGGGAAACAAGAATTACGTTTTGGTTTCGAAGGGGTGATCACCAACACCAGCTACTTTATTAAAAATCCATATCTTTCAGAAATAACCATGTCGCGCTCAACAACCGATATTGGCAGTTATTTAAAATTCAAATTAATTGATAACAAAAAAAGAATTGTTTTTGAGCCAAGTTTCCGCCTGCAATACTATGCTACGCTTAACTATATTTCACCAGAGCCTCGTGCTTCGATAAAAGTGAACTTTACGCCAAAGATACGTTTTAAAGGTGCGGCAGGTTTATACAGCCAATCGCTATTCAGCGCAAACAGTGATAGAGATGTTGTGAATTTGTTTTACGGATTTATAAATGGTCCTGATCTTAATACCATGTCTGATAAATATTTGGATAAAGATGGTAAAGAACAAAAAGTAAATAATTCTGTTCAACGCGCTAATCATATGGTTGGTGGTTTTGAGTTTGATATTTTAAAATATTTTGAATTTAATATTGAGGTTTACCAAAAGTTTTTTAACGAAGTGGTGAACGTGAACCGTGAGAAGGTTTATGATGATAATGCTGTTAACGCCGCTAAACCCGATGTTCAGAAAAAAGAATTCATTGTTGAACAAGGCAGAGCTCAGGGTTTGGACGTTGCTTTAAAGTTTGAGAAAAAACGTTTTTATGTTTGGGCCGTGTACTCATTGTCGTATAACAAAAGATGGTTCGGTAATAATGCTACAAAACAGATCACTGAGTACGCGCCAAATTTTGATAGAAGACACAATGTGAATATTGTTACATCCTATTCGTTTGGAAAAACTAAAAACTGGGAAGTGAACGCACGATTCAATTATGGATCTGGTTTTCCGTTCACCCCTACCCAAGGATTTATCAATCAATTCAATCCACAAGGAAATATCAATTACAATTTCAATACGGCAAACGGATTGTTGAATTATATTCCAGGCACCCTTAATAGCGCACGATTACCTGATTTTGCACGTTTTGACATCGGTGTTAAATACAAATATGCCCTTTCTGAACGATCAACTCTTGAGATAAACGGAGGTGCTACAAACGTATTGAACCGCGAAAATATTTTTTATGTTGATCGTTTTACATTTAACCGAATTGATCAATTGCCAATAATGCCAAGCATCAATATCAGTTTGTCGTTTTAACGTGAACATGCTATTGAACATAGTGATGTTGCGCATTTTTATGTAACTTCGTATGAAACTATATTATGGCTTTTAAGATCTATACCAAAACAGGAGATAAAGGTGAAACTTCATTGATTGGCGGAACACGTGTTCCTAAACACCACATTAGAATTGAAGCATATGGCACTGTTGATGAATTGAATTCTTACATTGGATTAATTAGAGATCTGATCAAAGAGGAACATAAACAATTTAATTTACTGATTGAAATTCAAGACCGCTTGTTCACCATTGGTTCTATCTTAGCTGCCGATCCCGAAAAAAGCAAAATGAAACTTCCTGAACTTTCTGAAAAGGATATTCAGCTGCTCGAAAATGCCATTGATGAAATGGATAAACACTTGCCAGAAATGAAACATTTTGTTTTACCCGGCGGACATCCAACCATCTCACACCTTCATGTTGCAAGATGTGTATGCAGACGCGCCGAAAGAAATGTGATCCATTTAAATGAAAATGCGCCGGTAAACGAATTAACCTTTAAATACCTGAATCGTTTATCGGATTATCTTTTCACATTATCTCGCCAATTGGCGGTAGATTATAACGCAAAAGAAATTCCTTGGATTCCACGCCATTAATATGCTTACTCCAAAAAAAATAGTAGATACCATGATGGCTAAAGATTTTTTTAGTCAGTGGTTAGGAATTGAAGTTTTGGAGATAAACGAAGGGCATTGCAAATTAAAACTTACTGTTCGAAAAGATATGCTGAATGGATTTGGCATTGCCCATGGTGGTATTACCTACTGCATGGCCGATAGCGCATTAGCCTTTGCCAGCAATAGTTATGGTAACCAATGTGTATCCATCGAAACTTCAATTTCACATACTTCTAAAGTTAAAGAAGGCGATATTTTAACTGCCGAAGCAAAGGAATTAAATCGCGGACATAAGATCGCTATTTATGAAGTAAGTATTTTAAATCAGGAGAGTAAAAATGTTGGCTTGTTCAAAGGCACGGTATTTAATACCGAAAAAAAATGGGAATAATTAAACCTATTCAACTTTTTACAGTCAAAGTATTAAAACTGTTACGTATGAAAACAAAGATGCTAGTTAGATCGGTGATCCTTATTACATCACTCCTATTAAGTTTTAACTCATTTGCACAACGCGGAAAAGGACGTCATCCGCATCGCCATCACCACCCTAATAAAGTGGTAGTTGTAAAACGAAGTCCGTACCGCCCAAAAAAGGTTGTAGTTTATCATCCTATATGGCGACCAAAATATGCTTATAACAGAAGATGGATATTTTTTCCGAAGTACAATTTATACTGGGATAATTGGAGAAATCATTATGTGTTTTGGAACGGTGTTATTTGGGTTTCACAAGCTACTGCACCACCTGTAGTAGTAAACGTGAATTTAGAAAATGAAAAGCATCAGGAATTAAAGGAAGCTGATGACGATACCGATGATATTTACAAAGACAATAACCAACATAAAGAAGAAATAAAACCGGAGTAATTCCGGTTTTTTTATTCTATTACTATATAGTTAAAAGTAAATGCACCAGCGCTAGGAATGTTTGTTGGAACCGTAAATGTTGTATTTGCGGTTCTGTATACACGTATTGTAAATCCGGTACTTGAAGTAGCAAGTACTCTGTAACTTAATCCTAAAAGATCTGTTGTTGGTGTTAAAATAACAACCGGTGTAGATCCTGCAGAATATGGTTTATTAAATATTACAGGTACTTCAAAAAATGCACTATTTGTGATTCCAGTAATTGCACCATTATAATTTATTGCAACAATTCCTTTAATGTCAGTTGCATTATTGATGGTAGCACTTACAGTTGGGACAGGACTAATACCTGAAACAGCAACAGCACCAAGTGTTGGTGGAGCTCCAAGAGATTTTAAATGTCCCTCTGCTATTTGCAAAGCAACAACAGAAGAAGACATGGTATTGATACTCACAGCCGGTCCATTACCATAATTAGTAACCATCAAAGCCGGATTACTATTAGCAGCATTAATATTTATTAAACGCGCTACATCACCTACTTGTGTTGCTGTTTTTTCAGCATAAAGACTAGCGTTTGGACCTAAATTATTTGCAAAAATGGCAGGATAGGTATTACTATTATTTGTTGATCTTATACCATAATTTGTATTTGAGCTAACAGATAAACCAATTCCCCCACCGTTATGATTTACCAAAACAGCCTCAGCCAAGTTATTGTTAGCAGCGATCTCAAATCTACCTGCATTACCTAAATTTGAAGATCCTGCTTTGAAACCAAAAACTGATGGTCCTGAATTTAAACTCTCACCCATTACACCTGCAACATTCGTATTAGCTGCATTCGTAACACCTTTAACACCATGCGCTGTTGCGGCTGTAGAGCTAGTTGTATTGGTTCCAACAACACCTGTTCCAATACCTTTATTATCACCAAACACGCCGGCTGCTATCGAATTGGATGCATTCGTTTCGCCTTTAACACCATGCGAATTAGCTGATGCTGGTGCACCTGTTATAATTCCGGTTACACCAGGACCGCCAGCAAAACTGCTATTCATTCCGTATACACCGGATGCTGATGATGAATTTGTTACACCAAATACACCATGCGCGCTAGAACTTGCTCCACCACTACCTTGATAACCATATAATCCAGGTCCATTTCCATAAGATTCAGCCATTACACCTGATGCAAAAGGTGCTGTTCCGTTAGTCTTACCATTCACACCATGTGCACCTGTTGACGAAGAACCAGAAGTGTTATTTCCAAACACACCGGCGCCTCCACCTGTATTTATTCCCTGAACACCCGAAACAAAACTGCTTGGGTTACTCGCAGTAGCAAAAACACCCGACCCACTGCCATTGTTATTCGCTAAAACAGCTGCATTAATAGAATTAGATGATATAGTTGTTACAAAAATACCATTACCACCTAGCGCATGTGCTCCAATGGCGTTATTTGTAGAAGCTGTACTTGTAAAAATATCTAGTTTTGCTACTGGTGCATTTGTTCCCACACCTACGTTATCGTAACCGCTAGATAAATAAGCATTCGTTAAACTTGTACTCCATGGTCCGGAACTAACATTTGTTAAAGTTATAGCGGGCGATGTATAAGTTCCTTGACTGATCGCTAAAATAGAATTCCCGGTAACACTTAATGTTGGGTACTGATAATTTAATACATAATTAGGAAATGTACCAGCCATGTTTACAGCGTTGGTGCTGTTGGCAAATGAAGGAGAAGCAATGGTTAACTGATGTATATTACCATTAGAGGTAACCAAATGCGAACTCGGCGCTACGGTAATAGTTGCATTTGAAGAAGAACTGCCTGAGGAATTAATGGTATAAGTATTTCCGGAAGAAGGCGCTGAAATACTGATGTTAGAGCCTGCCACATATTCTTTTACATTGGCCGCATCTTTTGCATATAACGCATACGGCACACTTGCAAAGGGCTGAACGGTCACTGAAGAATAGGATGTTCCTCCAAGCGGATCAATGCTAACTCTTATAAAATATGGCCCTTGCCCCCAAATAATTCCATTAAATCCACTTTGATTTTGACTTCCTATCAATAAATTAAAAATTCCAAATGAATTCGTAGTAACCGAATGAGGCTCTGTAAAAACAACTGTGCCATTTTGCGAGCCTTGATGAATATTAATTTCAACTCCGATGTTACCAACAATTGGAATTCCGGCCGTATTTCTAGCCACACCTTGATAATTGATATAAGGCGCAATACTTTGTGACCTCAAACCAAAAACCATCATCACCAAACAGAATACTAAACTTAGCTTTCTCATTTTACTTTATTTTCTATTAGTAAATATAATCCAAAAAACGAATACTCAAAAACAATAATAATAGTTACTTTTACCACTCAAAACAAACCTATATGCAACAAGCTTATATCATTAATGGCGTAAGAACTGCCATCGGTAATTTTGGAGGAACGCTTTCATCAGTTAGAACAGATGATCTGGCAGCTTTTGTGTTAAAAGAATTAGCAGCTAAAAACTCAAGTGTTGATCTATCACAAGTTGGAGATATCATTATGGGTTGTGCCAATCAGGCTGGTGAAGATAACCGCAATGTAGCACGTATGGCCTCTTTATTGGCAGGTTTACCTGTATCTGTACCCGGAGTTACCATCAACCGCTTGTGCGCATCCGGCTTAAGCGCTTCTATTGATGCAGCAAGAGCAATTCAGGTTGGTGATGAAAATTTAATGATTGCCGGTGGTGTTGAAAATATGACACGCGGACCGTGGGTAATGAGCAAGGCCTCTACACCATTTGGTCGCGATCAACAATTATTCGACAGCAGTTTCGGCTGGCGTTTTATTAACCCAAAGATGAAAGAGCAATTTGGTGTAGATGCCATGGGCGAAACCGCAGAGAATGTTGCTGAGAAATTTAAAATTTCAAAAGAAGATCAGGATAAGTTTGCTTTATGGAGTCAGCAAAAAGCTACAAAAGCGCAAGCAGACGGACGATTTGCAAAAGAGATCAGTACTTTATCTATTGCGCAAAAAAAAGGAGATCCCATTTCCTTTGCAAATGACGAATTCATAAAACCAAAAACAACATTGGAAGGTCTTTCTGGTTTAAAGCCATCATTTAAAAAAGATGGAACAGTTACTGCAGGTAATGCAAGTGGATTGAATGATGGTGCAGCTGCACTTTTATTTGCCAGCGAACAAGGTATTAAATCAAATAATTTAAAACCATTGGCTCGCATTGTATCAAGTGCCGTTGTTGGTGTTGAACCCCGCATTATGGGTATTGGTCCGGTTGAAGCTGCAAACAAAGCATTAAAGCGTGCAGGTTTAACTTTTAATGATGTTGATATTATTGAGTTGAACGAAGCATTTGCTGCGCAAGCGTTGGCATGTACACGTTCATGGGGCCTGGCAGATAACGATGAGCGCATAAATCCGAATGGAGGAGCAATTGCTTTAGGTCATCCTTTAGGAATGAGTGGTGCTCGAATTTTATTATCAGCAGCTATTCAATTGCAATTAACCAATAAACGCTATGCTATTGCCACCATGTGTATTGGTGTTGGTCAGGGTTACGCGGTTGTTATTGAGCGCGCTTAAAATTAATTCGTTAATTAAAAAAACTTAATTCTACCCTTCGATTTTTCTTCCTTCCATTAAAGGTTTCATTGCTGTACTTTGGCTGTGACTCTCCCATTCCATAAACAAACATCCTGGCCTTTTCTATACCCATGTTAAGCAGTTGCTTTTCAATTGCATATGCACGCTGTAATGAAAGTTTTTCATTATAAATCCTATCACCAATACTATCACAATGTCCTGTAATAAGTACCTTATAGGTTGGATATTCTTGCATTAATGAAACAATAGATTGTATAGTAACAATATAGTGGTTATCAAATTCACTGCTATTCAATTCAAATTCAAGCGGAACCATCATTTGATCCAACTCATCAGAAAAACATAAATAGTTACTAGTTGAATTCTCTATTTCATTATTGATTTTCTTTTCAATTTTTTTACTCACAAAAACATTGGATGGATTATCTTTTAGTATTGTATAAATATCAAGATCGCCATTGTCACTTTCACTCACATAATACATACTATTATCAAAATTAGAAATTGAAAAAAAACATTCATTACCTTCAGAATTAACTTTGGATCCAAGGTTTTGTAACGGCGACCAATTCTGATAAGATTCATCCAATCGAGTGGTCATATATATATCATAACCGCCATAACCATTTTTTTTGTTTGAAGAGAAGAATAGAGAATTTCCATCAAGAGACATAAATGGAGATAATTCATTATCCGATGAATTTACCACTTTTCCCATATTTACTGGGTTAGAATAGCTACCATCAGCTTTCTTAAATGAAACATAGAGATCACTATGACTATTAATTAATGCTTTCTTACTGCACGACATTACTAAAACACGTTCATCATTAGATAAAAAACTTCCAGTCCATTCTGTAAACCTGCTTAGCTTGTCTATTTTAAGTCTCTCCGGAAATGTCCATTCACCGTTAATATATCGTGATATTGATAAACCTCTTTCCATATCGCCATTTTCTAAATAAACATTACCTAGCAATAACGATTTTCCGTTAGAGGCAACAGCTTCAACATAATTAGGGTATGAATTATTAAAAGGATAACCTAACGGTTTAGGGTCGCACCATCCACCGGTTAAATCATTTCTTTCTGAATACCAAATATCTTCTTCATCCTTCTCCTTTCCATTATCCTTAGAATGATTATACCGACTAAAAAAAAGTGTTTTACCATCTGGGGATAGGATTGGTCCCATCTCATGAAATGCCGTGTTAAATTCAACTCCTAATTTTGAAATTTTTGCATCTGATCTAATAAATGAATTTGAAACCTTTTCTGTGATCTCAAAATCAAACAAATTCATTGAACTTGAAGCATCTGTGCTTACAACCTCTTGAGAGTTACCATTTAATGCGATAATCATCCCGGTTAACATTATAATCTTTTTCATATCTCGTAATTTGAAAGTAAAATTACAAGTCAAAAAATCAATGTATCAGATGTATATCAATTAAACATAACAGATGTAAGAAATTAATAATTTTTGAATATAAAAAAAATGCCTGGATTCAAAATAATCCTACTTCCATTCAGGTAATCTTCCGTAAGTGGCTGGCATTTTTAAACTCTCAGCCTTTGCCTCTATTTGTTCTGTTAATGTTCTTAATTCTTTTATTTTGTTGTAGTATGTTGAGAAAATCCCTTTCAGTTCTTTGAATTTCTCTTCAAGATCACCGGTACTACCATAGCTTTGTGCCCAAGTGTAATAGATCATGTTTTCCATATCACTTACAAAACCGGGAGCAGTTTCAAATTCGTGTTTCGCTAAACTGCCATCACCATTCAATTTAATTTCCAATTCCTGAACTTGTTTTTCAAATACTGAAATGTCCATTAATAAAGCTAATCCACTTGTGTTTGTTTGATTAACTCCTGCCTTTAAAAATTTCATGCGTTTTTTTAAATGCCCTAAATAATCACTTGTACCTAAAACTACTCTTCTGAACTCGGCAATATCCTTATTCAAGGCATTTTGCTTTGCAAGATCTTTAACAGGTAGTGATGATGCGTTCAATGTTTTTAAATTAAAGGCAAATTTCTCCGTCAAATTCTCTGTTTTATCTTTAGTTACTTTGATCAGTTGTGCATTATATTTCCCCGGCACTGCTGCTGCACCCTTTTCTGCCTCGTAATATGGATTATCCAGATCAGGCGTATTAAAGTTTACAGGAGATGTTAATTCATATCGTCCATCCCAAAATGCCTGTTGCATACCTTTTGATAAATTGATCTTTATTTTTCTGATCTCATTATTTTGCTCATCTGTGATCACTAAAAAAGCCATAGGCGCTTGTTCAGTATCTTCCAAACGAATGCTATCTGCACTCGGATAATAGACCGGTTGATTGTTCTTTATTTTTTCTTTCTCAGCTTCCTTACGTTTATCTTTTAATGATTTGAATTCTTCGATCAAATTAAAATTAAACGTTGCGCCAACCGGTGGGTTTTTAGCTAAGTAAAACGATTCGCCCTGAAACGATTTTCCTTTATGACCATACGGTTGCGATTCAATAAACACCAAAGCATCCGAAATTGGGAACACGGTGTTCTTCTTCAGATCTTCTTCCTTAATGTTTTGTAATAATGAATAATTATCGATAACAAAAAATCCTCTTCCAAACGTGGCGATCACCAGATCATTCGCTTCTTTTTGAATAGCAATATCTCTTACCGAAATAGAAGCAGGCATGCCATTATTCAATTTGATCCAATTCTTTCCACCATTTAAAGTGAAATAAAAACCAAACTCCGTTCCGCAAAATAACAATTCAGGATTTTTGAAATCTTCTACAATACAATACACCGAACCTTTTTCAGGCAAGTTAGATACAATACTGATCCATGTTTTTCCTTTATCTGAACTCTTTAATAAATATGGTTTAAAATCGCCCTGACGTAAATTATTGAAAGCGGCATAAACCACATTTTCGTTATGTTGCGATGCGGTAATGTATTGCACTAATGTACCTACTGTAATATTATTTTGTTTTACCTCTGGCACACCGGCAAACTTATCTATTTTGGTCCATGATGTTCCACCATTTTCTGTTACCTGTATCAATCCATCATCTGTACCAGCATAAATTAGATTCTCATTTTTTGGTGATTCGCATAAAGATGTGATGTTTCCGAAAATACTAGTTGATTGATTCTTTGCAACCGCATCCATACTCCATACTTTCCCCATCACCGTTAATTTATTTCGATCGATGCCTCTTGTAAGATCCGGACTGATCACTTTCCATGAATCTCCTCTATCATTACTTTTAAAAACTTTGTTGGCTGCGAAATAAATACGCTTGTGATCATGATTACTGATCAATATCGGTGAATCCCAATTCCAGCGGTATGCAGGCTCTCCATGCTTTTCCATCGGTTTAATTGAAACTTGTTCACCTGTTTTTCTATCAAAACGAATTAAGCCACCATATTGCCACTCGCTATAAACGATGTTAGGGTCAACCGGATCAACGCGACTTTGAAAACCATCTCCACCAACTGTTACAAACCAATCGGCATTTGTAATACCACTTGCGCTAATTGTACGTGCCGGCCCTCCCAAAGTATTATTATCCTGAGTACCGCCATAAACATAGTAAAACGGTTTACTGTTATCTACACACACTCTGTAAAATTGAGTGATAGGCAAATTTGCTTTGTAGTTCCATGTTTTGGCACCATCAAACGTTTCATACAAACCACCATCACAACCAATTAGCATATGCTTGGTGTCATTCGGGAAAACATAAATAGCATGATTATCTACGTGCTTACTTTTTTCGCCTAACGGACCAAAACTTTTTCCGCCGTTAGTTGATACCATTGCATAGGTATCCATTGAATAGATTTTATTCTCATCTTGTGGATCAGCGATGATCTCTTGATAATAGTTTCCTGCCGTAGCCCAATCAGATTGCTTACTCCAGCTAGCACCTCTGTCTTCACTTTTGTAAAGACCTTTACCTTCAGTTGCTTCAATGATCGCGAAAATAATATCTGTATTCTTTTCAGGAATGGCCAATGAAATTCGCCCCATATCGTTTGCAGGCAAACCACTGGTTAACTTATTCCAGGTTGCACCGGCATCTGTACTTTTATAAATGGCACTTTCAGGCCCACCGCTAATGTATGTCCATTCATGTCTGCGACGTTGATGTGCTGTAGCATATAACACATTCGGGTGCTTCGGATCGATATGAATTTCGTTGAAGCCTGTATTCTCACTTACTGAAAAAATATTCTTCCAAGTCTTTCCACCATCTGTTGTTTTATAAATTCCACGATCGCCGCCTGCACTCCAAAGCGGACCATAAGCAGCAACATAAACCACTTCAGAATTTGTTGGATCTATAGCGATCATCCCAATGTGTTCAGATTTTGCCAATCCCACATTTTTAAATGACTTTCCGCCATCTTCACTCTTATAGATACCATCACCATAACTCACACTACGTTGATTGTTATTCTCACCACTTCCTACCCAGATGATATTTGGATTGTTCTTATCGATAGTTAAACAACCTATTGAATAGGCGCTGGCATTATCAAAGATGGGATCGAATGTTGTGCCGGCGTTAATGCTTTTAAAAACACCACCTGATGCCGAAGCGATATACCAAACACTTGGATTATTGGGATGAACCTTAATATCTATGATACGTCCTGAGGTTACAGCCGGACCAATACCTCTCCATTTTAAAACAGAGTAAGTTGATTCGTTTTCAATTGGCTTTTTTTCAGGAGTTGGTTTTTTTTCTTCGGTTTTCTTTTGCGCAAAAGCACTTAATGTAACACCAAAGATCAGAGCGTAACAAAGATTGTTCTTTTTCATCATTCAAAAATTTGAATAACAAATCTAAGGTTTAATGCTTAGCAAACAAAACCGTTTAAAACGCGTTATTTACCGCTGATATTACCAGAGTTCGTAATCTAAAACGGTGTTCTCCATGCGATAGGTAGGCGATTGTTTTCCGTCAGAAAGTTTATACACTTCTTCAGAAACATATTTTTGAAGTTCACTTAATGTTACTTTCTTATCTAAATTTTTATCAGCCTTAAAATTTGATAAACCTTCTAAAACGCAATGCGTAAATAAACCATTGTTCCACTTTTCACCTTCGTATGCGGCCTCTGTTCCACCCGCAGATGAAATAACCGTAGCACCCGAGCTTTGTCTGATATCAGAAAAAATAGCCTTTGACATTTCGAGCGCGGTAGATTGCGCGAATGTTGAACCTGAATATAAAACAGCACGGGTAGTATCACTTCCTTTTTTATCCTCGGTCTCATAAAGATCCTCTTCATCCACTTCACCACTAAAACAGGCATCAATGAACATGAGTTTGCGAATTGGTTTCATATCCTGAAATATAGTTTCAAACGATTTATAGGCAACAGAATTGATCTTAGGGTCAGAAAAGTCAGTGTAATATGTAGGGAAATAATAACTCAAGTCATCATCCAGATAACCATGTCCTGCAAAAAAGATCATTACCACATCGTTAATACCTGCTTTCGAAAAAAATGTTTTTAAATTTTTAAGTGAATCAACGGTGAATGACTGATTGAACATTTTCTTCACTTCTATTTTATTAAATGTTTTTGAATTTACCATCATATTAGCCATATCGCTGGCATCTTTTACGGCATAAGACAGATCGTATTTATTATTCTGAAACTTTTCACTGGCAATAACCACTAAATATAAATTAGGTTTCAAACTGCTGGTGTTATTATAAAATCGGGTAATACGCGGACTCTCAAATCCGAATTCATCTGTTAAGATAAATTCAAAGCGATTGATACCGGATGTTGTTTCAAAGGTAATTTGCTTATCGACTTTACTTTTTTGATCATCACCAATCTTTTCCGTATAAACGAGTGTTGCATTATTGTATACTTCCAACTTAGCCAGTTTATTTTTTCCTTTATTGGCACTGATAATAAAATTAACCACGTTATTCTTTTCCTCCTTCATCACTACATTTTGAAAACTCGGTAAATTAGAAAAATTCAAATTCGCATCTGCTTTATAACCCAACAAACGCATTCGCTTTTTATAAGCTGTTTCGTATGATCTGATCATTAAGCTGTCTTTACATCCAAAGGCACCCAATACGCGATGCGGTTGATTTAAAAAGGCATCAAACTGCTCAAAACTGAAGATCTCCGACTGATATTTAAATCGAATGCTCTTAATGAATTCTTTTGAACCCATGTAATGCAGATCGGATGTGACCATAAAATACTGGTCGTTATTGGCATTGGCTAGTTGTCCAATTAATTTTCTCTGTTTCAGATCAACAAAGGTTGCCATGGCATTAAATGCACTGGTAATGATCAAACGATCTGTTCTCTCATCAAAAAACAATTTCGGCATCACGATATTCAGTTCAGAAAGATCCATGATCAAGTCACCACTTTCATTATAAATTTTAAGTAAACTACCCAAGTAATTATCTAATGCAAAATAGTTTCCGTTATCACTGGTTGTATGGCTGTTGATGATCTCTTTGGTTGCAGATAAGGTTTTGGTTGAGATCTCTTTTGCTGACTCTATATCATAAACAGTATATAAAACCTCTTTAACCGAATCGTTGTAATTTGCTATATCGTATTTAATATACCAGATAGCAATATTCTTTCCGTTATCTTTAATTTTAAAATCATACGGAAAATACGTTTGTGCATAATCTTTCACAATTGCCTTTTTTTCCATATCGATCTTAACAACAGCATTGGTCGGCATTTCAACCTCGGTGCCATTGATGAGTTTTTTGGTATTGATCTGGCTGGTTGTAAAAACAAATTTATTATCCGGACTAATGATCACTCTTACATTTGGCGACCAGGTAGTACTTTCATATAAAACCGATCTGCTTTTACGATCAACGATCTTGAACTTTCCGGCATCCGGAATAAAAACTAATTTATCGGTATAGTTGATGATCTGGTATTGCGGAGCGGCTGCCAGTGAGAACATGCCTTGAAATACCTCTTCCTTTAACGTTGTTAAGTTAATGATGTGCAAACTCATTTGATCGCAGTAATAGAACTCGTTATTTAAAAATCCGGATGCATACGAAAAGGCATTCTTCTTTATGGTTTTAATATACTTTTTACTGTAGATATTATAGATCCATAAATTGAGCGATCGAAAATTAGTTCCTGAATTAACTACAACCTCCGAATCATTTAAAAAATAAACAGCATAAACATAGGAACTGTCTTTTTTAGAGATGTCCTTTATTTCGGCGTATTTCGTGAAATTGTTCAGATCCCAGATCAAGGATGAATTGCTGCCATTGCTAATTAACCAGCGGTTATTCGGACTGATCTTTGCCTGATAGATGGAAGTAGTTAAAGCCTGGCGTTCAGATATCAACTTCATAACATTCGGATCAAACACACGTAATGAACGGCCTTGCGAAAAGCCATTCACGATCATTCTATTCCCTGCCTTAGAGAGTTTGATATTAAAAACAAATCCAGCATTTGAACGTGTTACTTTTTTTGTTTTGAGATCAATGAATTTTAATTCGCGAGAGGTAGCATAAACGGCTATGCCTTTTTTTGAGAGATAATCTATATCATAAACATACTCATCCGACTTAAAATTGATCGTATCTGCTACGGTTAAGGCCGGACGTTTGTTCATCTGGTCTAAATACTTTTTATCATAATTATAACCCGGCTCGTATTTTACTTTAGGTACACGTACTTCATGCACAATGTTGCCATGTTCCAGATCCATGATGAAATATTTATCGGCCGCAAAACAAAACATTAGTGAATCACACACCCTTATTTTAGAAGGCGTTCCCATGTTCTTTAAGATCTCACTTGTTTGCGAAAGGTCTTGTAAGGATTGTTTAAGTATTGAAGTAGCAGTGCCGGAGGTCATGGCCAAAATCACACTATTCTTGTCTTTTAAATTTGCGCCATGAACCACATAATCTCCCAATTTAAAAGAATGGTTTGAGATCACCTTTTTTGCAATAAAATCATAAAGTAGCGTGAAGGAGCCCACACAAACATATATTTCATTTGGTTTATCGGTAAAAAAGCTGATGGAAATGGGAACGGCACTGTAATATTGGGCGTTTGGAATGTTCAGCAATAATTCTTCAGATCGAAGTTTTTGATAAAGCGTTAATCGCTTTTGATCGAACGTATAAATGAGCAATTCATTATTCAAACACAAACTCACAAATTTGCCATCGTTACTAATGGAGAGATTTTTAGCACCGGAAGTAAGTTCCACTTCATCAATGATCTCAGAAGTTTCGGTATTAAAAATAGAAAGAGAATTGCCGCAAGTAACAAAGTATTTCTCATCCGGAAAAAATTGCGCGAAATCATAATAGGTAAAACCAATCTCTTTAGGCAAAAGAATGCGTACATCTTTTAACTGCGCTTTGGCAAAGATCGAGATAACACTAAAAATTAAAACAAAAATGTGTCTTTTCATCTTACAATTGATGGTTTAAAGTTAATCATTTCCGTTGTTTAACAAGTTTTTCATAATTTAGGCTACCCTAAACATTTGTTTAGGATCATAAATATCTGTATTTTTGCTCATGCTAATTTCTGTAACAGAAGAAAATTACATCAAGGCCATCTATGCCTTAACCCATTCTGCCGGTGTTGAACATGCTAATACCAATCAATTATCGTTGCGTTTAAATAACAAAGCCGCCAGCGTGAGTGATATGTTGCAACGCCTTTTTGAGAAAAAACTAATTGATTACAAAAAATATCATGGTGTTAAGCTTACCAAAAAAGGCTTAAGCACTGCCATACAAATTGTACGAAAACACCGTTTATGGGAGGTTTTTTTGGTAGAGAAGTTGAATTTTAAATGGGATGAAGTTCATGAAATAGCAGAACAATTGGAGCACGTGCATAGCGATGAACTGATAAAACGTCTGGATAAATTCCTGAATTTCCCGAAGCATGATCCACATGGCGATCCTATTCCTGACATGAAAGGTGTTGTGCACGAGATCAAACAAATTGAACTGAATAAATGTAAAATTAAAGAGAAGGCTATTTTCTCCGGCGTTAAATCACACACTAAAGAATTCCTTCAGCACATTTCAAAACTGGGCTTAAGTTTAGGCGAACGTATCGAATTAGTGGACCGTTCGGAGTTTGATGGATTATTAGAAATTAAAATAGGATCAAGTAAAAAAACAATTCATATTGGCCATAAAACAGCCGAAAACATTTTAGTGGAGGTATTATGAGCAAGTCGTTAGAAGAAGTACACTCAAGTGTAAGTACATCCGGAAAAAGCAAGTGGCGTGGCTTTTTAGCGTTTATTGGTCCGGCATACATGATCAGTGTAGGTTATATGGATCCAGGTAACTGGGCCACTGATATTGCCGGCGGAAGTCAGTTTGGTTACAGTTTAATTTGGGTTTTGATCATGAGTAATTTGATCGCTTTGTTATTACAAAGTCATTGTACCCGTTTAGGAATTGTTTCCGGTAAGGATCTGGCACAAGCGAGCCGTGAGAGTTTTCCGCCATTTGTGAATTTATTTTTGTACGTGTTGGCAGAGATCGCCATTGCAGCCTGTGATCTAGCCGAAGTAATTGGTATGGCCATTGGTATACATTTATTGTTTCCTAATGTATCTATTCTGGCAGGTGTATGTATTACTGTGTTAGATAGTTTTGTTCTACTATTTCTTTTAAATAAAGGTATCCGAAAATTAGAGGCGTTTATCATTTCATTAGTGGCACTGATAGGCGTTTCGTTTTTAATTCAATTATTTATTGCAAAGCCCGATGTTACTGAAATTGCAAAAGGTATTATTCCGGGTATAGCCAACGAAGATGCTCTATACATTGCCATTGGTATCATTGGTGCAACGGTTATGCCTCATAATTTGTATTTGCATAGTTCATTGGTGCAAACGCGAAGTTTCAGAAGAAACGAGGATGGTATTAAAAAAGCATTGCGTTTTAATTTGATAGACAGCGCGGTTGCTTTGAATTTAGCTTTGTTTGTGAATGCTGCTATTTTAATTTTAGCAGCAAGCTCATTTTTTACAAAGGGCATTAATAATGTAACGGAAATTCAGGATGCGCATCGTTTATTGGAACCGATGTTAGGGAGCGCCTTAGCCCCAATTTTATTTGCTATTTCCTTGATAGCAGCCGGACAAAGTTCAACCATTACCGGAACATTAGCCGGACAGGTTGTTATGGAAGGTTATCTAAACTTGCGTTTGCAACCATGGATCCGCCGTTTGATCACACGCTTGATCGCCATTGTTCCTGCATTTCTTACCATTTATTTTTTAGGAGAAAACAGCACCGGAAAATTATTGATATTGAGTCAGGTTATTTTAAGTTTACAATTAGGTTTTGCCGTTATACCGCTTATCCATTTTGTAAGTGATAAAAAGAAAATGGCCGAATTCACCATTCCAATCTGGCAGCGAATAGCGTCATGGGTTTCGGCGCTTGTGATCATAGGATTGAATATCAAATTAGTTTATGGTTTTATTGCCGATTGGATCAATGAGTCTGAAAATGCCATCATCATTAGTTTCACCATTGTACCACTTTGTGTATTTTGTTTTGTAATGTTGCTGTATATTACCATTGTGCCTTTCTTCGCAAAACACCATCAAAATAAACAAAACGATTTCCATGGCAATTTAACTGCATTAACCCTTGATCAATCTGCCAATTACAAGAACATAGCCATAACTGTTGATTTCAGCGGAAGTGATAATAAGGCGATCAATAAAGCAATTGCGCTAGGCGGAATACATGCCAATTATTTACTAGTACATATTTTAGAAAGTACAAATGCAGTTGTTTATGGAGAAGAAGCTTTCGATATGGAACGAGAACAGGATTATCAATTCCTTAAAAAATACAGTGAGCAATTAAAATCAAATGGATTTAATTGTGAGATGGCTTTAGGATTTGGAAACCCTAAAACAGCAATACCGGAGTTAGTTACGAAACATCAATGCGACCTATTGGTAATGGGTACACACGGACATAAAACATTAAAGGATATTATTTTAGGCGCCACCATCGACAGCGTAAGGCACAATTTAAATGTGCCTTTGCTGTTGGTGTAAAAAATTATTTGTTCAGTTTACCTAAACGGGCAGTAGCCTTAACAGTAGTTACTTTGTAAATAAACCCAAAACCAATTGGACGCTTTACGGTTACTTCATACTGAGGATAGAACACAACATCATATCCTTTATTCTTTTCCATCATATCATACAACGCATAAGATGACGTTTTATTCATCACAAAACCACCTATTACCGGTATGCTTGAAATGTCAATTCCTAAAGGACCTGCAGGAAATCCATCCTTATTCACATTGGCACTTTTCTTCATAAATAAACGCGCAAAATCGATTCCTAGGATCTGAGTTGTTTTAGCTTCACCAATTACTTGGTCAGATAATGTAAAATCACTTTTTTGCAAATTCAAACGCGTGTTTGGCTCGCGCATACTATTATTAATACTGGTACAACTTGTTAATAGCGCCATTATGGCTGCCGAAAACAAAATAATTGCTTTTTTCATTGGTTTATATTTTTGGATGAAATTATACAATAATAATTTATTTTTAACTAAAATGATAAAAATCAATATTAAGCTTATTAACGAAGTATTGTTTTCAAACCCTAGTCTCATAAATTTTTATATATTTGTTAATCAATATACAAACATGAAGACAAATTTACTTTTACTATTTACAGTTTTTGTTTTGGGCTTAAATGCACAAAATTTAACCTTAACTCAAAGTGCTTACGAGCCAATTATTGGCGACACTAACCGAGTTTACATTATGGACACAACCTTTTATTTTTCGGGTATGCCTTTAAGCACTTCAGGTGATGGTGTTACTTGGGATTTTACCGGCTTGGTTGAAACCACAACTATTAACACAACTGCTTATGTTGATCCAACATCACAAACAGTAACAGTACCAACCAACTGCGATGTAGTTCAAAAGCAAGGCACCGCCCTGTCATTCTTAAACTCGGTTACCAGTCCAACTACTCAAACCGAATTATTGGGAACAACCTTTGGATCCATCACTGCATCATTTTCAAACCCGGCTATTGTTGCTAAATACCCTATCACCTATGGTTATAGCCTAAGTGATGCATTTGCGGGTTCAGCAACAACAATTACCATTAATGGTAACCTTACTACGAATGCTGATGGACGCGGTACTTTAAAATTACCTTATGGCAATACTTATAACAACGTATTACGCATCAAATCAGTGCAAACTGTTACAGCTAGCGTATTTATTTTAACTGTAGCGAATATCAAAACTACTACGTATCAGTATTTTCATGCGTCAAGCAAATTCCCGGTTTTAACCATTACCAGAACCTCATCTACATTTAGCACACAAACAACTGAATCTTCGAGTGCAACCGTAAATAAGGCTACTTATGTGATCGGTGTGAAAGAAAACGCCATGAACATGGTTAATTTTAATGTTTACCCTAACCCTGCATCCGAAGCGGTTAAAGTTGAACTAGAGAACAACAAGAATGCAGAAAGCATCAATATTGTTAATGCATTAGGACAAAAAGTTGCATCATTTACCAACACCAACAAAATATCCATATCTGAACTCCCAAAAGGATTATACTATATTGAAGTAAAATCCGACGGTTATTTCGGTAGAAAACCTCTGGTTAAAACCAATTAAAACGTTAAAAGCCAATTGAAATTTCAATTGGCTTTTTTTATTCTCTTTCAAGCCGTAAATTTGCAGCTCAATAATTTACCCATGTTTAAAAATAAAAAGTGGATATTCTTTCTGATCGTTATTTTCCCTTCCCTTTTTTGGGTGATATTGGAGACCAGCACCATCAATTCAAAGAAACTACCAATTTACGGACCTCGTTCATTTAAAGACGGCGATTCAGTTTATTACAGTGTTAAAACCGAATTTGAAACAGTTGACAGCACACATAAAGCTATGGTAATTGATACCACTGAGTATCCCGTAATTGCCCTAATGTTTGTGCGTGATGAATATAAAAAAGATGCTTACCGCATCAGTGGCTTTTGGGAGTATGTGAATTATAAGAAAGAAAAGATCAACCACATCCCTTTCATTTTGGTTTGCGAAAAAAACAAAGGCATGTCTCAAACCACCAACGAGATCAAACAGATGTCGAAGAATGATGACAATATACATTTTACCTATTGGAACACACATTCATTTGATAGTTTAAATACCGTTTTTTTTAGAGATAAACCTTATTACATTGATTACAGCTTTTTTATGTTGCTTGATAAGAAACGTCAGGTGCGCGGTTATTATGATGGCAGATATGTGGCCGAGATCAAACGCTTGATCGCCGAATACCAGCATCTACGCCTTAAAGAAGAGAAACAAAAAATATTAAAAGCTAATGAGATCAAAACTAAATAAGGCGTTAATTTTAATTGTAGCCATCTTTTTGTTTTCATGTGAAAGTGCTCCTGAAAAAAAATTAGTGCTTCCGGTAATGGGCGAAAAACATTTGGGAAGCAGCGATACCATTTACCATACAATTGGAAAATTTTCGTTAACCAATCAATATGGCGAAACAGTTACTGAGCAAACAGTAAAGAATAAAATTTATGTTGCCGATTTCTTTTTTGCAACATGCCAAAGTATTTGTCCGCAAATGAGCACCAATCTGGTAGATGTTCAAAAGGCGTTTGAAAAGGATGACAGTATCCTGATCTTGTCGCACACGGTAAATCCTTTACATGATACGGTTGATGTGCTTAACAAGTATTCATTATCATACAAAGCCATTAAAGGCAAATGGCATTTTTTAACCGGAAGTAAAAAAACAATTTACGACCTTGCCAAAAACGATTACTTAGTTAACGCGCTTGAAGATGACGGTACACCGGAAGGATTTTTACACAGCGAACTGTTTTTGCTGATCGATTCCCAAGGCCGTATCAGAGGCATGTACGATGGTACTGATAAAGTGCAGGTTGCAAAACTCATTGGTGATATCAAGCTTCTCAAAGCAGAGAATTAAAAAAACCTAACTTCTTAAAAATAAAAAAACCCCGAATAATTCGGGGTTAATCTTGTGCTCCCAACTGTCCCGATAGCTATCGGGATCGAACCAGGCTATATATTCTTTTTTGATCTTAGTAAATTAAAAAAGTCCTTCATAAAAAA
>JBIKKW010000176.1:0-4867 GCA_044360115.1 Bacteroidia bacterium
AAGCAACGGTTGTTTGTCCGCTTTTACTCTCCTCTACTTCTTTTCTGAAATTAAGATCAGTAACCGATGGTTCACTGTTGATCTTCGAATAATCTTTCAGCGTATCTTTTTTTGGTTTTAACGGCGATTCTTCTTTCTTCTCGTTAAAAACATTAATTAAGTTATTAATGTAATTTTCCTTTGCTTCCAAAGTTTGCTCAATAGAATCGGCTTTAATGGTTAATTTTAACAATTCTTTGCGTTCAGAAATGTTTCCATAGCCCGGAATATACTCTCTTAAGGGGGTTAAAGCCACCAAACTGATCACTAAAGTGGTCATAATAATGGTTATGGCAGCTATGGTAATGAGTAAACCAAGTGGCGATAAACGAATAGATAATTTCTCCCCAAATGTCTCGTCATTCAGTATTACCAAGCGATAGGCGGTAGTTAACCAACTCCTGAAACGCTGCATTAAGGTATGTTTTTCCTTAGCCAATGAAATGTAAAGATGCGAAAAATTATTTTTTTAATAGGAAACTTGTAAAACAATAAAAGTTTCCATAGTTTTGTTCCCGATTTCAAAAATGGGAACACCTATAAAAATATTAAAAGGCGCCGAAGAGTTGATCTTTAAATATGGTATTAAAAACATTACCATGGATGATATTGCACGTCACTTGTCAATGAGTAAAAAAACCATTTACAAATATTACAAAGAAAAAGATGAGATCATTCATTCATTAATGAAACTGAACATTGAAGAAGATAAATGCCGTGTAACTAAAGTTTACGATAAAGCTTCCAATGTAGTTGAAGAGGTTTTTGAACTCATGAAAGAAATGCGTGATATGTTCACCAAGATCAACCCTATTGTTTTTCACGAACTATATAAATATTATCCTGAAACATGGAAAGAATTTCAATGCTTTAAAAATGAATTCATTCTTGAAAAAGTTGAACAATCATTACTTAAAGGACAAAAAGATGGTTTGATAAGAAAAGACATTAATATTAAACTTCTTGCCAAGCTGCGTGTTGAGAACATTGAAATGACATTAGGTGGAGAGGTTTTTGCGCACGATAAATTTAATATGCTCGATGTGCAACTTGCCATTTCAGAACACTTTTTATATGGCGTTTGTACTTTAAAAGGTCATAAATTAATAAACAAATACAAGAATATAGAAGAAGAATAATTTTTATGAAAAAAATCCTAGCAACACTTCTGCTTTGTAATAGCTTCGTTTTTGCCCAACAAAAATCGGCTTTTACATTACCGGAAGCAATTGATTACGCTGTTAAGAACAGTCCTAATCACTTAAACACGGAGTTAGATCAAAAAAATGCCATCTACAAAAAAAATGAGATCACCGGCATTGGTTTACCTCAAATAAACGGAAGTATTGATGTGAAAGATTACATTGAGATCCCAACATCCTTATTACCTGGTCAGTTTTTTGGCGCGCCTCCGGGAACTTTTATTCCGGTAAAATTTGGTACCAAGTACAATTCAACGGCGGGTATCAATGCATCACAACTGATCTTTAGTAGCGATTACATTTTTGGCTTATCGGCCGCTAAAGAATTTGTAAGCCTATCGCGCATTAACGTGAACAGAAGTAAAGCAGAGTTGGCCTCACAGGTTTCAAAAGCCTACTACAATGTTGTGATCAACAAAGAGCGTGTTAAACTTTTAGACATTAATATTGTTCGCTTAAAGAAAATATTTGATGATACAAAAGCATTGAACGTTCAGGGATTTGTAGAAAAAATTGATGTGGAGCGTTTAGAGGTACAGTATAACAACCTAATTACTGAACGTGAAAAAATTGGTCGTTTAATTGGCATGTCAGAAAACATGTTGAAATTTCAAATGGGATATGCCATCAATGAAAATCTTATACTGTCAGATTCATTATTAAACATTGATGAGAAAGATGAATCGATATTAAGCAAAAACAAGGTTGATTTTTCGAAACGACCGGATTACCAATTGATGCAGGCGCAACAAAAATTATTGGATATTGATGTGAAGCGCTTAAAGTGGGGTTATTTACCAACATTAGCTGCTTATGGCGCATACCAATTCAACGCGCAACGTCAGGAATTTAATTTCCTGGATTTTAATGATGCGGATCCTTCAAAAAAATGGTTTAAAATAGCCTTAGTAGGTGCAACATTGAACTTAAATATTTTTGATGGTTTACAACGTCATTATAAAATTCAACAGGCTAAAATTGCTTCGCAAAAAAACAAGAACACACTTAGAACAATTGAACAAGGTGCAGAATTAGAAATAACCATGGCCAGCATTTCGTACGAAAATGCCTATGCAACCTTAAACAACCAAAAGAAAAATAAAGAACTGGCAAGTCACATATATGATGTAGCGCAAAAAAAATATCAGCAAGGTATTGGAAGTAACATTGAGTTATTGAATGCCGAAGCTACATTAAAAGAAGCAGAAACAAATTACTACAATGCTGTATTTGACGCGTTAGTAGCTAAGGTCGACTATTTAAAAGCAACAGGAAACTTAATTAAATAATTATAATATATCTACATATGTTTTTTTCAGATAAAATAAAATCAAAAAATAAATTCATGATGGCATCGGTACTTAGTGCTGCTGTTATCTTATCTTCTTGCGGTGGAAAGGCGCCTGAAGGAATTGCAGAATTGAAAGCTAAACAAGCAGAACTAAAAACACAATTGGCAGAACTAAATGAAAAGATATCGAAGCTGGAAGGTGATTCGTTAAAGAAATTCATTTTAGTGGATGCAGTTCCATTGGTGCCAACAATTTTTAAAACGTACATAAACGTTCAAGGAAGAGTTGATGCCGATGAGAATGTGGCAATTTCTACACAAATGCCAGGAACCGTTACTAAGATCAATGTTAAAGCGGGTGATGAAGTAACCATGGGACAGGTTTTAGCAGAAACCGATTCAAGAGCTATTCAACAAACCATCTCCGATCTTCAAACCAACACCGAATTGGTTAACCAATTGTATGATAAACAAAAAGCACTTTGGGATCAAAAAATAGGTACCGAAGTTCAGTACTTACAAGCCAAAACGCAGAAAGAAAGTATGGAGAAGAAAATGGCCGCAATGCAAGAACAATTGCGTATGACCAAGATCATCTCCCCTATTGATGGTACAATTGATGCTGTGGATATTAAACTTGGACAATTAACTGCGCCCGGCATGCCTGCCATTCGTGTGGTTAACTTTAAAAACTTAAAACTGAAAGCTGATCTTGCAGAAAGCTACGCGTTCAAAGTTCATAAAGGTGATGAAGTGATTGTAAGTTTCCCTGATTCAGAAGATACGCTAGTTGCGCCAATCAATTACGCATCGCGTGCAATCAATCAATTGAACAGAACATTTAATGTTGAAGTATTATTAGATAATAAAAAAGAATATCACCCGAATCAGATCGCGATATTGAACATCAACGATTACAAGTCAGAAAAACCGGTGATCTCTTTACCATTGAATTTCTTGCAAAAAGACCTTAAAGGAAATTATTTTGTATTGATCGCTGAAAACGAAAAAGCGGTTAAACGTAATGTTATTTTAGGAAGAGAATACAATGGCCGTGTGGAGATAAAAGACGGATTAAAAGAAAATGATCTTTTGATAACCGAAGGTTATGATGGATTGAATGAAGGTGAAGCCATAAAATTAAAAAAATAAGATTTATTAAAATTTTACCTCAACACTTTTGTGCGGTAACAAATTACAACCTATGGATTTTAAAGAATTTAAACCAAGTACCTGGGCCATTAATAATAAAACAGCAATTTATATTGTTACCATTATTATTACGCTTGCAGGTATAATGGCATACAACGGATTACCAAAAGAAAGTTTTCCGGATATTGTTGTGCCGAAATTTTTCGTGAGTACGGTTTACGCCGGTAACTCGCCAAGTAATATTGAGAACACGGTTACAAAACCTCTGGAGAAAAAATTAAAATCGATACCCGGAGTTAAAAAACTTACCAGTAACTCCATGCAAGACGTATCGTTGATCACGGTGGAGTTTAATACCGATGTTACTGTTGATAAAGCGCGTCAGGCCGTTAAAGACAAAGTGGATGAAGCAAAATCTGACCTTCCCGCTTCATTAACCCGTTTGCCTTTTGTAAAAGAATTAGCCTTCTCTGAATTACCGATCATGTACATTAACATAGCCGGTGATATGGACCTGAATAAACTGAAGGAATATGCTGATGATCTGAAAGATCGTATCGAAGGATTAAAGCAGATCACTGAAGTTAAAATGGTTGGTGCACCCGACAGAGAGATCCAAGTGAATTTGGATATGTACAAAATGCAATCGTTACAATTAGGTATGGGCGATCTTGAACGTACTATTGGTAGCGAAAACCTTACCATTAGCGGCGGTCAAATTCCAATGGAAGGAACAAAACGCACCTTGAGTGTAAAAAATGAATTTCATTCTATTGAAGAACTTAAGAATTTAGTGATCAATTCACAATCCGGTGCTCGTTATTACCTTAAAGATATTGCATCGGTAGTTGATACCGTAAAAGAAACAGAAAGTTACGCGCGTCTTGGTGGTAAAAATGTAATTACGTTGAACGTGATCAAACGTGCCGGAGAAAATTTAATTGAGGCTTCAGATAATATCAAAAATATTATCACTGAAATGAAAAAAACGGAGTTCCCTAATAATATTGATATTAAGATCACGGCCGATCAGTCAGATAAAACCAAAGTTACATTACATGACCTGATCAACACCATCATCATTGGTTTCATTTTAGTTACCTTGATCCTCATGTTCTTTATGGGAGTTACCAACGCCTTATTCGTTGCGCTCTCGGTTCCTTTATCGATGTTCGTAGCTTTT
>JBIKKW010000064.1:0-16889 GCA_044360115.1 Bacteroidia bacterium
GTCATATTAATCCGGAAACAAAAAAACCATATAACATTTACAAAGACGGATTAAAGATCTATACCACAATCGATTCACGTATGCAGCGTTATGCCGAGGAGGCTGTTAATGAACATATGCGCGATCTGCAAGTGATATTTAGTAAGGAGTGTAAAACAAAAAAGAATGCGCCATTTGCGTGGAATGTGAGTAAGGATGAGATAAAAAGCATCATGAATGCATCCATGAAACGCAGCGAACGTTACCGTGAATTAAAACAACAAGGGTTATCTCATGATCAGATCATTGCAACATTCTATAAACCATCACCAATGCGTGTATATAGTTTACGCGGGGAAATTGACACAGTTCTGACACCATACGATAGTATCAAATATTACAAATCATTCTTACAAACGGGCTTTATGGCAATGGAACCACAAACCGGTTATGTGAAGGCTTGGGTTGGTGGTATCAATCATAAACATTATAAATACGATCACGTAAAGGTGAGTAAGCGCCAGGTGGGTTCAACGTTTAAACCATTCGTTTATGCCTTGGCTATTCAGGAAGGTTTAAGTCCTTGTCACCAAGTGCCAAATGTTCGCACGTGTATTGCTTTACCGGACGGAACCGATTGGTGTCCGAGTAACTCAGACGGACCGAACGATAAGAACAATGGTAAAATGCTAACCCTTAAAAAGGCATTGGCCAATTCGATCAACTACATCACGGCTTGGGTAATGAAACAGTATGGTCCGCATGCTGTTGTGAACTTGGTAAAACGTTTAGGAGTAACCAGTGAAATTCCGGAAGTGCCATCTATTTGTTTAGGTACACCTGATATCAGTGTTTTTGAAATGGTAGGCGCTATTTCAACATTTGCGAATAAAGGCACATATGTTCAGCCAACATTCATTACACGAATAGAAGATAAGAATGGAAAAGTGTTAGAAGAATTTGTACCTAACAGTGATGAGGTATTTAGTGAAGAGAAAGCCTACGCCATGATACAATTGATGCGTGGTGTGGTTGATGGCGGTACAGGTTCGCGATTAAGGGGACGATATAAATTATTTAATCAGATAGCAGGTAAAACAGGAACAACGCAGCACAATGCCGATGGATGGTTCTTAGGCTTAACACCGGAATTAGTTGCAGGTGCTTGGGTTGGTGGTGAGGATAGAAGTATTCATTTTAACTCGATGGTGGAGGGGCAAGGTGCAACCATGGCTTTACCAATTTGGGGAAAATTCTTTAATAAGGTTTACGCCGATAAATCATTGAAAGTAAGTAACGGTGAATTTCCTCGTCCGAAAAATTTAGATCCCAATCTGGAACTGGATTGTTCGAAATACGATGCCGATAATTTTCAGGAAGAGGTAACACCAAGTGAATTTGATAATTTGTAAAGTAATTTTTTAAGATATGATCAATAGAGTAGTAAAAAACGCAGAAGAGGCATTAAAAGATGTAAAGGATAATCAAACAATTATGTTTGGTGGATTTGGATTGTGTGGTATTCCCGAAAATTCAATTACACAGCTAATTAAAATGGGAACCAAAGGAATTACTGCAATTAGCAATAACGCAGGTGTGGATGATTTTGGTTTGGGTTTATTGTTACAAACCAAACAAATTAAAAAAATGATCTCGTCATACGTGGGAGAGAATGATGAATTTGAACGTCAGATGCTGAGCGGTGAATTAGATGTAGAGTTGATACCGCAAGGTACATTGGCAACACGCTGTTTGGCGGCGGCATATGGTATGCCGGTTATATACACACCGGCTGGTGTAGGCACTGAGGTAGCAATTGGTAAAGAGACCCGCGTATTTAATTACAATGGTCAGGAAAAAGAATATTTAATGGAGAAGGCATTTGAAGCAGACTTTGCCATCGTAAAAGCATGGAAAGGTGATACAGCCGGAAATTTAATTTACAGAAGCACTGCGCGTAACTTTAACCCCATGATGGCCATGGCCGGTAAGATCACCATTGCGGAGGTGGAGCATTTGGTTCCTGCAGGTGAGTTGGATCCGGATCATATTCATACACCGGGTATTTATGTTCATCGTATTTTCCAAGGTGATAAATATGAGAAGCGCATTGAACAGAGAACGGTAAGAAAAAAAAGCTAAGAAAATTATTTACAAATTAAAATATTTCAGAAATGTTAGATAAGAATGGTATTGCAAAACGTATTGCACGTGAAGTAAAGGACGGGATGTTTGTTAACTTGGGTATAGGCATACCAACCTTGGTTGCCAACTATATTCCTGAAGGCATTAATGTTGAATTACAAAGTGAGAATGGGATTTTAGGAATGGGACCTTTTCCTTTTGAAGGGGAAGAAGATGCCGATCTGATAAATGCAGGAAAGCAAACGGTTACTTTGTTGCCAGGCGCTTCAATTTTTGATAGTGCCATGAGTTTTGGAATGATCCGCGCACAAAAAGTTCATTTAACTATTTTAGGTGCGATGGAGGTAAGTGAGAATGGTGATATTGCTAATTGGAAGATTCCCGGAAAAATGGTGAAAGGTATGGGTGGTGCAATGGATCTGGTGGCGAGTGCAAAAAATATTATTGTAGCCATGCAACAAGTTAATAAAGCTGGCCAATCTAAATTATTGCCTAAGTGCGATCTGCCATTAACCGGCATTAAGTGCGTTAAAAAAATTGTAACCGAGTTAGGCGTATATGAAATTGCAGAAGGTGGCGGATTCAGATTATTAGAAACTGCGCCGGGTGTAACAGTTGATGACATTAAAAAAGCTACTGCCGGAAAACTGATCATCAGTGAGAATGTTAAAGAGATGGTTTTATAACCATGAAAGTGATACTTTTTAATTTGTTATTATTATTGCTCCTTTCATGTGATAGGATACCTGTTAAATTGGATGAAAAAAGTATATTGTTTCAAGAAGATAGCCTTAATAAAACAATTATTGTAGACCCTAACTCTAAAAATCATTTTTTTCAAAGACTTAACGAAAACTATAAGTACGGTATTGGATATACATACCAGTTAAACGATAATGATGCAAAAAATGGATTAACATTCGTTGTAAAAGGTAAGGTTCGGACTAATAATATTTACTCAAATGGTTCTATTATTATTATTTTGAGTAATAATACCGAACAAACACATTGGATTCCAAATAATCTAAAATATCATATTGTGGATTTGAATAGTTGGAATTGGTTTTACGACTCCATAAATCTTCCAAAAAGCACCAAGGAGTATCCGTATAACAAAATATTTGTTCAAACAGCATTAGGTGATTCCAAGTCTGAGAATTTTGATCTAGACTCATTAAAGTTTGTAATAAAGAAATAAATTGAAAGAAGTTATATTTCATATTGGAAATTATTTGGAAAGAATAAAGAATTTTGTACCAAGAAGGTATTCTATAGTGCTTTCAATTGTGTTTTTTATTGTTGGGATCAATATACTTTACAAAAACGTTGGCTTATACAAGCATATACAGGATCGACCAACTTCAGTGCATGTTTGGGCACAATGTGCAAGAGCATCTATCGCTTTAAATTACTACAAAGGTGATATGAATTTTTTCAAACCAAAGATACATAAGTTTCTTGATGGTGATGGAATTACAGGACTTGAATTTCCATTTACCAATTATATTCCTGCAGTTTGTTATAAGTTGTTTGGTTTTGATGAGGGTTATTATAGAGGATTTGTACTTTTTAGCATTACTCTTGGGTTACTTTGTTTTTATTTATTGTTGAGCAAAATAATCAGAAATTGGCTTTTATCTTTTGGTTTAATAATCTCAGCTTTTAGTTCTCCGGTATTTTATTATTACAGTATTAATTTTATGCCTGATATGTCGAGTCTGGGTTATGCGCTAGTTGCACTTTTTTTTCTATTTCGAATAATTGAATTTAAAGGAAAGGAAAACATTAATCTATTCTTTTTCTGGTTGTTTGCATCGTTAGCCGCACTTGTTAAAATAACCTCCTTAGTAATTGTAATTACAGTTTTTGTTCTATTAGTACTCGATTATTATAAGTTTTTCAAAAAAAGATCGAATGAAAATGTTTTCAAGAATAAATTGAAATTAACGTTGGTGCTATTAGCGTCCGTCATAACTGTAGTTTCGTGGTATGTATATTCGCATTATATTGAAAGTGTTGCCGGTACCGCATCATTTGCAATGGCACCAGTTAGGGTTACAGATTGGGCAACTGCCAATGAAGTTTGGCAAAGGATAAAAAGCGATCATAAGTTTGAGTATTATCCTTATGAGACCTATATGTTGATTTTGTCCATTATAGGTTTGATGATTCTTGGATTTAAATATGTCAATCGGCTTTATGCAACAATTGTTATTGTTGTTACACTTGGAAACTTATGTGTGATCTATTTCTTTTTTTATCAATTTAAAGATCATGACTATTACATTATTACTTTAACTAGTAGTGTTTTTTTGTTGTTTTTAACCTTTGCTGATTTTTTAAAACGGTTAAGTTCTCAATATGCTTTACTTTTAAGTTATGTTTTTATAGTTGTACTTTTCTTTAATTTAAAAGAAAGTGTTATTTATTCGAAAAAGATCTTCACAATGCGGTTTTCACGAGAATACATTCCTTATTTTGACAAGTCGGCTTCGTTCAATGATTTAGAACCTAAATTAAGAAAATTCGGTATCAAGAGGACTGATAGAACAATTTGCGGTTTTGATAATGATTGGTGCGCGTCACTTTATAAAATGGATCAGTTAGGGTATACCTTTGATGAAGGAGTAAGCAAAGACCAATTAAAAACATTATTAGAAAGTGGGAGTTTTAAATATCTCGTATTAACAGATAGTACAAAATTTAATAAACTTTACTTAAATAATTTTGAAAAGAATTTAGTTGCAACTCATCGTGGATTGTTAATTTATAAACTGAAGAGAAATTGAAAAGTAATTCGAGGATATTTAATGTAGTTGAATATGCAAAAAAGTTGTACCCATATTTGTTTTTTGCATTGATCGCTCTATACTTTGTTTTACAAAATAGTCGCTTACCTTCACTCGATGGCCCAGCACATATGTATAATTCATTTCTACTAAAAGAGTATTTTTTAGGTAATAATGAAGTTAGAAACATGTATGTTTTAAATAAGTTTTATATTCCTAATCTTTTCTCGAATTATTATTTAGCACTATTAATAGCTATATTTAATACCTACCTAGGAGCGAAACTATTTTATTTTTCTTTGCTCTTTTTATTGTTATTATCCGCATATTATCTCTTAAACTCTTTTAAAACAATGAATGCATTTGTTTTAAGCTTGGCTTTTGTGACAATATACAACTCATTTCTCTTGAATATTGGGTTTTATAACTTTACGTTTTCAATTGTTTTTTTGTTTTTTGCAATAGGTTATTATTTCAGGTCTGAATGTTTTTCCGCAAAATCAAGTAATGTTAATTATGTAATTTATACGCTCATTATAGGAGCTTTATATTATTCAAATGGCCTTAGTTTTGTATTCTATATTGTATTTGTGGTTTCTAATTTTACTTTTAAAGCCGTGTCAAGTATTTTAAAAAATAAAGAATTGAACAAAGTAAGCATGATGAATAGTATAATTTATTTATCATTAACAATTCCATTCATTTTAATGTTTATTCAATTTCAATCCGAGGCAAATCTATCAAATCAATTAGTAAAAACCAATCTTAGTGAGCTTTTTAAAAACCTTATTGAGTTTACCTCGTTTATTGCTTATTCCCGAGAAGCAGAAGTTATTTTTACTATTTGTTTTTCAATTTGCACTGCTATTCTTTTTCTTATTTGTCTCTATAACAGACTTATAAAAAGCCGTTTTAAATTCCAAAGAGGAGATAGCATGTTATTGTTTGCAATTGTTTTTTTTGTATTGTATTTGTTTATACCTGATAACTACAGCGCAGGAATGATGTCACCTAGGTTTCAATTTTATTTTTATATATTCATTATTGTTTGGCTCTTTATTCAAAATAATAAATTGTCAAGTTTGTTTTTAGCCCTTATCTTTTTTATTAGTTCAGTTTATAAGTATCAAGTATGTCATAAACAAATTTTAAGTGGCTTGAATGATAACGCAAAGCAAATCATAGCTGCTGAAAAATATATTGAAGAGAATAAAACAGTTGTTTCATTTAATTATTCAGGTAATTGGGTTGAATCTCATTTCTCAAATTATTTGGGATTAAAAAAGCCAATTTTAGTGTTAGACAATTATGAAGCTAGTGTAGGGTGGTTTCCATTAAAATGGAATAAGGATTTAATGCCTTGCTACAAAGTGGCTGGAAATATTAGTTTTGAGAATTTTTATTGGAATCCGTCTAATAAAACTATTGCAAAGGAAGTAGAATATATATTTATGTACTGCGGAAATCATCTTTCAAAAGAAAATATAAAATTACAGGAATTACTAAATAATTATGAACGAATTGATAAGGGTGAGTTTCATTTAATTTCTATTTATAGACGAAAGTAGTATTTGCATTTGATCACAGGATCAAATTCACCCTCTTTTTAATGCATAACGAGCTAGGCCGCACTAACTAACGCTGCTCGTTTTTTTATAGATATTAGATTTATGGTATTTTATTGTTCCTATTGAAAGATTAAAGTATTTGACAACTTCTTCGACCTATTTGTTGTTAATAAAATGTAATAAAATTTCCTTTTCTTTATTGGTCAATATTTCACTTACTTTTGTGCTTTTATAATCCTTAATCATTGCTTCGAAAAATGATTGATTAAAGTTTTGACAATCGAATATTGCGCTTACAATAATATTAGTTATTTTTATTATGGAATCACTTTTCGAAATAGCATAACATGCACCTTTTTTATATAATAGATTATCATTTCGTCTGAATCGATTAAAGAGCTTAAAATTATAACATAAATTTTGGATAAATCTTTTTAATATGTTTTAGCGCTTACTCTCAGTTTATAATAGGCATCTTAATATCTAGAATAATAACATCAGGCAGTGTAATTTTTAAATGCTCGATCAATTCATAGCTATTATTTAATTCTTGTTTTTGTTTTAAAATTTCAATTAAAGCTCTTCTTCAAAGTGGATGATCATCAACGACTAAAGTGTTTTTTTATTTCTCATAACACTCTAATTATTAATGATAAAAGTATAGAATTTAAGCTAAATGGCTATGACTTTTTGAGTCGAAAGGCTAGTTGGATAGTAAATTATTTTATTGTATTTTAGCATCAGATTCTTCCAATTTAATTGATATGAGGATTTTTAATTTACAAAAAGTAGTTTTAATAATAATCTTAATTTACTTACCTATTATTATTTCAGGTCAATCGCAGACACCATCTACTGACTTAGCTTGGATTCTAAATTCAACATATAGTGATGATTTTAGTACGCAATTAATAGATACAAGTAAATGGGATTATAGTCAAGATTGGAGAGGTTGGCAATGTTGCAGATGCCTTTATAATGAAAGTAACATGCCATATCAAACAATAACAAATGACTTGAAGGCGGTTCGACTTAATGACTCATATTATAGCGCAACTGAAATAAATTCGGGTGTTAATTTCACGAGCATAATAACACAGAAAAAAGATAGCACTGTTAATAGAATATCCTTTTGTGGTCCACAACCATTTCAGGTTAATGGTTGTGATTCTAACGGAACAAATGTTACAATAACCTTACCATTCAGAACCTTAAATAACTTGCTTTCAAAAAAATTCTTTAAATATGGATTTTTCGAGATAAGGGCAAAGTTTCCACAATTGTCAACTAATCAAACCAATAATGGACTTGGTGCAAATTTCTGGATGATTAATTTTGGTAAAGATGCAACATTACCAAAGGTGAATAATACTTATCAAAATGGAGGTCAATATTCAGAGATAGATGTTTTTGAGATGCTAGGGTGTCAATATTTTGATAATAATGGTAATGGGATTGGATCAGCAAAACATCAATGGGGTTTAAATTCTCACTGGAAACTTGATAAGAATATTAATGTTGATCCTGATAAGAGATCAGATGGATGTGGCCAGTGCTATCAAATACCAAATGATGGCGCATGGCATACATGGGGAGTGTCATGGCAGGAGAATTTAATTAAGTATTATTTTGATGGAAATTTCATTTTTGCAACAGACAATCACTGCTCGCAACTATTTCCAATGCAATTAGTAATAGACTTAAATGTGCAAAAAGGCAATTCTGATATATCTACTACGCTTAGTCTTTATGAATATAAAATTGATTATTTAAGAATATACGGCTTAAATGTTAGCCAACAAAATAATTGCTATTTAAACAATATTGGTCCTAATTTTAACACAATTCAACCATCTGTATATAGCTGTATAGAATTAGGTAATGGGTCTGTTAATAATTCAACAAATGCTCAACAAAATATTCGCGCAAAAAATTATATTAAGTTAAATCCTGGATTTACTGTTCCCGCAGGAACATCTTTTTTTGCAGAATGTTTAACAGATCCAGCCCAGAAAATTTATTAATAAAATTTGAAAACCATGAAAAAAGCTTTAATAACTTTGATTTTTTTAAGTGTTTCTAATCTAGTAAACGCGCAGTTTAAAATAAATAGCAATAATAAAGTTGGGATTAATTCCGAACCTAATAACGATGTGCAACTCTTTATTAAAGTGCCAACTACGCTTTATGCAGGATTACATATGGATTCGCAAGGCCAAGCCCCTTATCAGCCTGGCATTCAAGTGCAAGGATCGGAGAATAGCATTCTGTTTTCTGGATACCAGAAAACGCTTCAGACTTTTATTGTTTACGCAAATGGAACTGTTTGGTCTCAGTATGGTTATTTACTTTATTCAGACGCAAGGTTGAAAAACAATGTGGAACCGCTAACTAATTCGTTAGAAAAGATTAAAAAACTTAAGGGTGTAAGCTATAGTTTTAAAACTCAAAATGTACAAAACCACGGATATAAAGATGATTCTACTTTGGTTCAATCTTTCAAAACTGAAAGTTCATTTCAGAGTGCGATTCAATCAAACTCAGTTACCAATGAAATAATAGGACAAATTGAAAAGGAGAAGTTAGTAAAAAGAATTGGATTAATCGCTCAAGACGTCGAAAAGGTTGTACCGGAAGTTGTTAAAACATCTCATAATGGATTAAAAGGCATTGCATATTCTGATTTAGTTGCCCTTTTAATAGAAGGGATAAAAGAGCAACAGCTGCAAATTGAACAACTTAGAGAACAAATATCAGTTTTAAAAAATGATGGTTCTGGAATAGCTAAGCCAACAAACAATTTAAATGATTTAGAGAGCAATTCAATGAAAGCAAAACTGTTTCAGAACGCTCCAAATCCATTTAATACAGAAACAGTGATTAAATACTATGTGCCAACTACGGTTAAAAAAGCAAGAATTTATATTTTCAATACGGAAGGCAAAAGAAATAAATCAATAGAAATAGATATTAAAGGCGAGGCAAGTGTAAAAATTGCAAGTAATGAATTAAGCCGAGGGTTATATTTCTATTCTTTAATATTAGATGATCAAATTGTTGATTCAAAAACTATGTTGATAACAGAGTAAATGATTTAATTTTCGATAAAAGTTAATAACATTAGTTTCTTTAAAATTGTAATGATAAAGTATGAAAATTATAATTAAGTAAATAAACTAGATGTCTTTCAAGCAACTTGCTTGACTTTAAATGAACTTATTTTGCTTTACTAGTATAATAATCTTATTTATTATTAAATTGGTTAATAAACATAAGTTATTAGAAAAGCTTTAAGAAAAGTATACTCTAAAATAATATGGCTTTAAGTCTATTTAAATATTATTATAGATTGTAATGATCGTCTCTTATTAATAAGCTATACCCAAATGATTTTCACAATAAAGTTTTCCTTCATCATCGCGGATTGATCATTTATAAATTAAGAAATTGAACAAGCGTTTTACTTAATAATTAAAACATCTTTTTCACTTAAATGAAATACCGTAAGCCATTGTTTTAAGCTAGTTGAATCATGATTGTTCCAAAACGGACCAAAGTTTCCATGACAAGAACTTGAATAGCCGTTTATAGTTTTGTATTTCATGTACACAGCAGTTTGCATGGCATCAATTTGAACTTTATAAGCCTCTTCTTCTGTTTTAGGTATGTAAGCAAAAATGTTGATGTCCTTTTCCTTTTTTACAGTCAAAATTTTTGTTTCCATTTGTTTAATAATAGCAAGCGCCTCCTCTTTTTCAAACCTTTTAAAACCCTCAGGTCCGCAAAAATTATCAAAGTATAAGGCAAGCGGTAAAATTAATACCAAGCTATATCTCATAAGTGTATTTTGAATTTTAATTTTTGAAATAACAACAGCCACTATCCATCCGTATATAAAGGTGTTTAATAGAATAACCCTGCTAACTACTCTAATGGCTTTAAATCCTGGAATATATTGCAAATACTTATAAAGTGTAAATCCATTGAAGTTTGTAAATAGAACAATAATGCAGGTTAAAGTTATAAGCAGTAAAATCAGGGTTTGATCTCTTTTTTTGATCGCAAAATAAAGTGCGAGTATAATGGCAACATAAACTAAAATACCGGGAAAGATCTGATGGAACCAAAAAAATTGCGAGTTAATTTTTATTGAACCTAAAACCGGAGAAAGGTAGGCGTTGCAGTATGGGAAAAGGTATGATTTAAGCTGCGGAACAGTTTCAAGTATTGTATTATAATCTGTATAATAACCGGTTACTTTGTTTCTTTTGTAGTAGTAATAAAATATAGGAAGGAGCAATACTATCATCACGATAGTAGACAGGCTGGTGTAAAGTAGATTTTTTAAGTTGAAAATCGTTTTTAATTTATCTCTTTTTATAAGTATTGATATTAGTATTATAAGAAAAGCAAATACGATCAAAAAGTAACCTAAATAAATACCTAAGTAAAACTGAATCAGTAACCAAAATTGAAAATAAACAAAGTGTTTTATTTTAAAGCTATCCAAGTATTGCATTAAAAAGTAAAGTGAAAATGGAATTGCAAATCTGAATGTAAATTGCGGGTGGTTGTGTATACTATTCAAAGAAAGGTTAAAAGCAAACACAAATGCGCCAGCAGCAGCGGCATATTTATTTCCGGTTAATTTGTAAAAACAATAATAAGAAGTTATAAAATTCAAGATATGACATAATAAAAGCAGTAACTGATAGCTGGTTAAAAGATTATTTCCGGTTAATCTGAAGATGGCATATAAAGGTGTTATGCCAAGCAAGTTATCCGAGTATGAAATTACTTCCTTATCTGGATACATAAAAAAACCATCCCAGTAAGAATTGTAATTACCAAGTAGCCATTGATAATTATATTCAATAATAGCGTTAATGAAGCGAGAATCGCCAAAGTCGCCTATTATGTATTTTAAATCGGTGCTAAAAATTTGAAAGTACGAAATATATAAACCTATACTTAAAACAACTAAGGCAAATAATTTACTTTTATATTTACTGAGCAACAATGGTTTTGTGTTTAATACAGTTTTATTACTTTTATTAGGGGTATATTAATTTTTAAGCCCTAATTGTTTTGGGTATGATCAAGCAGTAATTCATCATACCTCCCTCCTCATTCTCGCTACCGGAATGTCTAATTGTTCGCGGTATTTGGCAACAGTGCGGCGGGCAATGGTGTAGCCTTTTTCTTTTAAGATATCACATAAGGCATCATCCGTAAGTGGTTTGTGTTTGTCTTCTGCATCTATGCAATCTTTCAATATTTTTTTGATCTCACGTGAACTTACTTCCTCACCACTTTCGGTGCTCATGCTTTCACTGAAAAATGTTTTTAATAAAAAGGTTCCGTAAGGTGTTTGGGCGTATTTGCTGTTAGCCATTCGTGAAACGGTAGATATATCCATTTCTACTTTCGTGGCTATATCTTTTAAGATCATGGGCTTCAGTTTACTTTCATCGCCCGTCATAAAATACTCTTCCTGAAATTCTAAAATAGCTTGCATACAGATCATCAAGGTTAAATGCCGTTGATTTAATGCTTCAATGAACCATTGCGCGCTTTCGATCTTGCTTTTTATAAAAGTGGTTGCTTCTTTACCGTCTTTATTCTTTTGTCTCGAATATTCTTTCAGCATTTCCAGATATTCCTTACTCACTTTCAGATCGGGCATATTGCGCGAGTTGATCGAGAATTCAGGTTTGCCATCATTAACCGTTACCAGAAAGTCCGGTACGATCTCACTTTGCGAACCGGCTTTTAATTCGGCATCGCCCGGTTTTGGATTCAAATGGGTGATCACGTCGATCACCTCTTTTAACTCTTCATTATTGATCTCTAATCTTTTTAAGATCTTCTCGTAATGTTTCTTGCTGAATTCTTCCATGTGGTTTTTAACCACTTCTGTTGCCTGGATCACATCTTTGGTTTGCTCGGGCTTGCGCTGTAATTGCAACAATAAACACTCCTGTATATTTCGTGCACCAACTCCGGCAGGATCAAAATTCTGTATGATCTTAATTACCTTTTCTACCTCCTGCGCGTTTGATGTGATGTTGTAATTAAACGCTAGATCATCTACGATCATTTCGGTTTCTCTTCGCAAATAACCATCCTCATCAATACAACCAATAATATAAATTCCAATTGTATATTCTGTTTCGTTGAGTTCTTTTAAACCTAATTGTTGCTCAAGCTGACTGTGAAAATCCGGACCTTCAACCACCACAAATTCACGGGTCTCATCATCCGCGCCTTTATTGCTCACTTCGTATTTGTATGAATCTAATTCTTCATCACCCATGTAATCTTCCATCCCAACACCATCATCAATGCGTTCGATCTCAGCTTCCTTAATATCACCATTATCATCCAGCTCTACTTCTCCTTCTGTGCTATCTTCGTTGCTATATAATTCTTCTTCTTCGTAATTCTCATTATCTTCTTCCAGTGCCGGATTTAGCTCGAGTTCTTCTTTTATACGTTCTTCAAGCGCAAGGGTAGGCAATTGCAACAATTTCATCAACTGAATTTGTTGAGGCAATAATTTTTGCTGCTGTTTTAAATATTGCGATTGCTTTAATGCCATGCTTAACTCAACTTACATAAAAAGTAGTTCTTCTTTCCTTTTTGAATAAGAATATATTTGTTATTGATGGCGTTCGTATGGTTCACCATCATTTGAACATCTTCGATCTTATGTTTGTTCATGCTCACACCACCGGCTTGTATCATTTTACGAGCCTCGCCTTTACTTGGGAAAATACTTGTTTTTTCGGCTAGCAGATCAATAACACCAATGCCATTTTGTAATTCACTTGCCGATACATCAAATGATGGCACACCGTCAAACACATCTAAAAATGTTTTCTCTTCTAATGTTTTCAGATCATCAATACTGCCTTTAAATAAAACATCAGAGGCTTTGATGGCACTTTCCAGATCTTCTTCACTATGCACTAAAATGGTCAATTCTTTTGCTAATGCTTTTTGTAAATGACGTTCGTGCGGCGCTTTATCATGATTAGCAATGATCTCATCAATTACATCTTTAGTTAGGAAAGTAAAGTACTTAATGAAATTTTTCGCATCCTCATCACTTGTGTTCAGCCAAAACTGGTAAAAACGGTATGGCGATGTTTTACTTGCATCTAACCAAATGTTACCGCTTTCTGTTTTCCCGAATTTTGTACCATCTGCTTTTTTGATCAATTGCGTTGTTATGGCATAAGCCTCTCCGTCACATTTACGTCTGATCAATTCTGTACCACTGGTAATATTTCCCCACTGATCACTGCCACCTAATTGCAGCTTGCAGTTTTTGTTCTGATACAGCCAATAAAAATCGTATGCTTGTAATAATTGGTAACTGAATTCTGTATAGCTCATGCCGGTCTCTAATCGGTTCTTCACCGAATCTTTGGCCATCATGTAATTTACAGTTAAAAATTTTCCTACATCTCTAATGAAATGTAAAAAACTATAATCCTTCATCCAATCGTAATTATTCAATAACTGTGCGTTACTGTTTTTAAAATCTAAGAATTTTGATAATTGATTTTTTATTCCTTCAATGTTCTTATTCAAAGCAGCTTCGTCCAGTAAATTGCGTTCAGCACTTTTTCCGCTAGGGTCGCCAACCATTCCGGTAGCACCGCCAATTAATGCAATAGGGTTATGACCCGCTTTTTGAAAACGCATTAAAGTAATGATCTGTAATAAACTTCCTACATGTAACGAATCTGCCGTGGGGTCAAAACCAATATAAGCCGTGCAAACTTCTTTTTTCAATAATTCTTCTGCACCAGGCATCATATCGTGCAGTAGCCCACGCCAACGTAATTCGTCTACAAAATCAGTTTTCATTTTATTATAATTTTCACTTTTCAAAATTCATCCATTTTAATACAAATAGCAGTAAAATCGGGTGATTTAATGTTGTTAAAAATACATATTTTCTCTTAAATTTTAGATGAATTATGCTGCCTTTAGCCAAAAAATTAGTTGTATTTTTACATCATGTTTATTTATAATGTTACTGTAAATATTAGTGATGATGTGCATCAGGATTGGGTGAAGTGGATGCGGGAAGTGCATATTCCGGATGTGATGAAAACCGGTTGTTTTGTAGATAGCCAAATGGTTAAGGTGCTTTATGTGGAAGATCAAGGTCACACCTATTCCATGCAATATAAATTTTTGGAAATGCCGGATATTGAGAAATACCAAAAGGAATTTGCTCCTAAATTACAGGCAGAACACACCACTAAATTCAAAGATAAATACGCCGCTTTCCGAACCATTTTACAGATCATCGACTAATGGCGCATCCTGTAAGAGCAAAAAAACATTTAGGCCAGCATTTTTTAAATGACGAGAACATTGCAAAAAAAATTGTTGATGCTGTTCTTGATGAAAATTCAAGCAATGCATTAATTGAAATTGGTCCGGGTACCGGCGTACTCACCAAACATTTAATTCATCTCCCAAATTTTTGGGCGTTGGATATTGATACAGAATCAATAGAGTTTTTAAGAAATGCATACCCTGAGCACATTCACAAAATTGTGGAAGCTGATTTTTTGGAGATAGATATTCATAAATTGGTTGGCGATAAGAACATCAATATCATTGGTAATTTTCCATACAATATTTCTAGTCAGATCATGTTTCGTGTGCTAGAGAATCGCGATAAAGTGGATGTGGCAGTGGGCATGTTTCAAAAAGAGGTTGCAGAGCGCATTGCAGAAAAACCCGGAACAAAAGCATACGGTATTTTAAGTGTGTTGCTGCAAGCTTTTTACGACATTACCTATTTATTTACCGTACACGAAAATGTATTTACACCGCCACCAAAGGTAAAAAGCGCTGTGATCAAATTGAAGCGTAATGAAGTAAAACATTTACCTTGTGATGAAGCGTTGTTTGTGAAGGTTGTAAAAACCACATTTAATCAACGTCGTAAAACCATTCGTAATTCTATAAAGCCAATGTTGACCTCAGTAATGGATACAACATCGTATTTATTTGAAAAACGCCCTGAGCAATTAAGTGTAGCAGAGTTTGTTGAATTAACAAAGCTTGTAGCGCCTCATACGGTTTGATAGTAAGCTTGCAATTGTTTGCCTACCGCTTCGTAGGAAGCATGTTGCAAAATAAATTCACGCATTTTTGTTTTATCGAAAGTAAATTTACCGGCAATAAATTGTTCTAATACAAATGAAAATTCTTCAATATTATTTCGTTGCGCCAATTTACCAAATTTAGAAGTGATCATATTGGTTAATTGGCCTACATCAGATGCCAGAACAGGTAATCCGCAGGCAAGTGCTTCTAAAGCAACAACGGGCATTCCTTCAAAATTACTGAACAAAATGAGCGCATCGCTTTTATTCATTTGCTCAGCTATTTCATTTTTTGTTTTGTATCCTAAATAGGCAATGTTCTTTAAACCAAATTCGTTTTGAAGGATTTTTGTATCCTTTATGGAATCAGCATTTCCACCAATGATCACTACATCAAAATCATAACCTTTATCCTGAATTAGTTTGAGGGCTTTAAATGTCCCACTTAAATTTTTTTCGCGTTCAACTAATGAGGATACGTGTAAAAAAGTTGTTCTTGTTTTTGTTTCGGTTGGCAAAGGCTTGAAGATGCTGGTGTCTATGGCGTTATAGATCAGTTCAAAATTTCCGCTTAAACCATGATGGATCAAACTTTCTTTTTGGCGCTCTGACACGTAATAAATTTTAGAACAGTGGTTAAAACATTTTTTTGTGAAATGGCGCATCACCGTTCCTCTGTAATTGCCATCTTCTTTCAGGTATCCGCTCCAATGCTCAACAATGGTGTGTTTTACTTTAAAATGCTCTTTGAACATGGGCAAGGCTATAGAAGCCGGAAATGCAACATTCACCTGAATAGCCTTTACCTTTATTTGCAACTGAATTAATTTTTCGAGTAATAATTTATAAGCCAGTTTAAAGTTGCTGAATTGCGAATACTGTTTTAAGAATGGCAGATCGAGTTTGCTTTTTGGGTAAGGCAATATCAACTCAGTTAAATTACCTTCTTTTTTTATTTGTATTTTACCTGTGGTTGGAAGATGTGTGCTGTATGCATATACAACAGTTACCGGTGTATAAAGCGCTAAAGCCTTTGCATGGTTTTGAATAAAAATACCATGTGTGGGGTTTTCAGTTGTTGGATACCAGGATGCTAAAAATAATACGTTTGATTGGCTTGACATGACAGGCGTTGCTATCAATCAACATTAACAGCTGCTTCAAGTTTGAACAGTGAATGAAGTTCGCTGATCTGATGGAAAGAGTAATTTAATTTATTACCACTCTTCATGGCAATTGTAATAAAGCCTAAACCTGCACCACCTTTTTCG
>JBIKKW010000178.1:0-4820 GCA_044360115.1 Bacteroidia bacterium
ACGCAGCGAATTAAGTTTGGTAGAGAAGTTGAAGTTTTGTTTGGATAACAATTTTGAGCGCATCACCTATACCGAAGCTATTGAGATATTAAGAGAAAGCAATCATAACAAGAAAAAGAAATTTCATTATTTGGTGAACGAATGGGGTGTTGACCTTCAAAGTGAGCACGAACGTTATTTGGTAGAGAAACATTTTAAAAAGCCTGTTATATTAACCGATTATCCAAAGAATATCAAAGCGTTTTACATGCGCCAAAATGATGATGGCAAAACAGTTCGCGCCATGGATATTTTATTCCCGGGTATTGGTGAGATAGTTGGTGGTAGCCAGCGTGAAGAGCGTTTAGAAAAATTAGAAACGCGCATGAAAGAAATGAATATTCCGGCTGAAGAATTATGGTGGTATTTAGATACGCGCCGTTTTGGTGCTTGTCCGCATGCAGGTTTTGGACTAGGTTTTGAGCGTTTGGTATTATTTGTAACGGGTATGACCAACATACGCGATGTGATTCCTTTCCCACGTACGCCAAAAAATTGTGAGTTTTAAAAATATCTTTTTACCAACCATATGATCACGTTTATAATAGCGCTGATCAGCAACATGGTGGTGATGGGAAAATAAAACTTACTATTCTCTGATTCGTATCTGATATCACCGGGCAATTTGCCGATCCATGAGAATTTATCTGAAAAAAAGTACCAGATAATTCCAACGATCACCAATAAAATTCCGGAAGCGATCAATAATTTATGTACGGGAAAATTGGCCATTATTAAAATCGGATACCAATCACGCAAACGTCGTCAACCTGTTCTAATAAACCTTTCCATTCAGTGAACGATCTGTCAAGAGTAGTGTGTTGAATATCTAATGGCATCTCGTTGTTACTCATTAATAATGAAGCTAAATTCTTTAACTTAAATTTCTTTCCGGCCTCTCCGCCAAATTGATCGGCATAACCATCTGAGAACATGTAAAGCATTTGATCTTTTGCTAATTCAAATTCATGCAATTCAAAATCAACTTTATCATCTGAACTTGAACCACCAATAGATCGTTTGGTAGGTTTGATCTCAGTCAACTCCTTATTCATAACTAAATAAACCGGACGGTTTGCTGATGAAATATAAAGTTTATTATTAAGTAATAAAGCAATGCTTGTATCCATACCGTCGTGTGATTGCGCACCTGAGCTTTGGCGTAAAGTACTTTTTACTTCCTTATGCAATTCAGATAAGATCAAATTTGGTTTTAAAATATTTCTTTCTACAATGATCTGGTGCAGTAAATTACTTCCTATCATGCTCATTAACGCACCCGGTACACCATGCCCTGTGCAATCGGCCATGATCGCGAACTTATGATCGTTAACACGTTTGAATTGATAAAAATCGCCACTTACAATGTCACGCGGTTTGAACAAAACAAATAAATTCGGGAAAATATCCTTTATCTCTTTATCAGAAGGCAAAATAGAACGTTGAATGCGCTGCGCATAGTTGATGCTATCTGTAATGTCTTTATTTTTTTCTTCGATGAGTTTCTTTTGTTCTTCAATCTCTTTAGTACGTTCCTTAACCTGTACTTCCAACATGTTATTTTGCTCAGCTAAAATCTTTTGCTTTTCTTTTTCTTGCTCGATCGATCGTGCAGATAGTTCCTCTACTTCAATTAATTTTTTTGAAAGGTTTTTGCTGGTTAAAGAAAAATCCCAAGCTAAAAAAGCCGACATAGAAATAGGGATACTCAGCAATCCAATTACCAATAAAATGTAAAGCACTTCATCCGCTAGCTTTCCACTTGACAATTGTAAGGAGCCCGTTAAAACTATCTTTAATATACTCAGTGCAATAAAAGCAATAAAGGTTCCGAAACCGGCACTAATTAGTACAGCTCCGCGCCTTTTTTGCTTATTGATCTTAACTATAAAACTAATAGACTCAACAAGCACAATTATCACCATGATCATGGATACAACGAATCCAATTTGCCCGCTTATCAAAAATGTTAAACCGGCAACAACTGAAGAAATAACATAATACTTAAATTTTTTTGGGAAGCTTGTGTCAAAAAGTGAAAAAAGCACACTTAAAAATGAAACAAAGAAAATGGGAAAGAAAATGACCATAAACAGATCCAATAGATCTTCACTGTCTACAGCATCAATATATATTCCCCTTACGTATAAATTAAAAAAGTAAAAACTGAATAAAAAACAGAACAAAGAAAAATAGAGGTTTGATTTGCGAACCGAATAAAAAATGAAAAGTAATAAGTGCAACAAACCCATTACACAAAAAAACACGAACAAAGCCATGCCGTAATTTGCTTTTGCAATAATGGAATTTGTGGTGCTTTTATAAAACACTTCGGCAGAGGTTAAATAGGCAACAAAGCCACCGTAGATCATTCCTGAACCATTGTAGCTATTTTTATAATTAGAGTTAGAAAACCGAACCGCAATTACATATTCTCCTGAATCTTTATAGGGTAAGTATATAGCTTCATAAGATGGGTTAACCCTTTGTTCGTTATCCGCGGATAAAGAAACTGTGCCGTATTTCGCATATAATTTACCATCAATATAAACCTCCGAAGCACCTTTCTGATCAAAATAAATTATACTGGCCGTGTGTCTCTTGAACGAATCAACACTTAAATGATATCTAAACCATCCGAAACCACTGAACTTGATATCCTTTTGTACAACCTCATTTAATGTTGATTTTGTTTTTACCCAGGCAGAATCGTTATACCCTATTTCTGAAAAAGATTTATTATCAACGGGATTGAACAACCAACCATGTTTAAGCCAAATAGTAACTGAATCCTTAATGCCACTTTTTACAACTACATTTTCAACACTATCTAATTTAAAATTGTGTCGTTCATCTTGTGCAAAGCTAAAAGAATGAATTACTAAATAAAGGATTACAAGTGATAATCGATTTAACATTAACCAAATATAATAAAATTAATCAGCCTTTAAAGCTTATGTCCTTTTTAAAATCCGATGAATAGATATAGTTTCTCAACTTCTCGGCCCAAACTTTCTCGGTATGTTTTTTATCGAAAACCGACGGCTCAATTTTTTCTCCAAAATGTATTTTTATGATTTTGCCTTGCTGCTTAAACATTTCATCCGGCAAAAAAAGCATCTCTAAGTTTGCTTTAATTCCCAATCGTTTACGCCATCTGGCCAGGTTGTAAAAAAACTTACTGTTTTTCCCTTCAATATGAACCGGAATGATGGGTTTATTATATTTAATAGCCTTGCTAATAAAACTTTTGTTCCACTCCAGATCCTTTATTCCTTCATCACCTTTGCGTGACACCAAACCTGCCGGAAAAATCAGAATTGCTGCGTTTGAAGCATAAACCTCTTCAATGGTGCTTAGTGCGTGACGTGATGAATTTCCAACCTTATTTACGCCAACAAAAATATCACCGAAATTCTTTAAGTTCCTTAAAATGTCATTCACTATAAAACGCACATCCGGCCTCACTTCGCCCACGGCTTTGATCAGGGCCATCCCATCTAATCCTCCCAAAGGATGGTTAGAGGCAAAGATCACGCTCTCATTTTTTGGGATATGATGCGCATTAGTCACAACCACATCAATTTTCAAATATTTTAATATTTCTTCGTTATGTTTTAAACCTTCAAACTGTCCCAAATATTCCATCCCCCTATTGATCTCCTCTTCATGCAATTTGCGTTGAAGCCATTTAATGAAAAAACCAGGCATCAATTTGTAGGTTGTTGGAGCTTTTTCCCGCAATATCTTTTTAATATCTATGAATTTTTTGGTGGACATCTATCCATTTTATTACTGATGTAAAAGTAAAATTCAGATTGTTAATATCCTAGTTAAAAAATCCAACACATTTTGTTCAGTTAGCGCAAATTTACTTGCCTCAAAATCATTGTTATTATTGAAACACAGACATTCATTCACTTTTTAGTATACAAAATTATTATGAAACTAACAATGTTCATAACCACCAATTTTTCAACAGAAGTGGTAAAAAGTGTCGCAAAGTGGTAAAAAGTGGTAAAAAAACACATATTTTTGTTAAATCATTACAAATCAAGCAATGGCGAGCCTAATTGGTGAATACGACTGTAAAGTGGATGCGAAAGGGCGTTTCATGTTTCCTATTGACCTTAGGAAGCAAATGGATGCACTTTTTGAGAAAGGATTTGTGATCAACCGAAATCTTCATCAAAAATGTTTGGTGCTTTATCCGATCAACGAGTGGAATAAACTCAACAACAAACTCAGCAAACTCAACCGTTTAATAAAAGCCAATGATGTTTTTGTAAGAAAATTCACAGGTGGTGCTACTAACTCCGAAGCTGATGCATCAGGCAGGATATTGATTCCAAAAGCTCTAACACAATACGCCGATATTAAATCGGATATCAAAGTTTTAGGAAGCAATAACGTGATCGAGATCTGGGATAAATCATTATACGAAGAGTTCTTGAACCAGGATATAAATATTGAACAATTAGCCCAGGATGTTTTGGGTGGATTGAACTTTAATGATAATGATGAGTAACAGTACTTATCATATACCCGTTCTTTTAAAAGAGTGTATTGAGAATTTGAATATGAAGCCTGATGGTGTATATGTTGATATCACCTTTGGCGGCGGCGGTCATTCGAAAGCGATGCTCGATCAATTAAATGCAAATGGAAAATTATTTGCTTTTGATCAGGATGCAGATGCGTTAAAGAATAAGATCGATGATCCGCGCTTTACCCTTATTCCGCAAAACTTCAGATTCATTAAAAATTATTTGAAGTTAAAT
>JBIKKW010000179.1:0-4814 GCA_044360115.1 Bacteroidia bacterium
AAAAAGTTGTTTGGCGAAAGTAATTATACATGGTAAAAGATATTATAAATTAAAATATTTAACTGATGTAAATAAAATGTGTATTTCAACTTTCTCTTTAGTAAATATGAGTATAAAAATAGTAAGTTAACTGCTGTTTAACATTAAATTAATATAAAGCAATTTATAAAATGTGATAGTAATATTTTAAAAATAAATAATGACAGAACAAAAACAGTTAAACATACCATACTACTGCCATGTATGCAAAACAAAAAATAATAAATGGCAATCAATCTATTACCAAACCGAAGGACAAATGCTAATGCCTGCTAAAGGAGTATATTTAAGTATTTGCTCGTTATGTGAGAAAGTAAAAATAATGGAGATGAAAATTAATGAAACGAGCAGTGTGATTTCTGGTTAATAATCACGTAAATATCAAAAGTAATTAATGAAAAAATTAGTTAAAAATTAATTGTTCAACTAAAATCTAAGATAATGAATTTTGACAAATATAATGATGAAAGTTTCTATGAAGCTTTTGAGGAATTGGATAAATCATTATCAAAACGAGTAGGTATAGGATTTACTATTTTATTTATGGCTTTTTTTTTACTATTAATTACTGGTCTAATTTATAAATACATTTAAAACTATGAGTAAAATGCACCATAAGATTTATGTACAAAACTTTTGAAACCGGATGTGATAAAAGTCTACCTAAAGTATTCTTGGTAGCCCGTACGGGAATCGAACCTGTTTTATTTTTTGATTTAGCACTAATATCCACTTTTCTCCGCTTTTTCTGAATATAAATCTACGATACATCGTAGATTAAAACAAATAGGCCTAGTATTTAGGTTTTTCTTGAGGTGATTTTATGGTTCGGCAACCTTTGCATTGAATGCATTTTGAGCATTTATTGTTTTTTACACGCTTGGTAATTGCTTCTTTAACTCTTTTGCGCACATCAAAATCTAATGGTATATCAAAATAAACTTCGAAAGGTGTGCGCGGGCGATGTTTATAGTGTGGTCTTACTTTGTTATAATCTTCTACAACCCAATTTAAATAATTAGTTAAAGCCTTAATGCTTTCAAATTTTCTATTTTTTAAGTATCGTCCTTTTATTGTTCGGTGTACAGCTTCAACCGGTGAATTCGAAAAACGAATATCCTTTAAGGCTCTTATTTTTGTGACTTTGTGTTTGCTTAATTTACTTATAAATTCTTCTATATTTTTATTGTGATTTTCTTTACCGCCATCGGTAACTAAATAGCTGTGTTTTTGAGATGGATGAGTAGCAATTACCTTCAGTGCTTTGCTTAATGAGGCTCTAACAATACTAAAGTTATTTGAGTTGGCAACATGAAACCCTAAGATCATTTTTGAATAATTGTCCATTACGAAACTTATACATACTTTTTTCTCATTTATTAATTCATAAAAGGTTGTATCAATATGTAAATACTCATTGGGTTGTGTAGCTATTAAACCAACTTTTTTACGTTGCTTTTTGATCAGTTTCTTTTTAATGCCCCATATGCGCGCGTATTTATACCAGCTGTATAAACTGGCCACTAATTGTTTTTTACGTAAGGCATTTCCTTGAATTGAGTTAATGGGCCAATGATCGGTTTTAGGATCGGTAAGTAAGGTTTTTATTTTTTCAACTTCCTTTAATTGTAATTGCTGTGGATGGCGCTTGGTGCAAAGTTGAGTGTAGGAATCAAAACAATCAAAACGCGATTCAAGTATCCATTGGTAATAAAGTGGTTTTGATAGGCCAATTAATTTTAGGGCTTTATCAATGCCTAAATGATCTTTTAAATAATTTATAGCAGTTATGATCTTAAATTGAATTTCTTTATTGTTATTACTTTGTTTCACTAATGGCAAAATAATATGCGACAATGTGATCCATGATCTGGCAATGGCAAAAAGCATTTTTTTTAATTGAACGTATTGTAATTTTACCTCTGCGCCTGTAAAAGCTTCATTAAAAAAGTAGCGAAATTCATGTCCCATAAAACTACTGCTATCTGTTTTTCGCCAACTGGAAATGGTTGAATAAGGGATTTTTTTTCTGAAAGAGTGGGGAAGTAGTTCCTCTTTTCCCATGAGGTATAAAAATACCACCGATGAATCGTATTTATTTTTCATGGGGAGTAATATAGCTTTTGGGAATTTGCTTGTCAACTAGGTGAACACCTTGTTTTTTAGTTGATCATATAAATGACCTAGTCCTTTGCCCCGGGGTGAAGTTAATCTGCTTGTAATTGGATTATTTGTTGCATGATGGTATAAAAAGAGTAGCAAATGGTTTATAAAACCTCTTTGCGACCTCTGCGATCCCGATAGCTATCAGGACTCTGCGTTCTCTGCGGTTAAAAAACTACTTCACCTTAAACTCCAATAATTCTTTTTTGAAATACTTATCAAATGGGAATTTGGTGTAGTGAAAAGTGTAATCAAATTCATTACTGCCTTTTTCTTTGATCAATTTTACAAGTTGAACTCGATGATCTTTACTCATTTTATTCAGATCTAAACACAGGGCTGCAAACACACTTAATTTTTTGAAACCGTATTTTTCTTCTTCAATTAATTTAGAAATGGAGATCTCCAATTCGGTTTTTAGAACATCCACGCTCCATTTGTACGCTACTTTTCTATCACCTTTAAAATGTTTTGCTATGGAGTGGGTTATAAAATGACTGATCTGCAACGGCTTTAAGCCGGGTTTATCTTTCCCGAAATTCACTCCAAGATTTGACTTTGTGAATTGTTTCAAAACGTCAATTGGTGAGCGGTATCCTTTGGTATTCATGATCTTTTGATGTTCTTCCTCGGCCAACTTAAATAATTTTTCATCCAATGGTCTGAATCCAAAGCGATGATAAAACCAAAATGCTCCGGATCTTAAACCTTCCGGATTATTCTTACCAAATTGATAGGGCTCCACTTCAAATTGCTCCGCACCAAATGCTTGTTTGTATGTGCGCAACAATTGTGCAAATACAAATGCAGATTCACCACCTCTAAATGCTTCAAAAATATTGATGCCAATCAATGAGCGTTTACCAAAAAGCCAGGCACCTCCATACGACATGGGATAACCGTTTTTGAACATCATAAAGCCCATGTACGATTCAATAGGTAAGCGCAATTGCTGGTTGATGCTGAAAAGGGCAATGCTTAAACCATGTTCCAGATCAAAAACTTTTATATCCTTTGCATTACCATAGGTAATAGGATCGGTCTCTCTATTCAGCAAAGCGAGCGCAATACGAGCGGTCTTTAAAACATCTTCCTTTTGTTGTATGCTTAATTTTTTTTCTGCCGGTAATTTTTTATTGATCAACTCGAGCTCATTGAATTTTTTTAATAAGCCGTTTGTATGAAAATACCGTTCTTTAATGGCAATGCTCCCAAAGCTGCGCGAGAATTGAGGATTGAGCGGGTTAACAGAAATATACAATTTAAGCGATTCAAACAATTGTTCCTTTAGCATCGTGTCTAAAGGCATTTCATCAATGCGATTCAGTAACCATTTTAAAATATCTTTTTTGTTCTTAAACCCACTCACACGTTCCAGCCATTTGATCTTATTCAACTCTTCATCACCTATCAATTCAAATTCCATTTCATTCAATCCGTGTTTGATCAGATCTTTCGGATGTGCACCTTCTTCATCAAAAGAGTGAATGGTTACCTCTTCCGGAAATTGCTCCATAAGCCATTTCATGATCACAAAACTAAAAGTACCTTGTGTAGATGTGAATGCGATACCGCTGTTGGCCAGTAATTCTTTTTTAGCATCATTTGATCCAACAATAATATCACACAAACGGTTCATCTCTTCCTGCGCCAATTGCCTGATCTCGTTATTCTCGGTATAAGAACTTAAAAATAAGAGTTGATCATGGTATTGTTTGATCTGATTGACCTTTGAAAAACGGATCTGTGAACACGTATGTAATAGTTCTGTTTTTTTTGCAGCACCTTCTGCACTGTAATCGGTTAAGATGGCGTGAAGTTGATCAATTGGAGAAACCGGTTTAATTGAGCTCATGTGATACGGGTTTAGAGATATGCTAAAATAACTTAATTGTTTTAAAAATCGGATGAGATTTGTTAACTTTAATAAACCCAAAGAGGATGATTCATCTCACCCATAATGCCTTAAAAGTTTTGGAGAGCAGATATTTGCTTAAAAACAATGAAAACGAATTTACCGAAACCCCCGAGCAATTATTTGAACGTGTAGCCAAACATATGGCCAAGGCCGAATTGATCTATTCCGATCAAACAGTTGCAGAAAAGTGGGAGCGTGTTTTTTACGAGATGATGAGCAAACTTTATTTTTTGCCCAACTCCCCAACACTCATGAATGCGGGTTTACCATTGAATCAGTTAAGCGCTTGTTTTGTATTACCTGTTGGCGATAGCATAGAAGCCATATTCACCAGTTTAAAGAATACGGCCTTGATACAGCAGAGTGGAGGAGGAACCGGTTTTAATTTTTCGCAGTTACGTCATAAAGGTGATTTTATTTATACAACTACCAGTAACTCATCCGGACCAATTGCTTTCATGAAGATATTTGATGCAGCTACCGAAAACATTAAGCAAGGTGGAAAGCGCCGTGGTGCCAACATGGGTATATTGAATATTGATCACCCCGATGTGGAAGAATTTATAACGGTAAAAAAAGAAGAAGGCGTACTTACTAATTTCAATATTTCAATTGGAATGTACGATGCTTTTATGAAGGCCATGTTGAATAATGAGCAATGGCAATTAAAAGATCCGAACACCAAAGAAGTGAT
>JBIKKW010000065.1:0-16781 GCA_044360115.1 Bacteroidia bacterium
ATTGGCGGCACCACCTAGGCGGATCTCTTTATTGGTAACTGTAATAATTGGAACAGGTGCTTCCGGCGAAATACGATTCACCTTACCCCATAAATAACTATCGATCATCACATCGCCAATGATCAAAACATTTAAGTTATTAAACGATCTGAATAGTTCGCGAACGTGCTCTTTTTTAATTGAAAACTTTTTCATTCTTATATAGAAATGTTATACCAACTTTGCTAAAGCTTCTTTCATGCGTTTCAAAGCTTCCTTCAAATTATCTTCACTGGTTGCGTATGAAAAACGAATGTACTTATCATCGCCAAATGCTGCACCCGGAACCAAAGCCACATGCGCTTCAGAAAGCAAGAATAAGGAAAGGTCTGTTGCATTTTGAATATGAAAATCTTTGTACTTTTTACCGAAATAAAAACTTACCTCCGGATACACGTAAAATGCTCCTTGAGGTACGTTGGTCTTTAAGCCCGGAATATCTTTCATCAAACTTAAAACCAGATCTCTTCGTTTTAAGAAGGCCTGTTGCATGGGTTTGATGTAAGTGTCAAAGTCCAACTCCATGGCTTTATGCATGGCTTTTTGTGTGATACTGGAAGTTGCCGATGTGAACTGACCTTGCATTTTATCGCAAGCTTGTGCGATCCATTTTGGTGCCGCTAAAATTCCACCTCTCCATCCGGTCATTGCAAATCCTTTTGAAACACCGTTGATGGTGATCACGCGATCTTTAATAAAATCAAATTGCGCAAAGCTTTCGTGTTTACCAATAAAATTAATGTGCTCATAGATCTCATCACTCATAATGTAAAGTTCATCATGTTTCATGATGATCTCTGCCAATGCTTTTAATTCATCTTTTGAATAAACACTTCCCGTAGGATTACATGGCGTGCTTAACATGATCATACGCGTTTTAGGCGTAATGGCAGCTTCCAGTTGTTTTGGTGTGATCTTAAAATCGGCTTCGATTTCGGTGGTGATGATCTTTGGAACACCACCGGCTAATTTAAGTATCTCTAAATAACTTACCCAGTATGGTGAAGGAACGATCACTTCATCACCGGGATTGATCAAACACAACACCACATTAGCTATACTTTGCTTGGCACCTGTTGAAACAACGATCTCATCCGGTTGATAATCCAATCCGTTATCGCGTTTAAATTTTTTACAAATGGCTTCACGTAGTTCCAAATATCCCGATACATGGGTATAGTAACTGAAGTTTGAATCGATCGCATCTTTTGCTGCTTGCTTGATCACATCAGGTGTTGCAAAATCGGGCTCACCTAAACTTAAGCTGATCACATCAATTCCTTGCGCTTTTAACTCACGGCTTTTTCGAGCCATGGCTATGGTTTGCGATTCGGATATCTGGTTTACTTTATCTGATAAATGCATAGTTGTAAATTGTAACAAATCTAACAACAATTTTAATTGTTTGCTTAAAATAATCAAATAAAAAATCCGCCTTTTTAGGGGCGGATCTTACTTAGAATTTAAATTTATTAATTAACCGTGATCAGCTTTTGACTGATGTTTTTTCCGTTGTGATTAATTCGAAGGAAATACACGCCAGATGACACATTTGAAGGTATGTTCATGTTTTTGTTGATTGCTCCTGCTTGTTGTTTCTCATTCAATAAAACACTTATCAATTTGCCATTTATTCCTACCAACTCAATATTTACATCGCCCGATTCAACTAAGTTGTAGTAAACCGAAATATTGTCAACTGCAGGGTTAGGGAAAAACTTGAAGCCGTTAAGCTCTTTTGAATTTTCTGATACACCTGTGTTTGTTGCTGTTTGAGCAGTTAACGATAATGTTGCCGAAACTGGAAGATCGCCTGAAGTGCTTCCAGTACCATTAACACAATTTCCTGCTGCATAAATGGTTACCGCACCGCTTGCAGGCGCTACCCATTCAAATGAGAAAGTTGCTAAACTGGTTCCTGCTTTAGGAGCTGTGTGTGTAGCGTTTTTTCTGCCATTACCAGCGTTCACAAATTGTACACCTGCACCTGCATTTTGCATGGTACCGGCATTTGCGTTACTCGCATTTAAGATTTCGCAACCAAAACCAAAACTTGTAAAGGATAATGCCCCTACTAACACGTTTACTGTGTAAGTGTTGCCCGGCACATACTGTCCTGCAGTAAATCCTGGAATGGCCGTGATGGTTGCACCCGATACAATGCTCGATCCACCGGAATGGCAATCAGCACATGTTCCTTCTCCTGGCGAACCAGCTTGACCGGCTTTTCCGCCAGAGTTCTTGATAATAAATGCCGATCCCGAAAGCATAATAGCTAATCCGGCAATTGTAATAAATAAAGTTTTCTTCATCGTTTAAAGTTTATGTAATAGTAAAATTAATTAAAAAAAATGTTGAATCAAACATTTAATTAAATTTGTAACTCTATGTGGCGTAATAAACATATCATTATTGTAATTCTAATGTGCATGCAATTTTTATCAATTGCTCAAACAAAGGATAATCCACCAAAACAACAACAACCAAAAAAAGATAAAAAACAAACTGAGGACGAGTACGATCTTAAAAATTACAAATCAGATCCTAACGACCGATTGATATTTGAGATCAATCATACAGGCTGGTTAAATCAACCAAGTAATATTAAAACAAATTGGAAAAGTATTGGCGTTAACTTCGCACTTATGTTCGATAAACCCTTAGGACATTCGAATTTTAGTATTGGCTATGGGATAGGGATCTTTAGTCACAATTACCACAGCAATGCTGATTTTATTTACCGATATGATAGTTTAAAGAAATTTACGGTAACTGATATGGTGCCAAAAACAAACAATTACACCATTAATCGTTTTGCCCAAAAGATCATTGAAGCCCCATTAGAAATAAGGTTTAGAACTAAAACCATTTCTAAATTCAAATTAATGCTTGGCGGCAAAGTAGGTTATGTAGTGAGTGATTTTAGAAAGGTTTTTGATGATAAAGGAAAATTTAAGATATACGATACAAAAAATTTAAACTATTTACGCTACGGAGTTGTTTTTAGAATAGGTGTTGAACAAATTTGCCTTACTGCCAGTTATTATTTTAGCGATGTTTTTGTTAAAAATAAAGGCGTTAATGGCATTACACCTTACTCATTTGGTATAGCAATTATTCCGTATTAAAAAATGAAAACCGTTTCAATTGCAAACGCGCTTTTAAAAAAGAAGATCAAAAATTTTAAGCATGAAGATCATGTTTTAAATGAAGCTTACAAGATCTTGAATCGCGATCTCTTTCATGAAAAAAAGATCCTTCAAAACCTGAAATTATACAACCGTTCGTTTGAGATGCTGGATGAAGAAGAGGTAGACGATCTTGATCTGTTCAGTGCTTCAACCATTAAAGAAATTGCCGTACAATACCGTTTAAAGTTTTTGGATTCTCAGCAATATAAAAAAGAGATCCCTTATGAAGCCATTTTGAAGATCAAGGATCTGAATGCCCGTTACCGAAAAGACATCAAACATTTTAAAATACTGGCACCGGTTGAGAATTTCAGAACAAATGGTAAAGATGAAGCTTTGATCCTATTTGCGCCAACCAATCACGGAAACTATTACATGATCCATCAATGGGGAAATGATCTTAAATGGTATAGAAAATTAAGCGCGTGGCCGATGAAGCGCTTTGAGACCCTTTTCGCCACCGTTGCCCTTATTTCCTTGATGTTAGCCGTTAGTTTACCAACCCGTTTAATTTGGCTACCGGAGCACTCCGATTATTGGGGAACCTACCGAATTGGTGCCTTTTTTCATATTTTGATATTTAATATGGGGGTTACAGCCTACATTACCTTTGCCTTCGGAAAAAATTTCAGCTCCAATACCTGGAATCAGGTGCAAGACTTCCATTAAATAAAAAATCCGCCTTTGGGGGGCGGATCTTAATTATCTTCAGAAAACTGATTATTTATGCGTTTTTTCGCTGCTTACAGTTAATTTCTTACGTCCACGTGCTCTGCGTGCTGCCAATACCCTACGTCCGTTAGCACTAGCCATACGTAATCTAAAACCATGTTTGTTGGTTCTTTTACGTCTCGATGGTTGGAAAGTCCTTTTCATTTTATATTCAGTTTAAATTGTTAGTATTTTTTAAAATGGACTGCAAATATACACAATTATTTTAATCTGCAAATTAATTTTTGGCCTTAAATTAAGCTAAAATACCAATTTCATTACAATTGCATGACAAGTGAAGCTCCTAAAACGTTAATTTTGCGCTTTATTTTTGATATATTATGGCAAAAGGCCGCAGGGGTGGTGGACCAACCAATTCAGATACCGACGAGTTACCAAAGGCGAAATTAAGCGCTGCAAATCTTAAAAAATCATTAAGGCTTTTTACCTACTTAAAAAAAGAGAAATGGAAATTTGCCTTGGGTATGCTTTTTTTGATTGGTTCAGCCTCAATTGGTTTGATATTCCCATTAAAATCGGGCTCTTTATTTGGCTTTTTTGGATCCAATGAAGGGTCTATTGCGGCCCAAAAAGAAAATCTATACCAAGTAGGATACATCCTATTAGTGATCCTACTTATTCAAGGTGTCTTCTCATTTGGAAGAGTTTACTTTTTTACACAGGTAACCGAAAGCATTTTAAAGGGTGTTCGCAGCGATACATTTAGCCGTTTGATACAAATGCCCATGCAATTCTTTTCAAAGAATCAGGTTGCAGAATTGAGCAGCCGCATGGCCACAGATATTAATGTGATCTCTGAAGCATTTACAATTAATATTGCTGAGTTAATTCGTCAAAGTATAGTTGGTGTTGGCGGGTTAGTTTTGATGATCATTTATACCAAGTGGGAGATCGCACAATGGTTCTTATTGATCATTCCGCCACTGACCTTTGTAGCCATTGTTTTTGCAAAGAAGATCAGAAGCTACAGCAAAACATTTCAAGATAAAATTGCGGAAGCAAATGTGATCGTGGGCGAATCGTTAACAGGAATTACCAACGTAAAAACCTTTACTAACGAAGCCTACGAAATAAACAGATACGTTTCAAAGGCAACCGAAATAAAAAACTTTGGTATCAAATACGGTATATTCAGAGGTTCGTTTTTTGCATTCGTGATAACCGGTGTGTTTGGGGCAGTATTCTTTATTTTATTTTTAATGGTAAACTTAAAAATAGAAGGCAAAATTTCCGCAGAGGAATTTGGAAGATTTATGATGCTTGCTTTATTTGTGGCTGGTTCTTTAGGAGGATTACCGGAACAAATAGCCTCTATTCAACGTGCATTAGGCGCAACCGACCGCGTATTTGAATTAATTGATGGTAACATTGAACATATTGATCTGAATACAAACGTTACTTCAGATAAAGTAAAAAGTGGTGAGATCGAATTCAAGAATGTGTCGTTCAACTACCCAACACGTCCTGATTTTACGGTATTAAAGGATATCTCATTCAAAGCAAATATTGGCGAAACCGTTGCCCTTGTTGGATCAAGCGGCTCCGGAAAAAGCACCATTGCTTCATTGATATCCCGTTTTTATGACCCTATAAATGGCGAGATAATTATTGACGGGAAAAACAGTAAAGATTATTCGTTAACAGAACTGAGAAAGAAAATTGCGCTCGTACCGCAAGATGTGATCTTGTTTGCAGGAAGCATAAAAGACAATATTGCATACGGAAAACCAAACGCCACAGTTGCTGAAATAGAGGATGCGGCTAAAAAGGCCAATGCTTATGATTTTATTGAATCTTTCCCTGAAAAATTCAACACACTTGTTGGTGAAAGAGGGATACAATTATCAGGCGGACAAAGACAACGTATTGCCATAGCGCGTGCGGTTCTTAAAAACCCGAGTATTTTAATATTGGATGAAGCCACCAGTAGCTTAGATAGTGAAAGCGAGCATTTGGTGCAAGAAGCCTTGGAAAAACTAATGGTAGGTCGCACCAGTATTGTTATTGCGCATCGATTAGCAACCATCAGAAATGCCGATAAAATAGTTGTGCTTCAAAAGGGTGAAGTTTTGGAAACCGGCACGCACAGCGAACTGATAAAGCATGAGGAAGGCTTATATTTTAAGCTCAGCAAAATGCAATTTGAACTTTCATAAAAAAATCCGAAAAAAATTTGCATAATTAAAACAATGCTCTTACATTTGTCGCCCAATCATTAAAATGGGGGGTTAGCTCAGCTGGTTCAGAGCACCTGCCTTACAAGCAGGGGGTCACTGGTTCGAACCCAGTACTCCCCACCAATAAAATCAAGGGTTTTAAACTTTCAAAGTTTGAAACCCTTTTTTATTTGCATACAATTTGCATATATATCACTCAGATTTTATATTAAACTGTCCTTACGTTTAATTAAATCATAACTTATACATATTTTTTACGTGTATTTTCAATTTACGACATTTAATTTATCTCATAGAACCTTTATCCGAAGAAATTAACAAATCATTTATCGCCATGTCAACATTGCAATAAAGCTGCGTATAGAAAGCGTTTTTTCGGCCATCTTCAGCACTTTTATTTTTCTTTATCCTTAGTTTCTTTATTTCTTTAATACAATTGCTTTTCTTTACCCTAAGTGCATTCTCTATTAAATCTCTATATACCGCAGCTTCTTCCTTTTGAATTTCAATGCATGTTAATCTACTCTTATAATCCGGATGCTCAAAACTATTGGGTACTTTATTCAAACTAAATAAATTCTTAATTTCATAAGGACTTAGAATTAAAAAACCATGCTCATGTGCATTTTCACCCCTTGGAATTGCCTGATCTTCTAGCAGGATAATTTTTCCATTCGGTTTTAACGAATTTAACAATACATTAAGAATCACCTCCCATTCAAGAACTGGCAATTCATGTAAAACATTAATTAATAAGATTCGGTCATAATAACCCAGATATTTCCTTTGTTTCAACTCCAAATGTGAATTAAGAACATCTCTTTTATCATTTTTAAAAACTTCACTTACACTATCAAGATCTTTAGTAATTTCCTTCAGTTTTTCAAATTGCGATTTGTTTATCTCCAAAGGCTGATATAAGATGTTTTTCGCTAATTCCACGTGATTTAGTATTTCCAATCCAACCCTTCCCATACCAGCACCAAAATCCAAAACACGCAATGGCTGCTTTAAATATAATCTTCCTATTAATTGTTTACCTTGCGGATCATTCTTCTTATATGTCACTACACTTGGTTCACATAAACATTCTAAAGAAAATTGTATCGCAGCCCATTCATATTGAGATGCTAGAAAATTCTCTAATTTAGGTAATGTTTCATCTCCTACCAGAGAATTGAGAACTTTACTCGGAGTTGCAATACTTGGCGATGTGACTTTTCCATTTTCCATAAGCCATATTTCATTCCGATCCAAAAGAGATAAAATTGTCAATGAATGAGTCGCAATCCAAATTTGACCATGATCACCAACTGCTTTTCTTAATCCCTTTATCAGGTCTACCTGTGCTTTTGGGTGAAGGTATATATCTGGTTCATCAAGAAGTATAATTTTACCCTTCAAATTAGTAGTTTCGTTCTTTACTTTTCCTGTTTGAAGAGCAATAAAGATGCAATATGCCAATAGAGCTTGTTGACCATTGGATAAATCCATTCTGTGCAAAGGATGATTACTAAACAATAAAATTGGATTTAAATGTTCATCTGTAGAATAACTAAAATCCCTATCTAAAACATCTTTTATTAAACCCCTTACTACGTCTAGGATATTTTTATTTCGAATTGTTAAATCATTATGAACTTTATAAAACCCTCTATTGTTTTTATTTCGCTCATAAAATAATAGGGCTAACTCTGATTTACAAAGTGCTTTAAGTATATTTAATGAGTTTTTCTTTATATCTCCGAAGCGAGGATTATTTATTGAATCATTAAGCGTTTGTCTAAAATATACGTCTGGGAGATCCTTATCATCAATTGAATCTGAGTACGGGAATATTTCAATCACCTCTGCCGGCTGCTCCATCCCATCAAAATCATTCATGTAATTACTGACTATAGAAGACTGTCTTCCATAGTTATTTGTCTCACCATCCTTCAATTGAGGATTTGTTAGTACGAACTCTTTAGCACTTAAATATTCACGTTGTCTTTCACTAATATGCATTCCAATATTTCTTAACAACCGTGATTTACCTGCTCCATTTCTTCCGAATATAGCTACTAATGGTTTTAAATTCTTCATTGTACTAAAAGACAGACCTTCAGCAGTGAAACTTGAAGTAAGAGTTAAATTATTAATTTTCATATCCTTAAAATGCGTTTAAATCACAAGGCAAACATTAAATTAAATTTCATGTCTTTATTTTAACATTTATAACACTCAAAATATAAACCGATTTCAATAAATGATTCACAATTTCAACTGCGTGTTTTAGTGATTCAATTTCTATAGATTGAATTTTATGTGCAGAGATATTTCCGATTTCCCTCAAACGATCTACCACTGGTAAGGCTTTTACAGATATATGTCCTAATTTTTGCAATTCAATTATTTTCTCCTTTAAATTATGTCCTGAAATTTGTTGGTCAATACAAACAGATTCCACAATCATTCTCAATCCAATGCCAGCGAGTAAATTCAAACCTGAATTTAAGGCTAGTTTCATTTCCTTATAAACCCCTTGAACTATTTTCGGCATTTCTTTTAGTTCTTTTGTCTTCAAAAATATTTCAGAATTTGTTGCAGGATACAAATGATCCGAAGGAAAATTATAAACGATTTCCTTTCCATTTTTTTCCCTCTCTTTGTACTGTAAACTTATTGTTTCACAGCCTTTGCACTGTATTATTTGAAAGATTGATTTTAAATCGGGGAAAAGTGTATCGTATCGATATATTTCAAAGTGTAAAACATGATTACAAAGGCTCAAACATTCTGGGCATTCTGCTTTAATATTTCTATTTCTCATTGTTGCCTTACTTCATTTTTAATGTTTACAATACCTGCACCCTTTTCTATTAAACTTTCCTGTGGTGATTTTAGACTTAAGAATTTATCAATTTTAGAAGATGGATTAATATTTAATTGCTCCTTGATGCTATTGAATAAATTCATGTATTCAGGACTTTCATGTTTTAATTGATATAATCCTCTATAACCCGTCATAGCCTCTGATAGGGCAGCTTTATGATGATATTCTTCTGCTAATTTTTTTGCAATCTTTTGGTTCCGGTTAAACATCCAAACCAAGTAAATTAATGGTAAGGTAATCCCAATTTGATAATATGAGATCTGATAACTGAATGTTTTATTAATCCATAAAATATTTATTAGTTGAATTATCGCAAATAACAAAGTAACAACTGCAATAGAAACAACGCTTTTAAATGTGTAATCCTGTAATTTTTGATATTCATCTGAATGACTTTTTGCTCTCGTATAAAAACTATTATGGAGCGAGCTATCGGTTATTGCATGTAGTTTTTCATTAGTTTCTTTAATTAAATTTGATAATCTTACTTTTAAAAATTCTGTTGCTTTTTCCAGTCCCTCCTCTTCCTCACCTAATTCATTGGTATTTTTCTCGAAAACTTTTTTATAAAATGCCTTAAGTGAATCCAACGTAACCGTAGCTTCCTTTAACTGTTTAGAATAAGTTTCTTGAATTTTATCCAAACTCGTTTTTATAGATTCTTTATTCGGTTCATCCTGTGCTATATCCTTATGTATTTGTATAATCTTCTCCTTAATAGATCCAATTTCACCTAAAATACTCTTCTTACCCTCCTCATCTATAAATAACTTTTTATGTTCATTAATTATGTCATTGCCCTTGCTCTTTATATCATCATACAATTTACTAACTGATGTTTTAATTGAATCCTTCCCTCCTTCATCCAAAAGCATTTCATTTGAATATGCATGTATTTTTACTTTTAAATCTTCAGCTTCCTTTTTTAATGTCTCGATTTTGATCCTAGTTTCCTCAATTTTATTTACTTCAATTTCTAGTTTCGTAAGATTTAAGTCTATTTTTGATTGATGGCTTAGCACTCCATCTTTATCAATAAAATTTGCGCTATAGAATTGATCAAATTGTTCAATTTTCTCCTCAGTGCCTTTCATTTTATTAGCAAATTGATCAATTATTTCCAACAATTGCTCTTTACTCATCTCCATCATGTTTGACATTTTTCTGTTTTATTTAATAATTTTATTCATACGTTAAGATAGTTTTATTACAACTATTCATTTATAACGATTGTACATTAAAATAAAGCGATTGTACATTAGTTAAAGAAATTGGATTTTATTGTTATAGATTAGTTATACAAAAACTAATCGATGCTTAAAGAAGGAATAGATCCCGGTGTTGCTTTTCTGGAAGCAGGCGTTACCACAAACATTTGTGAAAGAGTTATATATTTAACCATCTACATTTCTTCCAAACGCTACGGATAGATCATTTGAACATACCATTTTTTTGAAAATGATTTTGATATTCAAGCCGGATACTGCATTTATGCAAGTACTGGAAACGCAGAATACTTTAATGTTACTGTTGAAGGTAACGACTGGGACTACGCTGCTAATTTATAAATCTTAAAATAATTAAACATGAAAAAGAAAGAAAAATTGAAGAATATTGTCAACTTAACGCCAAATCCATTTAATATTAATCCTATAAGTGTTGAAGTCGAAAGCATTTTGGGAAATAGAACTGTGGGTTCAGGGACTGTCTTAAATCCATCGGGGACTGGAGATATAGGCGCAAAACCATCATGTTTTTGCTGGCAAGTAGGTGGAGGTGACAATTGTTGGCGATATGAATGCAATTGTGTAAGTGGGAATAATCATTATCACTTTTATTACACGAATTGCGCTACAGGTAATTGGCACTTGGTTCCATTATAGATTCACAAAAGTTAATTTACATTGAGACTTTAAACCCTTAATTTTTTCTTTCACAATGCAACCGAGAAATATTACCCATTCAAAAGGTTTTAAAATATTCAAAACTACATTTAGTAAGGGAAGCACATCAAAAGCCTTTAAGAAATATATCTATGTAAATCTTTGGTCTTTAGGATGCCAACCCTGTATTGATGAATTATCCTTTATAGACTCTTTGAAAGATTACATACATAAAGATATCGATTATTTTTTTGTTTCCTCCCATAGTGACCCCGCAGTAAGCGGATTCTTAAATAGAAAAAAAATATCTATAATAAACTTCATTTTTATTAACAATATGTTGGATTTTATCTCTGGTGTCTTTAACGAAATTGATATAAATGGAATAGTATTTCCCACTCATGTGATTATGAAGCGAAATGGGGAGATTTTAGCATTTTATTGTGGGTCAATGAATTCAAAAGAAGAAGCGTTACCCGTTATTAATTTCATCAATAATCTGCCTTGAACGAGAATGACCAAAAATATTATTTTGACCCCAAATGAAACATCCTTTCACCTATTTATTAATAATATCCGTTAGTTTTAATGTTTACTTCCTCCTACGAAAATTAGAATCCAAAAAGAAAAGCCAAGATATGGAGATCCTGGAGTGGAAGAAGGATATTTCACATGAAAATGGCTATCAGTGTTTTAAGAAAAAAATGCAAGCAAATTTTCCTAAAACCTATTTGGGTTATAAAACTACGCTTATTTGTTTTTGGGATAGTTTACATTACGACTTTATTCAGCGACCAACAATGTTAACTCTTGATTCTATGGCATCTAACCTTAATGAACATATTTTTGATTTTGTCTTTGCGACAGAAATGGATGAAAGAGATGCCAAGGATTTTTTGCTGAGGAAGGGAGTTCGATTTAAAAATTTCAAAATCATTGGGGATATGGATGATTTTATTTCTGGAGTTTATAATGAAAAACCAATTATTTGGAAAGATTCTGCTAAAGTGCGACTCTGGGATCCAAAACTTCTAAGAAAAAAGGTAAAGCCATATTACCTATTGATGGATAATAAAGGTGAAATCTTATACCATAATTATTCGTGTTGGCGACCAACTAAAGATACTGCATTAACAAGGAGATTGGCTTCCTATCGGGCAACCCAAAGTTTAAAGAATTTAGATTAAATGGGAAATATTATAAAAATATTACTAATTATTTCAGTCGGCATGAATGGCTATTTTATTTGGGATGGAATCCAAATGAATAATTATAAGCTCCAAACAGAATCAATGAACAGAGCATTTGGAGGTGAGATAAATAAAACTAGTTGGTCGGATGGATTTGAGTTGTTTGTTACGAAACTCAAAAAGGATCATTTAAATATTGCGAATAGGAAGTACTATTATGTAAATGTTTGGACTAGTTGGTGTGCCCCATGCATAAATGAAATGCCATGGCTTGATTCTATTGCTGGAACTTTGAGGAAAGATGTTGGCTATATCTTTGTTTCTGATTTAAGTAACGAGCATTCAAATAACTGTATTAGCAAGAAACAATATAATTTTAAGAATTTTGTTTTTTTAAACGATATGGATGATTTTATATCCGCTATTTGTAATCAAAATAGAATTAATACAAAAGTTTACCCAATGGTACTGATATTAAATAATAAAGGTAAAATATTGCATTACTTCGTTGGTGCATACAATAATGCAAAAGAAGCCTCTGAGTTTGCCAAGTTAATTAACAAATTATAGTCATTATGACTAAATCAAAATTTACAAATCAAATACCAGAAATTCCTTTGTCTGCCCATCTGACAAAATAAATAGTCTTAAATGTTACCCCAATATATTATAATAAGACAATTTAAATCTCTACGCTTGTACATTAAAACATAGCGCATATACATTAGTTAAAGAAATCGGATTTTATTGTTCTAGATTAGTTAAACAAAAACTAATCGATGCTTATAGAAGGAATAGATACCGGTGTAGCTCTGCTGGAAGCAGGCGTTACCACAAACATTAACGAAAGAGCTAAATACACAGCTAACACTGGCATGGCACTTATCTCAGTTGCAAATCCATACTTAGACGGGAGTGGCGATATTCAGTTGGTTATTACAGGTGATGCTAAAGGCACTTTAATTAAAACAATAACCGTTAAAGGTATAGTAAGTACAACACGTGGCATGGTAAGGCTTTTTGTTAATGGTACCTTTTCAGGTGTCACATCAACCTTATTGATTGATGAGATCGATATTCCCGCTGTAATTAAATCCGGTATTGCTGAATCTTTTGAGATTACTTATGATCTCGATTATTTTTTAGCTAATGGCTTTTCTTTATATGCATCAACACAAAACGATGAAAGCTTTACGGTAATAGCCGATGGTCTGGACTTTACATACTAATTGTAGATAATGATACTTAAACTTAAATATTAAATAATAACAATAAAAAATTAAAAATAAAGAATCATGGCAGCAGAAACACAGTACACGGCAAACACAGGAACGGTAGTAATATCAACCGCTAACTCAAATTTGGATGGAACAGGAACATTAGGGACGGTTTTAACCGCAGCATCTAATGGTACTTTAGTTAAATCCATAACTGTAAAATCAACTGTATCAACAACAGAAGGTATGGTTAGGCTATTCATTTACGATGGTACAAACACCCGTTTATTGCAAGAAATTCCTGTTCCGGCAATTACAAAGGCTGCCACAACGCCTGCTTTTGAATATACCTGGAATTGTAACCTTAGAGTAAAATCAGGTTATATCATTAAAGCAAGCACCCAAAATGCTGAAAGTTTTGTAGTGATCGCTGAGGGTTTGGATTGGGCTTATTATGGTGGTTCGGTTAGACCAGAGAGTACTAATTTTACTGCTAATACAGGTATGGCTGTTATCTCTACAGCAAATTCAAATTTAGATGGAACAGGTACGCTTGGTACCATTTTAACTGCCGGCGCTTCAGGTTCTGGGTGGAAAGGTTGTCGTATAGAAAACATCAGCATCAAAGCCATTGTAACAACTACAACAGGCATGGTGCGTTTATTTGTTTATGATGGAACCAATACCCGATTAATTAAAGAGGTGTTTATACCTTCTGTAACAAAATCTGGCACAGAACCCGCTTTTGAAACTAGATTGTCTCTGGGCAACTTTCAACTTCAGGCTGGCTATTCATTGAAAGCATCTACACAAAATGCAGAGTCATTTGCTATTATAGTTGAAGGTAATGATTGGAAATACCCTGCTTAATTTATAAGGCAAATTATTATGGCAGAAGAAACGCAATATACAGCCAATACAGGTATGGTTACCATATCTACGGCTAATACTAATTTAGATGGCACCGGAACTTTAGGAACCGTTTTAACGGGCGCTTCTAACGGAACATTGGTTAAGTCAATCACTATTAAAGCAATAACAAATACAACAGCCGGCATGGTTCGCTTGTTTGTAACTGGTGGTGGCAATACCAGACTTCTGATGGAAATTCCCGTACCGGCAATTAATAAAGCGGCTATTAATGCTGCTTTTGAAACTAAAGTTGATCTTAACTTCACTCTACAATCGGGATATATCATTAAAGCTAGTACACAGAATAATGACAGATTCAATATTATTGCTGAAGGGCTAGACTGGGCTTATTATGGAGGTTCCGTACGAAAAGATACGACTAAGTTAACTTCAAATATGGGGCTTGGGGTTGTCAGTGTAGCTAACTCAAATCTTGATGGTACTGGCGATGTTGTTCTAGTTTATGCGGCAGGTTCTGCCGGAACACCATTCTACGGATCAAGCATAAAAAGCATCACCATAAAAGCACCCAGTTATGTCTCTTCAGGCATGGTAAGACTCTATTTAGATGATGGAACAGGTTCTAGATTATTCCTTTTTTCAGAAGTAGTTGTACCTACAGATCTTCCAAACGCTACTGATAGATCATTTGAACACACCATTATATTTGAAAATGACTTTGATATTCAAGCCGGATACTGCGTTTATGCAAGCACCGAAAACTCTGAATACTTTAACGTAGCGATTGAAGGTAACGACTGGAACTACGTTTAATTTATAAATCTTAAAACAACATTATATGAAAAAGAAAGAAAAATTGAAGGAAATTCAAATTAATTCTAAGTATGGCATTGTAAATTTTGAAAATATCGAATATCCAAATACACCTATGGGAGATTCAATAATAATTGGCTCTTCTCCTAGCACAGGTACTGCTCACGCTGGTCAAACAGATAAAGCTGAAACGACATATGGTTGGCAGCACTCAACAAATGCAAATTATACAAATTGGGAAAGAACCGATACAATAGTGTATTGGGAAAAAGGAGATGTTACAAGATATTATTGGAAATAATAATGATTCTAATTATTTCAAATTCAAGAGACTTAACTACTAATAAAGTAATACAATGGATATTACACTTTAATCGTGAATTTATAAGAATTAATGAATTAGACGTTATTAGTTTGATTGAATTGGAAATCAATTCCAGTAACGTTGATTTTACTTTTAAAGTAAAGAATAAACTTATTAAATATTCAGAAATTGAATCAGTTTGGTATAGAAGGGGTGGAATTAAATTGTCCCCAATAATATCAATGTCAAAGAAATCAATTTTTAATAACAGAAGGATAAAAGAGTACTTTAATTATGAGATTAATGAAATTCGGGAATTTATTATAAATGCTTTATCATTAAAAACTCATATAAATTCAGAAAAACACTACCATTTAAATAAGCTATCTGTATTACTAAAAGCTTCTCAATTAAAAATTGACATACCATATACAATAATTTCTACATCTGATTACAAATTAAATCCAAATACAAAATACATTACAAAATCAATTAGGGATGGCAGTTATTTTAGCAATTCCAAAGGTACCTATTACATGACAACGATTAATTATCAACCAAAAAATAGAAATAATTACTTTCCAAGCCTTTTTCAAAATAAAATAGTTAAATCTTATGAAATAAGATCATTTTATTTAAACGGACATTTCTTTTCTATGGCTATTTTTTCACAAAGTAATAAAATGACTGAAACTGACTATAGAAATTATGATCTCGATAACCCAAATCGAATCGTCCCATATAAATTAAATAAACAATTAGAAAATAAATTAATCTTATTATTAGAGAACTTAGAATTAAATTCTGGATCAATTGATTTAATAAAGTCTAAAGACGGTAAATACTATTTTTTAGAGGTCAATCCGGTTGGACAATTCGGTCAACTTTCATATAACTGCAATTATAATATTGAAAAAATTATTGCTAAATCTTTATGTATATGAATATCTATAGAATTCCCCACAACGTAACAAAAATGAAATTTGAGAAATATCCTTCAATTAAAGTAAGGAAGATTAATAAGAATAACTTCATTGAAAGTTTTGAAACTAATTTTTACTTGCCTTATAAATTCTATAAACTTATTAAAATAAGGAGATAATGTTTTATAAATTAGTTTCAAACTGTAAGATAGTCGTTGGATATCGCAGATCTGCTATTTATGATTTACAAAAAGAAAGTATTTATCTTATCCCAAATGAATTGGTCAAAATAATTAAAGGCAAAATATTTACAATAGATGCTCTGGAAAATAAATTGTCATTTGAAAGCTTTAATATTTTAAAAGATCTGGTAAGAAAAGAGTATTTTCTGTGCTTTAATACGATCTCAGAATTTAAATATTTTCCTGAATTAAAATTAGAATTTGAATATCCCGGATTGATAAGCAATGCTATAATTTACATTTCTAATAACAGCAAAACTATTGAAATTATAAACAAATTAATTCAAGTAGGTTGTTATCATTTCCAGCTCGTTTTTAAAAA
>JBIKKW010000066.1:0-16594 GCA_044360115.1 Bacteroidia bacterium
TTTTTATACGTTAACTTTTATTAAAACTACCAATCTTTATCCGGATCGCTTTTCGACGCGTCTTCCTGCTTTTGCTTTCGCTTCTCCTGCGCTTTCTTTTCCGCATTCATCAATGCTTTGAGCAAACGTTCAGCATCTTCCTTGTTTATCTGTTGCTGCTGTTGCTGCTGCTGTTTTTGCTGTTGGTTTTTCTGATCCTGATTTTGATCCTGACCACCACCACCTTTGTTTTGCTTTGGCGGACGGTTCTTTAAAGCATAAGCCAAATTATATCGTGTTTCTTCATCCTTTGAATTGAACTTTAAAGCTTTTTTGTATGCTGTAATTGCCTGCTCATAATCTTTCTTTTGCAAATAACAATTACCGATATTATGCCAAGCGCGGTGCAAAGTATCCTTATCTGAAACCGTATTGGCAACCACTGCAAAATTTTGCGCGGCCTCTTCAAAAACGAGGTTGGCTAATGAATCAGGACTGATCTTTTGCTTCCCTTGTAAAATACCTTGTTTGGTATTTTTGATCTCTTTTCCATTGCGGTAAAGTGCTGTACCCAAATTAAAATTAGCCTTATAATTCTTTGGATTGATCTTTAATGCTTCGCGATACGCATAGGTTGATTGCACATAATTTGAATCGAAATAAAAACGATTACCCTCGTATAAACTCATGGCGTCTTTTTGAGCCAATACGTTTGAGTTTGAAAGCACAAATGCTAACAACAACAAATAAATTGATGTGATCTTATTTCGTTGCATTTCCAAACAAATTAAGTTTTTTAAACCATTCACTTACACGTTCACTAATAAAGAACTCGATCAAGAACAAGAATAAAGCCAATGCCAGGAACCATTGGAATTGATCTTCGTAATCGGTGAACATCTTCGTGTCGATCTTTGATTTTTCTAATTCATCAACCTTATTTAAAATGGCTTTTATACCAAGGTCGCTTTGGCTTGCCTGCACATAAACACCATTACCTTTTGAAGCAATGCTTTTCAAGATCTCGGAATTTAATTTTGTAACAATGGTTTGGCCTTGTTTATCTTTTCTATACCCTTTTACCACGCCGTTCTCTATATACGGAATTGGAACACCGCTTTCAGAACCAATACCAATTGTGTTGATCATGATGCCTCCTTTACCCGCTTCTTCAGCAGCTTGCACTGCTTCCACTTCATGATTCTCACCATCCGTTATCAAAATAATCGCTTTATTTTTTCCTTCATCTTTACCAAATGATTCAACCGCTTTAGAAATGGCTGCTCCAATATTTGTACCTTGCACAGGAACCATTTTCGTGTTAATAGATGATAAGAATAATTTTGCCGCACTGTAATCACTTGTAATTGGTAATTGCACATAAGCTTCACCTGCAAAAATAACTAAGCCCAAACGATCGCCTTCTAAACCATCGATCATTTTTTCCAAAGCATATTTTGCGCGCTCTAAACGGTTTGGTGTAAGATCTTGTGCAAGCATACTATTACTAACATCTAAACAAACGATCAGATCGGCACCTTCGCGTTTTACTTCAACCAACTTACTACCTGTTTGCAAATTACATAAGGCTAAGATCAAACTACTGAAAGCCGAACAAAATAAAATGATCTTTACAATGCGTTTGCGATTGCTTGAATATGGCAATAAATTTTGCACTAATTGTTTATCACCAAGCTTCTTTAATCTGTTTCTGCGATAAGCGAAATATACCAATGCCAAAAGCACGAACACGGCAATTGCAATAAAGCCGTAAAAATAAATGGTATGTTCGAACTTATACATTATGGTATGCTTCTGAAAACTGTATATTTTAAAATAAATTCAAGTAACAATAATACGGCTGCAATTAAAGCAAAGGGTAAAAAGTGCTCTGCTTTATTTGTAAAACTCTTTTCGCTGGTAATGGTCTTTTCCATTTTATCGATCTCCTTGGAAATAGTAACCAAACTTTCTTTATTGGTTGCACGGAAATATTTTCCGCCGGTCATATTTGAAATTTCAGTCATTACTTGCTCATCGATCTCTACATCCACATAATCATATTCGTATTCGCCGGGCGCATAAATTGCTACCGGTTGCAATGCTTTACCTTTAGAACCAACACCAATGCAATACACGCGAATACCAAATGTTTTGGCGAGTTCGCCAGCAGTTAACGGTGCTACTTCACCCATGTTACTCACACCATCACTTATCAAAATGATCACTTTACTTTTCGCTTTGCTTTCTTTGATACGCGCAACAGCACCTGCTAAACCCAAACCAATAGCTGTTCCCTGATCGAGCATACCGGCCTTTACTTGCGAGAACATGTTCTTTAATATTTTATGATCACTAGTAATTGGACACTGAGTAAATGCTTCGCCGCCAAATAAAACCAAACCAATTCGATCGTTTGAACGTGCTTCAATAAAATCAAGCATTACATCTTTGGCCACTTCCATTCGGTTAGGCTTAAAATCTTTTGCCAGCATGGATAAGGAAACGTCCATACTCAACACAATATCGATCCCTTCTGTTTTTGAATCTTTCCAGCTGCTGCGTGATTGCGGACGAGCAATAGCGGCCACAATAAATGTTACAGCTAATATTCTTAATACAAAAAGTGAGTGACGGAAACGTGCTTTTAATGAAGGCTTAATACCATGAAACAAAGAGAATGAAGAATAATTTAATTCCCCTTCCATTTTTCTTAAACGGAAAATATACCAGGCGATCATTACCGGAATAACCAGCAATAACCAAAACCAATGCTTCTCTGCAAATTGTATGTCGCCCAGGAACTCCGTCATACGTTCTTATTTTCTTCTTTTGGTTCGTCTTCCACTAATGTAATTTCTTCTTCGCGTTTTGTGCCGTTCACAAAATCAAAGGCATGCGTTAATGTTATCACATGTTCTTGCTCTAATGGTATCATCTTCGCAAATTTTACAAAGTCGCTCAACACCAATATTTGTTTCAATTTCTCTTTGCTATTTTGGTCGATCACCTGACTGCGCATCAAGGTCAATAATTCATCTGTTGTACTTTCTAAAGCACTTACATTGTAACGCTCTTCAATATATAAACGTACAGCGTCCGTAATGTCAGAATAATATTCTTTGATCTTATTATCCTTCCAGATCTGTTCATTTTTAATTCGTTCTAAAGAAGCCAATGCTGTAATGTGTGCAGGGATCTTTGGTTTCTCCGGTTCAATGATCTTATTTTTTAAGCGTTTATTTCGATAATAGATAATGAGGAATAGGGCGATCACAAATACCAATCCTGCAATACCCCAATAGAAATATTCTTTATACCACATCCAGTTGAACGGTTCGCCAAATGGCTCTTTAATATCTTTTAATTTTGTAGCACTCGAATCAGTTGGTACGGTGTGAACTTCAAGCAATAAGGCTTCTGTTAGCTTAGGATTGGCAGTATCTCCATTAAGTACAAATTTAAAAGGAGGTATGGCAAAGTAACCACTATCATAAGCACTGATAATAAATTGCTGGTGTTGCTGAATAAGATTTGGATCGCTCTTATCAGGCATGGTTGTATCGATCTCGGTATGTGAGATCACTTCAATTTTTTCGGTGATCGTATCTCCAATAGTTGGCCACTGGATTTTAAAAGATCCTTGATTAGGGTTGTATAAAAAATACAGATCGAGTTTTACAGGCTCACCAATTCTTATTTTTGAAGTATCCAAAACAGCGCTCACGCGCATATCCTGCGCCTTCACCGCATTATGAAGCGTAAAGGATAAAATGAAAAATAAAAATATCTTGAGTGATCTTACCATGCTGTATTATCTCTTTTTAAATAAATTCATTAATGGTTTAATATAACTTTCGTTCGTGTAAACTGTTGTTGCATCAACACCGCTTCTATTGAACAGATCTTTCAGATCATTCTCAAACTTTAAGCGATTAACGGCAAATTGTTTTCTGAAATTCTTATCACTCGAATCAACCCAAATGGTTTTTCCTGACTCATTATCCATTAATTTTATTAAACCAATACTTGGTATCTCCTGCTCCGTTTTATCAACTATCCGAACGGCCACCATATCATGTCGTTTATTGCTGATCTTTAACGCATCGGTATAATTGAATGGTGCATAAAAATCGCTTATCAAAAAACAAATGGTTCTTTTTTTGATGGCATTGGTTAAAAACTTTAATGGTACTTCAATATTGGTTGCTTTGTTTTGCGGCTGAAAATCGATCAATTCGCGAATGATGCGCAACACATGTGTTTTTCCTTTTTTCGGCGGAATGAATTTCTCTATTTTATCACTAAAGAAAATAATTCCGATCTTATCATTATTGGTTGAAGCTGAAAAAGAAATTACAGCACATAATTCGGTGATCAGATCTTGCTTTATCTTTTCAAATGTTCCAAATAAACCACTTGCACTTACATCCACCAATAACATCACGCTCAACTCACGTTCTTCTTCAAACACTTTTACAAAGGGTGAATTAAAACGAGCTGTTACATTCCAATCTATAGAGCGAACATCATCGCCGGGCGTATATTCGCGAACTTCAGAAAAAGCCATACCACGTCCCTTAAAGGCACTGTGATATTCACCCGAAAAGATCTGTTTACTCAAACCTCGGGTCTTGATCTCTATTTTACGGACTTTTTTAAGAAGCTCTGAAGTTTCCATTTAATTAAATGTTTAATTTTTAATGTTGAATGTTGAGTTAATGAATGCATCTTTCAACATTCCTAATTCATCATTCATAACCATTAAGGAACTTCAACTGTATTTAAAATTTCGGTGATGATGTTTTCACTGGTAATGTTCTCTGCTTCTGCCTCGTAAGTTAAACCAATACGATGACGCATTACATCGGTACAAATTGCACGTACATCTTCAGGGATCACATAACCACGACGTTTAATGAACGCGTAAGCTTTTGCCGCTAAAGCCAAATTGATAGAGGCACGCGGCGATCCACCATAGGAGATCAATCCATCAAACTTTTGTAATTTATATTCTTTAGGGAAACGTGTAGCAAAAACAATATCTACAATGTAACGCTCAATCTTCTCATCCATGTAAACATCTTTTACAACCGAACGAGCCTTGATAATTGCATCCGGATTTAAAACCGCGTTTGGAGTTGGCATACCTTGCGGTGAAATATTTGACGCAATGATACGACGCTCATCTTCCTTGGTAGGATAGCCAATAACAACCTTCAGCATAAAACGGTCCATTTGCGCTTCAGGCAACGGATACGTACCTTCTTGTTCAACCGGGTTTTGTGTAGCTAATACTAAAAACGGATTCGGTAACTTAAATGTTTCTTCACCAATAGTTACTTGCTTTTCCTGCATAGCCTCCAATAAAGCCGATTGCACTTTTGCCGGGGCACGGTTGATCTCATCTGCTAAAACAAAGTTCGCGAAGATCGGACCTTTTTTTATTGAGAAAGCTTCCTGCTTTTGATTGTAGATCATGGTACCGATCACGTCGGCCGGTAACAAATCTGGCGTAAATTGTATACGACTGAATTTAGCATCCACACATTTAGCAAGTGTGTTAATGGCCAATGTTTTCGCTAATCCCGGAACACCTTCTAACAAAATATGTCCGTTACTTAAGAGGCCAATTAGCAAACGTTCGATCATGTATTTCTGACCAACGATCACTTTATCCATTTCAACATTCAACATGTCAACAAATGCACTTTCACGTTGAATTCGTTCGTTAATTTCGTTAATATCTACCATAATTTTTTACCTGTGAGATGAGCCGTAAATATAGTAAGGATGCGGCTTTGAGGGGTATTTAGCGTTGTTAAAATTTGTTAAGCATTTTTTACAAAAAACAGGCGTGTTATTGTCCGCGAATTAGGTTAATAGGGGCTTTTTAGATACATTTGTAAGGAGTTTGAATTAACACAATTTATCATGACTGAGACTATGACACGCAGCGAACAATTAATTGATCTGGAAGACAAGTACGGCGCACACAATTATCACCCATTGCCGGTAGTATTAGAAAAAGGTGAAGGGATATTTGTTTGGGATGTTGAAGGAAAACGTTATTACGATTTTTTATCTGCCTACAGCGCGGTAAATCAAGGTCATTGTCACCCTCGTTTGATAAAAGTTTTAACCGAACAAGCGCAAAAACTATCACTTACATCACGTGCATTTTATAATTCAAAATTAGGTGAGTACGAAAAATTTATCACCTCGTATTTTGGCTATGATAAGGTTTTACCAATGAATACCGGTGTTGAGGGCGGCGAAACTGCCGTTAAGCTGGCGCGTCGTTGGGCCTATGATGTTAAGGGTGTAAAAGAAAATGAAGCAAAGGTAATTTTTGCTGAAGGAAATTTTTGGGGACGTACATTAGCCGCCATCTCTTCAAGCAGCGACCCAAGCAGTTATAAAGGATTTGGTCCGTATATGCCGGGTTATCTTACCGTGCCATATAACGATCTGGCCGCTTTAGAAAAGGCCATGCAAGATAAAAATGTAGCAGCATTTATGGTGGAGCCAATACAGGGTGAAGCAGGTGTTGTGGTACCACATGATGGGTATTTAAAAGGTGTGCGCGAATTATGTGATAAGTACAAGGTTTTATTTATTGCCGATGAAGTGCAAACCGGTTTATGCCGCACCGGAAAAATGTTGGCTTGTGATCATGAAAATGTAAAGCCGGATATTTTGGTTTTGGCAAAAGCTTTAAGCGGTGGAATATTGCCTGTAAGTGCAGTGCTTGCAAGTAACGAAATAATGCTAACCATTAAACCGGGAGAACATGGAAGCACCTATGGCGGAAACCCTTTGGCCTGTGCTGTTGCCATGGAAGCATTAAGTATTTTACGTGATGAGAAATTAGCAGAAAATTCGGAAGAGATGGGTAAGTTATTGCGTGCTGAATTAAATAAGATCAAAGATCAAACGGATGTGATCACAGCTGTTAGAGGCAGAGGATTATTAAATGCCATAGTTATAAAAGAAAAAAACGGAAAAACAGCATGGGATGTGTGTTTGCAATTAGCAGAGAACGGCTTATTGGCAAAACCAACACATGGCGATATCATTCGTTTTGCACCACCCTTGATCATCAACAAAGAACAAATTATGGCTTGTGTTGAGATCATTAAAAAAGTGATCTTAAATTTCTAATACCATTTACCATTGGAAAAAATTGCCATGAAATACACCCTTGCTGAAACCGGCGATTTTGAAATGAAAGCCACAACCTTTTTTGGGCTTGAAGAAATTTTACATAAAGAATTATTGCAACTTGGCGCAAAAGATATTACCCCTTTTAAGCGCGGAGTAAGCTTTGTGGGCGACCTTGGCTTTTTATACAAGGCAAATTTATGTTTGCGTACCGCATTAAAAGTTATTATTCCAATACATTCTTTTAAGGCCGATGACAACGAAAGTTTTTACAAAGGCATAAAAGAAATTACCTGGGAAAAATTTATTTCATATACCGATAGCATCAAGATCGAATGTGTTGTGAACTCCGATTATTTTGAGCACAGTTTGTTCATGTCGCAAAAAGCGAAGGATGGAATTGTTGACCGTTTCAGAGAGCGCTATGGCAAACGACCGGATGTGGATCTGATACATCCTGTATTACGCGTTTACATTCACATTTACAAAGATGAAGTATCGGTGAATATTGATAGCAGCGGTGAATTGCTTTACAAACGCGGTTACAGAACCGATACCAACAAAGCGCCAATCAATGAGATATTAGCAGCAGGTTTAGTAATGATGAGCGGTTGGCAACCACATAAACAATTGATCGATGGAATGGCGGGTAGCGGCACCATTGCGATTGAAGCGGCTTTATATGCCAACAACATTCCTCCGGGAATTTTCAGAAATGAGTTTGCCTTTATGCGCTGGAAAAATTTTGATAAGGCCTTGTGGGACCTCATTAATGAAAGTGCTGTTAACAAGATCAAAGAAAATGAATTGGATATTGTTGCCAATGAAATTTATGAGCCAACCATAAAAAAAATGCAAAACAATTTAAAGAATGCTAAACTCAATGACGTGATCAACGTGAGTCATGCTTCTTTTTTTGATATGAAGACCGATCGTAAAAATGGTTTCATTATATTAAATCCGCCTTATGGTGAGCGTATTGAAAAGCAAGAGATCGCAGATTTTTACAAACAAATTGGCGATAAACTTAAAAAAGATTTTGCCGGATTCACCTGCTGGATAATTACAAGCAGTGCCGAAGGTTTTAAAAATATTGGTTTACGACCAACCCGCAAGATCACTTTATACAATGGTTCTTTAGAATGTAAATACCTTAAATACGAAATGTATGAGGGTAGTAAAAAAGATCAATACATTAAAAAAGAAAATCTATAACCTTCCGATCAATTCTTTTACGATCAAAGATAATTTTGGTTCTTGAGCATTGGCAACTTGTTGCACTTCTTCGTGACTAACATTTTCAACTACCCCTTCCACACCTAGGTCTGTAATAATACTTATTCCAAAACAATCCATGCCACTATGTTTGGCCACAATTACTTCCGGAACGGTACTCATGCCAACTGCATCGGCTCCAATGCGCCATAAATAGCGGTATTCGGCAGGTGTTTCAAAACAAGGACCTGTTAAACCCGCGTAAACACCTTCACTCACTTTAATGTTATTTTCTTTGGCAATAGCTTTTGCCATTTCAATGTATTCCTTTTTGTAGGCCTCACTCATATCTAAAAAACGCGGACCAAGTTCATTTAAATTTTTTCCGATCAAAGGATTGGTAGGAAATAAATTAATGTGATCGTTAATGATCATGATCTCTCCCACTGAAAAATTCGGATTCATACCGCCACTGGCATTGCTAACAAACAAAGTTTTAACCCCTAAAGCTTTCATTACACGAACCGGAAAAGTTACTTGCTTCATATCATATCCTTCGTAAAAATGAAATCGACCCTGCATGGCCATAACATTTTTTCCGGCAAGTTTCCCAAATATTAATTTACCACTGTGACCTTCTACCGTGCTTATAGGAAAATTAGGCACTTCGTTATAGGTAATAACATGTTCAACGGTGATCTCTTTAACCAACCCGCCTAAGCCGGTTCCTAAAATAATTCCTACTTGTGGTTTAAAATTGTTTGTTTTATCACGAATACTTTTGGTGGTAAAATCTATTTGTTCTAGCATATTTTAAAATGGTCTGATTAAATTCTTCTTCTTTATCTTTAAATGTTGTTTCAACCGGCAATACAAATATATTCATGTTTTTTGCAATTGGCCAAATGTTGTGGTTTTTTAAACGCATAAAATCTTTTTCGGTAGTTATAATGATCTTATTTGTTTTATTGAGTTGCTCATAATAACGTTGAATGTCTTCTAATTCCTTTGGTACAAATTCATGATGGTCATCAAATGGAAAATGGTACACCTCGTTGGCATACTCTTTTAAATAGGTGATCATTGGAGTTGCATTAGCAATGCCGGTAAGTGCCATCACATGATATTTGAATAATTCTTTTTCGATAACCAATTTTGTTGACGGATCGGTGATCGAATACAAGTCGCCATATTTCAAATAACTAAAAAACACGTATTGATGTGCCAAGGGTTTTACATCCTTTAAAACGTTACGCAATTCAATTGGTGTAGTTCTATCAGGCGTTTTACTGATCACGATAATATCTGCGCGACGCATGCCGCTTTTTTGTTCACGCAAAGTGCCACACGGTAGCATAATATCAGAAAAAAAAGGATGGTTGAACTCACTCACTACAATATTCATTCCGCATTTAATGTAACGGTGTTGAAATACATCATCCAGTAAAACCACATTTGGTTTGTTTTCAATTTGAGCAAGATTTTTCACCCCGTTCACACGATTCGCATCAACTGCCACAGGAATTTTGTATTTACTTTTGTAGATCAATGGCTCATCACCAATATCATCTGCGGTGCTGTTTTCATCGGCTAAAATATAGCCCTTTGTTTTGCGCTTATAACCTCTGCTTAAGGTTGCAACTTTAAAATCGTTTTGTTGAAGAAGTGTGATCAGGTATTCAACCATAGGGGTTTTTCCGGCGCCACCTACAGCCAAATTTCCAACCCCAATTGTATGAATATCGGGTTTAAATTCTTTAAGAACGCCAACATCAAATAGTTTATTCCGAATAAACACCACCAACCCATAAATGAGCGATAGTGGATATAAAACTATTTTTAAAGCATCATTCAGATGAAAAAACTTTACAGCTTTCGCTTATGAATTAATCGCCGTCTTTACTACTTTGTAATCCTTTTTGAGGATTAGCGGGATCAAATGTAATGTCAACAAAGTTTGAACCTTTATGATAACTCGCCGTTAAGATGGATTGCTTATCCCACTCCAATATAGGCGTTTTGGTCATGTTGGTTACACCCTTATAACACGAAGCAATTGTTTTTGCTTTAAATACAGGCTTTGATTTTTTAGGAACCCATTTTACAAAATAGAATTTTGTTTCTTTTCCTCCGGCACAAGCAGGTTTTGAAGCAAGCTTGGTGTAAGAGTCGATATAGATGAGCATGTAGGTTGTATCGCCAATGGTTTTATCAAATAATAATTTTGATACTTCAGGATCCTTTACAATTGAATCGTTAATGCAATGTAAATAATTGGTATCCTTTGCGGTAATATTAATACACAATTGCATTGGCTCAGTTGCTTTCTTAGAACGTTTGGTATAAACTTTAAAGGAATTTCTTTCTTTTTTCATTTTTACCCTAAATGCAGCGCGAGCTGAGTCGTTTTTAACTTTTTTATCTTTGTATACAATGGTTTTACCGGTTAAGGGATCGATCTCTGTATCTAAGGGCAATGTTAATTCAAATGCATCAAATGGATCTAATTCAGGCTCCTCACCCACAGCAACTGCGGTTGTATCGGCCTTTCCTTTACCTTTTCCTTTACCCTTTACAGGAGTTTTACCTTTTGTTTGTGCGCTTGCAAATGACACACAAAGCAATAAAACGATCAAGTGTTTTAACATAGCTATCGATTTAATTATTACAAACTTACATATTATTACTTAAACTAAAAAACTTTTATTGAGCGTTCCAACCGCCATCAATTGGCAATGAAACACCGGTTAATGTAGAGGCATATTCACTTGCCATAAAAACTGCTGCTTGCCCTAATAATTCTACAGGCACAAATTCTTTTACAGCCTGCTTATAAAGCATGATCTTACTTACCACTTCGCTTTCAGGAATACCATGGGTTTTAGCCTGATCGGCAATTTGCTTTTCAACCAAAGGTGTTTTTACATAACCCGGGCAAATAGCATTAGCCGTAATATTAAAAGGTGCGCCCTCTAAAGCAATTGTTTTCGTAAAGCCTAAAATACCATGTTTACTGGATACATAAGCACTTTTAAACTCACTGGCAACCAAACCATGTGCAGAAGCAATGTTAATGATACGTCCGAACTTACGTTCCTTCATGCCTTTCCAAACGGCTTTGGTTAAATAAAAGGCCGAGGTTAAATTGATACCAATAATTGCATTCCATTTCTCATCCGGAAAATCTTCAACAGCCGATACATGCTGAATACCTGCATTGTTCACCAGAACATCAATTCCGCCAAATTTAGCTATCCCATCATCAACCATTTTTCTTAATTCTTCAGGCTTTAACATGTTTGCGTTACTAAACATGGTTCCAATGCCATATTCCTTAGCGATCTGTTCCGCAATTTCCGGGCCATTTGTTTCTAGTCCATTAAAAATAATGTTAAATTGTTTTGTTTTGGCAAATTCTTTGGCAATTCCTAAACCAATACCACTGCTGCTTCCGGTGATCAATACTGTTTTCATATATACTATTTTAAGTTATTACTGTTCATACTAAATATCTATTTAAAATTAGTAAAATTAAATAACTTTAGATCAAATATGTTCGACCTTATTAATAAAAATGTAACACGTTATTATACTTTCAACAGCGATGAATTGAAGTTATTTAACAGCTTGTTAAAACCTTTAAGCTTAAAGAAAAAATCATTTTTATTGCAAGCCGGAGAGGTTTGTAACATGGAGGCCTTTATCGTTAAGGGTTGTATGATGACCTACCTATTAAATGAAGAAGGAAAAGAAACGGTTTTGTATTTTTCAATAGAAAACTGGTGGGTAAGTGATGTGAGTAGCTTTAATGAACAAAATAAAAGTAATTTTTATATACAGGCCTTGGAAGATTGTGAACTGCTTTATTTAACGCCACAGGCAAAAGAAGAATTGTTATTTAAAGCACCGCACTTTGAACGTGCTTTTCGATTAATGATCCAAAAAAATTTAAGCGTATTGCAAAATCGTTTACATGGCATAATTGCTACGCCGGCCGAACAACGTTACGATGAATTTTTAAAACGTTACCCTACTATACCTCAGCGTGTATCACAACACCACATCGCATCTTATTTGGGTGTTACTCCCGAATTTTTAAGTAAAATTCGCGCCAAAAAGGCCAAACAGTAATTTCTTAATCTAGTTCAATGCTTTTAGGTTTTAAGCTTGCGTAACTTTGTTGCGTAAATAAAACTTCATATGGACAGAAAAGATTTCATTCGTAAAGGCATACTTGGCACAGGAATGCTGGTAAGCGCCTCATCGCTTGGCAATTTGATCAAGAACGATATTGATGAATTAAAAGAACTGGAAATTATTGGATTTAATCATTTACCAAACACAAACTCAAACATTATGGCAAATACAATTTTACACAAAGCAGAAACAAGAGGACACGCTAACCATGGCTGGTTAGATTCGCACCACACATTTAGTTTCGCAAATTATTATAACCCTGAACGTATGCACTTTGGTGTGTTGCGTGTGTTGAACGATGATAGAGTTGACCCCGGAATGGGCTTTGGCACTCACCCGCATGATAACATGGAGATCATTTCTATTCCATTAGAAGGCGATCTGGAGCATAAAGACAGTATGGGGAATGTAGCGGTGATCAAACATGGCGATATTCAGGTAATGAGCGCAGGAACTGGCATTCAGCACAGTGAGTACAATCGTAATTCAGATAAGCTCACAAAATTCTTGCAGATATGGGTTTTCCCGAACAAAAAAAATGTAACACCGCGTTATGATCAGATCACTTTAAATTTAAAAGACAGACATAACAAATTACAACAGATCCTTTCGCCAAATGCAAATGATGAAGGTGTTTGGATACATCAGGATGCCTGGTTTCATTTGGGAGAATTTGATAATAAATTTAAAACAACGTACAATTTCAAAAAACAAGGAAACGGCGTTTACGCCTTTGTGATCAAAGGAAAATTCACTATTAACGGACAAGAAGTGAACGCGCGTGATGGCTTTGGGATTTGGAACACCTCACAAATGGATATTGCTTCCTTAGCAGATCAATCAGAGATCTTATTAATGGAAGTACCAATGACAATTTAAATTATTCATAAACATAAAAAACAAAAAACATGGAAACAACAAAATGGGGCTTAGATGCCGCACACAGCGAAATTAACTTTAAAGTTAAACACATGATGATCGCTAATGTTACAGGAAATTTTACAAAGTTTAATGTAAATGCAGAAACTCAAGGAGATGATTTTTCGAAAGCAAAGATCAATTTTACGGCAGATACTGCTTCAATCAACACCAATAACGAACAACGTGATGGTCATTTAAAATCACCTGATTTTTTTGATGCGGAAAAATTTCCTCACTTAAAATTCGAAAGCGATTCGATCACTAAAAAAAGTGATGATGAATTTGTAATGAATGGTAACTTAACTATTAAAGATGTTACAAAACCGGTTGCCTTGAATATAAACTTTGGTGGTATTGGAAAAGATCCTTACGGAAATACCAAAGCAGGATTTACTGTTGAAGGCAAGATCAATCGTAAAGATTTTGGTTTGAGTTGGAATGCCGCATTGGAAACAGGTGGAATGTTAGTTGGTGAAGAATTAAAAATTCATTCAGAAATTCAATTGGCAAAACAAGCCTAATTTTGTTTAAACAAACTAAAAAAGCGACAGAAATATCTGTCGCTTTTTTTTATGAAATTACTTTTTAAATTAATACGCTCTTACATTTTTACCTTCCATATAATTTACAAAGGCACGGTTGCTAACCCTTGTGCCACCAGGGGTTGGGTACTTGCCGGTAAAATACCAATCGCCGGTATTATCAGGACAAGATTGGTGTAAACCTTCAATACTTTGGTAAATTATTTTCAGATCTGCTTTCAATGTTTTTGGCTTTAGCATCTGCGCGATCTTATCTGAAATTTGATGCGCGGTAAATTGTCCGTATAATTCACGAACCACATTTATTTGCTCTTCTTTTGGTTTTTCTAATTCGGTTTTTGCTTTTTCGTATATCTCCTGCATTAATTTCTCTTTGCCGTTCTCTTTCAACAAGGCAATGCAAGCCTCAAACGCAGTAAATTTGCCCAACACAGCCATGTCAATACCATAACAATCTGGGTAACGAATTTGCGGTGCCGAACTAACAACAATTATCTTTTTTGGACCAAGACGATCTAAAATTGAAAGGATACTTTGTTTTAATGTTGTTCCGCGAACAATGCTATCATCCAGTACCACTAAATTATCTACACCTTTTTTTACAGTTTCATAAGTGATATCGTAAACCAAATTCACCAAGCTGTCGCGTGTTTCATCATTGGTAATAAATGTGCGTTGTTTTGCATCCTTTAAAATTACTTTATGTATGCGCGGATGAACACTTAATATATTTTGTAATTCTTCAGAAGATAAATTTTTTGATGCCGCAATTTTTTGCGCTTTCACTTTGTCATTATACTGGTGTAAGCCATCAACCAGGCCGCCAAATGCTACTTCTGCGGTGTTTGGTATATAACTAAAAACCGTATTTTCAAGATCGTGATCAATGGCATCTAAAACCGAATCAACCAAATTTCTTCCTAATGCATTACGTTCTTTGTAAATGGAAGCATCGTTACCGCGACTAAAATAAATGCGTTCAAACGAACACGCTTTTCTTTCCAACGGCGCAATGATCTCCTCTTCACTAAACGAACCATCTTTCTTCACTATAGCTGCGTGGCCGGGTTTTAATTCATGAACCGAATCAAACGGCACATTTAAAACTGTTTGTATAACCGGGCGCTCACTTGCAACTACAATGATCTCTTCATCTTTGTAATAAAACGCAGGGCGTATTCCATTAGGATCGCGCAACACAAAGGCATCGCCATGTCCAACCAATCCACACATCACATATCCACCATCCCAACGCTTACTACTTTCTTTTAAGATCGAAACCAGATCAATATTCTTTTGAATGAGTTTACTGATCTCGGCATTGTTATCATTTTGCTCTTTGAAGATCTTGAATAAACGATCATTCTCCTTATCTAAAAAATGACCAATCTTCTCTAAAACCGTTACTGTATCTGCCTTTTCGCGAGGGTGCTGACCAAGCTCAACCAAATGTTGAAACAATTCATCAACGTTCGTTAAATTAAAATTACCTGCAACAACCAGGTTACGGCTTTTCCAGTTATTTTGTTTTCGGAAAGGGTGACAGCTGTGAACCGTGTTTTTTCCAAAAGTACCATACCGTAAATGACCAAGTAACAATTCACCTAAAAACGGAATATTTTCTTTTTGCCAATCGGCGCTTTTGTATTGATCGGGGTATTTGTTTGAAGCTTTAACGAACAGGTCGTTAACCTGACTAAAAATATCCTGAGTGGCTTTGTTTTCAATAGATCTGAGGCGATCGATGTAAGTAGTACCCGGCTCTGTATCCAATTTAATGGTTGCAATTCCTGCTCCATCCTGTCCGCGATTAACCATTTTTTCCATCAACTGATACAATTTGTGTAAACCATATCTGGCCGAACCATACTTTTCTTTGTAGTAACTGTGCGGTTTTAAGAGCCTTATAAAAGCAACGCCGCACTCGTGTTTAATGATCTCGCTCATTGGATATTTAAAGGAAAATGCAAATTTACAAGTTAAATGTGAGATGGTCATCATCTACAAAACACAATTTATCACAAGCATTCCACAATCGAAGAAGTTGAACAAAAAATGCAAAAAACAAGCATCACATTAAATTAACATCTAAAATTTAACAAAAATAGCCCAAGACCCAACTTTTCTTTGTGTTTAAGCGTATCTTTATATATATTTGGACTTATTTTATAACTAAATTTTCATGCATATGCAAAAATTTAAAGGGATCTATATTTTCTTGTTTTTAGCTTGCCTTTTTGTTTCAAAAATGGGTGTATCGCAATCTGCAGTTGCCATTTCCTTGAACGAATATCAGGTTACCAATACCACCAATTCTAATTTAGATAACTACTTCCAACCATCTGATTGGGTGGAACTTTACAATAATTATACGGGTACTGTAAGTTTAAGCGGTTATTTTTTAAGTAACGATCGCTCGAACTTGAAAAAATGGAAATTTCCATCAACCTTTACAATGACTCCTGGAATGTATTCAATAGTTTGGATGTCAGGCCGAAACGAAACAAAAATTGTAAATGGTTTACATAACATGCACACAAACTTTACAATTGACCAATGTAAAAACCAATGGATCA
>JBIKKW010000180.1:0-4722 GCA_044360115.1 Bacteroidia bacterium
GCTTCATGGTGCAAAATATAAGATGGTTGATGAAGTGAGTTCCATTTATCGCGTTCACGCCAGCAGTATGGCAAAAGATCATACAAAAATGCACAAAGGTTATTTAATGACCCTTATCGCCATCACGAAACATCAAAACGCTACTGTAAACATCAAACTACAATTGGCTCATCGTTATTTTCAGGAAGTGCTCAATACTTTAATTGATACGTTGAGAGGAAGAAAGAATAGTATCGTGAATGCCTTATCCAACAAAAATTCATTTTTCTTAAATACATTTGCTTTGTTATTGTTGCCGGTGTATTTAATTTATAAGGTCATAGGTAAATTTAGTTGATGCAAAATAAGGTCGTTATATCTGTTGTTATTGTGAGCTACAATGTTAAAGACCTTGTTCTTACTTGTTTGCGCACTTTATACGCCTATTTACCGTCTTCATTGACCATTGAAACAATTTTAGTGGATAATCATTCAAAAGATGATACAGTTAATGCAGTTAAAGCGCAATTCCCTCAGGTATCCATCATAGCTAATGATCATAATGCAGGTTTTCCGGCGGCCAACAATCAAGCTTTTAAACTAGCTAAGGGAGAGTACATCTTCATGCTTAATCCGGATACCGAATTTTTTGATGATAGTTTATATCAATTGTATCAGCGGATAAATACTGATAAAGCTATTTCTTTGATCGCACCAAAATTATTGAATACCGATAAAAGCAGACAATTAAGTGTTTGGCGTTTTCCACGTTTTTGGTATTTGTTTTGTGAAACACATTATTTGAATATATTTTTAGGCGGAAAGAATTACGCTGATAAGGATCTTAGTAAAGAGTTTGAAGCAGAATGTTTTTCAGGAGCTGCCATATTATTTAAGCGCGAAGTGTTTGATAAGATCGGGATGCTGGATGAGACTATGTTTTGGATCGAAGATACTGAGTTTTGTTACCGAGCCCATCATGCCGGTATAAAGTTACTTTATTATCCAAAAGCACAGGTTATCCATCATGTTGGCCAAAGTGCTAAAACAAATTACAATATCTCCATATCCAATCAAATTTTCAATAAGATCAAATTCTATAAAAAGCATCATAATTCATTTGAATGGCTCATAGTTGTGCTTTTAAGTTTTTATCATGTGATCATAAAGTTACTGGTGTTCGGATTGTTATCGCCTTTCAATATAACCTATTTTAGAAAAGCAAAAGCGTATTGGTATACCTTGCCAAAAGTGTTTAACCCACCAAAAGGTATGAATTGATGGAGGATACAAAACATATAGTTATTACCGGCGCAACAGGTTTTATTGGTCAGCATTTGTTGGAAGACCTCCTGCCATTGAATTACCGTATTACCATTATTACACGTGATCTAAATAAGTCAATGCGCGTTAAGTCGGATAAGATCAAAGTAATTCAGGCCGATCTGAACGATGAGGGATCGTTGGTAAGAGCTTTTGAAGGCGCTGATGTTGTTGTGAATTTGGCCGCTGAATTACGACAATTGGATGTGATCGAAAAAACAAATGTTCAAGGTACACATCATTTGGTTAATGCTTTAAAAATGAATAATGTAAAACAATGCATTCATTTGAGCAGTGTTGGCGTGGTGGGGATGCAATACAGTATGAAGCCGGTTGAAGTTACTGAGAACAGCGAGTGTGATCCAAAGAATGATTACGAGCATACCAAGTTGGCATCAGAACAGATCCTTAAAAATGCAGTAAAGGATAGTGATTATAATTTATCCATATTACGTCCTACTAATGTTTTCGGAGAACATCACCCTAAAAAAGCACTGTTTCAATTATACATTAAATTAAAAAGCGCTTCGTTTTTTGTTACTTCAAATGATACTGTTGTAAATTATGTTTACGTAAAAGATGTAACGGCTGTTATCATTAATGCTATTCAAAATCCGGTGACCAATGGTATTTATAATATTGGTGAATCCATCCCAATGAAGGAATTTGTTTTAACATTCTCCAAAATAATTGGTAAGAAAACTAATGTGATTGTTCTACCTAAGTTTCTTTTTGGATTTCTAAATCTGCTGGGTGTGTCAAAATTAAAGGCCCTTTCAAATGCGGTAAGTTACTCCGATAAAAAACTAAAGGCATTAATGGCTTATCCTTTTGGTATAGAAAAGGGTTTGAAACGAACTTTTGAAGGATTAAAATAAAGCATTTCAAAACCTGATCTTTTGTAGTTTCTCTTATAAACGTTTCCTTTTTAATAACTCTTGGGTCTTAAATTAAGTCCATCCCTATCAATTGTTTAATTTAACATACTTAAAGTCGTCTTTTAACGTTAATTGCTAAGTATTTCATTCATGAAGATCTGTTTATTGGCCGATGCCGAAAGTATTCATACAGTAAGGTGGTGCAACCATTTTGCTGAACATGGATTTGATGTGCATTTGATATCCTTTAAACAAGCAAAGATACATGGTATTAAAACTTACCATGTTAATGCAGGAACAATTAACGTGAGTGGCGGCAATTGGCGCGTTATACTTCAATACTCAAAAGTTAAGGCTCTAATTAAGCAAATTAACCCTGATGTTTTACATTCGCTATACGCTACAAGTTACGGATTAGTGGGCGCCTTAACCGGCTTTAAAAGATATATTGTTACGCCTCTTGGTACAGATATTTTGATCAGTCCGAACAATTCTGCTATTTACCGATTCATCTTACGTTTTGTATTTAAGCGTGCAAAGATCATCACTACCATGGCGCCTCATATGACAGAGGCCATTCTGCGTTTGGGAGTTGATGGAAATAAGATCAAAGAGATCATCTTCGGAATCAATACTTCTATCTTTAATTTAAATAAGCACAAGGTTTCCGATTCGGAATTCTTGATCGCCAGTATCCGCAATTTTGAAACGGTTTATAACATCCCACATTTTTTAAAAGCTGTTGCTTTGATCAAAGCTCAGATACCGAATTTAAAAGTAAAGTTGTTTGGCGATGGTTCTTTAAAACAACAATTGATCGACTTAAGTAAAGAACTGAAGATAGATGATGTGGTGAGTTTTTTAGGGAAAGTACCCCAAGCAGATGTTGTTCAGTTATTAAGTGAGGCACGCATTGCTGTAACTACATCCTTATCGGATGGTAACAGTTTATCCTTATTGGAAAGTATGGCTTGCGGCGCCTATCCTATAGCAACCGATATACCGGCAAACCGACAATGGGTAATTGATGGAGTTAACGGAAAGCTGGTGAAAATAGATGATGTGAATGCCCTGGCTGATGCCATCATGCAGGTATACAGAAATTATAATACCTTAATGCCTGTTGCCATTTCTAAAAGTGAAGAGATCCTTGCTCAAAAAGGAACCTGGCAGGTGAACATGCAAAAGATGGAAGAGATTTATAAAAACGTAGCAAATTTGAAGTGATCATGTCGCTGCGAAGTTTTTTAAAACATATTACCCCACAATTCATAATTGAACTGTACCGCTCACAACGCAGTAAACAAAACGCTTCCAAACGCGAAGGTCTGAAGCAAAAAGGTGAAGTATTAACTGAATCTGAAGTAAAGAATGCTTTAACTCAAATCGGGATCAAAACGGGAGATGTAGTAATGCTTCACTCCAGTTTAAGTAAATTGGGTTATGTTGATGGTGGCGCTTCAACTTTAATTAGTGCATTAATGAAAACCGTTGAGTCGGAGGGTACTTTGTTAATGCCTTCTTTTCCTGCAATTGGTTTTAATTACGATCATTTAAAAAAAGATCCATTATTTGATGTGCGAAACACGCCATCAAAAATGGGAATAGTTACTGAAGTATTTCGCACCATGCCGGGAGTAGTTCGTAGTTTGCATCCTACAGATCCGGTGTGTGCATGGGGAAATGATGCGGCGTATTTTGTGAAAGATCATTTCGGACAGTTAACCCCGTATAATGCGCAAAGTCCGTTCATGCGATTAATTGAACGCCGCGGCAAAATACTTTTAATTGGGGTGAAACTGGAAAGCGTGACCAATTTTCATACACCTGAAGATGCGATTTTAAATTTTAAATACCCGGTTTATCACGAAAAGGTTTTAACAGTACGTTTAAAGGATGAGAATGGAAAAGTCCTGAACATGGTCACAAAAGTTCATGATCCGGAAATGAGTAAAAAGCGCCGTTGCAATGATTTGGAGAAAGCATTTTTAGAGAATGGCATAATGGTTAAATTTAAATTGGGCCGTGCAGATTGTTATGCAATAGATGCAAAAATGATGCATGAATGGTTGGTGGAGAGTTATAAGAAAGGCATTACCATGTATACGCCATTTGGTGAAAATTAATTTTATAAGTAATGAAGATACACCTCAGTTTTGATCATGAATTGTTTTTTGGCTCATCCAGCGGATCAGTTGAAAAGTGCATGATCGAGCCTGCTCAGCGCCTTATGGAATTAGCCGCCAAGCATCAGGTGCCTTTGATATTTTTTGTTGACGCCGGATTTTTAGTTGCCAGTAAACGCTATGTAACCGATGAGCGATGCAACAGGTCTTATAATAAAGTAGCCACTCAGATAAAATTATTGTTTGATGCCGGTCATGAGATCGCCTTGCATGTTCATCCGCATTGGGAAGATTGTGTTTTTGAAAGCGGAAATTGGAAAATAAATACGCGACGTTATAAACTGGCAGATTTTAGCAAGGAAGAAGCCTCGCAGATCATTACCAAATACCATCAGGCATTAATTGAGATCACCGGA
>JBIKKW010000068.1:0-16522 GCA_044360115.1 Bacteroidia bacterium
GATGATACCCGGCAATGGCCCGGCTAAAATAATAATGCTCAATTGTAATTGCGATACATTTTGTTTTTTACCACTGGTAAATGCACCTATAAGTGGAATAAAAAATATTTTAACATTGCTGTAATTAAAAAGTTTCATTGCCAGTAAATGACCCATTTCGTGAATAATGATCACCACTAAAATAGCAGCAATGTAGGCGATGTTGCGTTCAAATAAAAAATAGAATAACAAAAAATAGATCAACAAACTCATTACCGATCTGATCCATGAATTCTCTGTTTTTTCGATCATCACAGGCTTAGCCGGATACTCACTTCCAGAAGCATAAAAAGAAGCCGTTTCATCTTCCTGACCATTATCAAAAAAATCGTTCACGTTCTATGCTTTTTTAGTTAAGTGATAAATCAGAAAAATGCCAACGGCAAATAAAAAGAAAGCGCCTGTTTGATGCAAGGCCCCCATTATTACAGGCACTTGATAGATCAAGGTGAGCACGCCTAAAATAAACTGAATGGTTAAACCGTAAATTAAAAAGGTGATACCATTATACTGCCATTTACTCAAATTTAATTTATTGGAACGGTTCCATATGAACAGAACCAATAAAACCAATATCAATGCAATGGTTCGGTGCGTAAATTGTATTCCGCTTGCATTCTCAAAAATATTCTCAAAAAGTGAATCTTTCATGTAAACTTGCTCCGGCATCCAATCTTCACCCATTTTTGGCCATGTATTAAAAATATGTCCGGGCCTAACTTTTGAAGCATTGCCTTCAACATATCCTGCGGTAAAAGCACCAAATATGATCTGTATGATCAATACACCAAAGAAAAGAATAACAGGCCATTTTAATTTTTTACCATCATTGCTTACCTCTTCCTCTGTTTTTGGATAGATCAAACTAAGTGCAAACCAAAAGGTAAAGGCAAATAGGGTAAAGGCGCTTATTAAATGTGTAGCAAGGCGATAATGACTCACCGCAGGTTTATTTTGCAAACCACTGTAAACCATCCACCAGCCAATTACAGCTTGCATGGCGCCCATAAAAAACAACAAGGCCATTTTTGGCCACATGTTCTTTGTGATCTTCTTTTTAACTAAAAAATAAATGAATCCAATGGCAAAAACATACATCATGGTTCGCCCGATCATACGGTGAATGTATTCCCATAAAAAAATAGGTTTAAATTCTTGCATGGTCATGGTAAAGTTCACTTTCTGAAATTCGGGCGATTCCTGGTATTTGTCAAATCGCTCAAGCCACTGCGCATCCGTTAATGGAGGAAACGAACCCATGAAACTCCAATCGGTGATCGAAAGTCCGGAATGTGTTAAACGGGTCAAACATCCTACAACCACCATGGCATAAATAAACAAGCATCCGGTAAGCAGCCATATTATTAAACCTTTGTGAGCAGGAGGGAAATTTAATTTCATATTGGCATCAAAGTTAAGCAACAGTTAGGGTTTAAAAAAACCGTTTACCGATTAAAATTGGCATATTTTATAATTTTAGGCAGAAAATTTATTTTTAAATTAGTGCCTCAAAGTGATAAAAAGACTATCATATTTTGTTTTAAAATATAGGCTTGTTTTCCTTATCGCCATATTAGGAGTAACAGCTACTATGGCCTATTTCGCCACAAAGGTAGAGATCCTTTATAATTTCGCGAAGCTTTTACCCGAAGATGATCCTGCCAGTAAAGATTATGATCATTACCGCTCCAAGTTTGGGCAGGATGGGACTATCTTGTTAATTGGTATACAAAAAGATAAGATACACGACCTTAAAAGTTATAAAGAATGGGCCAGATTAACCGATAGATTAAAGAACTTACCGGGAATTAAAAATGTAGCTTCCATTACCAATATTAAAGAGTTAGTGTTAAACGATTCGTTAGGGAAGTTTGAATTTAATACCATGTACGGAGTAAATCCATCCACACAGGATGAGTTGGATGATTTTATGGTACGCCTGGCTAAATTAAAGTTTTATGATGGCATGTTCTATAACAGTAAAACCAACTCCACCATTATTGCCATTACTTTTTTTGAAAAGGATCTGAATTCAAAAAGGCGACTTGAGATCGTAGATAATATTAAGCATGAAATGAATTTGTTTAACCGTGTAACATCCATTGAGACGCATGCTTCCGGTTTGCCTTTTATTCGTTCAACGGTAATGATGAAGATCAGAAACGAAATGAGTTTCTTTTTGGGTGTTGCCTTGATCGTTACCGCGGTGCTTTTGTTTATTTTTTTCAGATCTATTTTCCCTGTATTGTTTTCTTTATTAGTGATCATTTGCGGTGTAATAACAGCGCTGGGTACAATCGTTTTGTTTGGTTATAAACTTTCGGTGTTGGCAGGATTAATTCCGCCGCTGATCATTGTAATTGGCGTTCCCAACTGTATACTTATACTTAATAAATACCATACCGAATTGGCTAACGGAAAAGGTAAAATTGCATCTTTGCATTTGGCAATTCAACGTGCCGGTGTGTCGTTGTTTTTCGCAAATATTACCACTTCCATAGGATTTGCGGTTTTTTGCGCAATCGAAAATAGTTTGTTGTTTGAATTCGGATTGATAGCCTCTATCAATGTGATGGCAACATTTATTTACTCATTGGTTTTGGTGCCTGTTATTTTCAGCTATTTGCCAACGCCAAATCAAAAGCATTTATATCATCTGGATGCGAAGCGTTTGCGCCTGATACTCGATAAGGTTGCATTAATAACAACAAACAATCGTAAAACAATTTATAGCGTTTTAATTATTCTTTGCGTAATAAGTTTAATTGGATTGATAAAGATACGCGCCTTTGGATACGTGGTGGATGATATTCCGAAAAGCGATAAGCTCATACAGGATATGTATTATTTTGAAAAAAGTTACGGCGGTGTTTTGCCCTTTGAAATTGTGATAGATACAAAAAAGGAAAAAGGTGTTTTTGCGAATAATGCCCGCGTATTATATAAGATCAATAGGGCACAAAAGATCATTGCTGAGTATCCTGATTTCTCAAAACCTTTATCGGTAGCCGAAGGGGTTAAGTTCATGTATCAATCATACAAAGGTGGTGATGAAAAGTATTATAGGTTGCCAAGTGTTACCGATCTTAAAACAATATCGGAATATTTGAAATCGGAGAATGACAAAAAAGGTCAATTGGCTTCATTTATTGATAGTACGCAACAAAACACGCATATTTCTGTATTGGTTGCAGATGCCGGATCAATTCGTATTAAACAACTCACAAACGAATTGCAAAGCCGTTTAGATACAGTTTTTAATTATGATGAGGATGCTAAAAGCTGGCTCCCCGATTCGTCAAAGGTTGATGTGAAGATCACTGGGAACAGTGTCGTGTTTTTAAAGGGTAATGATTTTTTAGTAAATAATTTAATTGAAAGTGTGGTGTTGGCAATTGTATTGATCATGGTGTTCATGCTAACCTTGTTCACCTCATTCCGAATGATCATTATTTCAACCATACCTAGCTTAGTGGCCTTAATTATTACGGCGGGTTTAATGGGGTATTTAAACATTCCGTTAAAGCCAAGCACCATATTGGTTTTTAGTATTGCCTTTGGTATTAGCAGTGATGGTACCTTGTATTTTTTAACTAAGTATCGACATGAGATCAGAAAGAACAAACGTACAATTCGAGAGGCCGTTTTGATCACTATTTCAGAAACAGGTGTGAGTATGGTTTATACCGCTATTGTGTTGTTCTTTGGTTTTGGCATGTTTGCACTTTCAGGTTTTGGCGGCACGCAAGCATTGGGCATACTTATTTCATTTACCTTGATTGTGGCTTATTGTGCTAACCTTATTCTTTTACCGGCCTTTTTGTTATCTCTTGAAAAGAAGCTCACTAATAAAGAGTTTGTGGAGGACAAGAGTATTATGACCGATGAAATGGACGATTCGATTGAAGAGTCTGTTTAACAACAATTCACATAAAAATATTACAGGAACGGCAATAAAATCAAATTAGTTTAGTTTAATTTTATTGTGATGAAATTCAAATTTTCGACTTATCTGCTTTTTTTCTTTTTAAGTATGTTTATTGCGGGTAAATCGCAAGACACATCTGTGATAAGAAAAGATCTTCCGAGCTATTTTTTTGATTGTGATTTTTGTGATCAGGCATTTTATCGTCAGCAGATCAACTATGTGAATTTTGTGCGAGACCGACATTTAGCGGATATTTATTCGATGTTAACTGTAAACCGCAATGGTGGCGGAGGAAACGAGTTCAAGTTGTTTTTTATGGGACAGAATAAATTCAAAGGACAAAACGATACATTGATCTTCAAATCCGAACCTAATGCACCGGAGGCTGATCTGCGCGAAGGGATCTTAGGAATTATGAAAAAGGGGTTGTTAAAATATCTGATACAAACAGATCTGATAAATAAAATAACCTATGATGTTCAAATGGATCAAAAAGAATTGACGCCCGATAAAGTAAAAGATAAATGGAATTTTTGGACGTTTAATATCAATGCGAATTTAGATGGAGGAGGTAATTCGTATCAAAGTAATTTGAATATGAATAATAATGTAAGCGCCAACAGAACAACTCAAAAGATGCGCACAGAAACAGGAGGTTGGTATAGTTTAAATAAGCAGAAATTTATTATTAATGATTCAACTACGGTTAACGGTTTACAAAGCAATATTGGTGGTTATCATTTTTTGGCATTTTCGGTTGGTAAGCATTTTGCATTAGGGCAATATGCCACTTATTTTCAATCAACCCAACAAAATTTAAAGAACAGTACAAGTTATTATCCGGCAATTGAATACAATGTGTTTGATTATGAGGAAGCCTCTCGTCGCCAATTGCGATTTATTTACCGAGCTGGTGTGCGATATCAGGATTATATTCAAACAACCATTTACGATCGAAAAAGCGAAATGTATTATCTGCATTCATTTGTTGTACAATGGTCGCAAATAGAAAAGTGGGGGAGTATGAATTTATCAGCAGGAACATGGCATTATTTTAATTATCCAAAAAGCTATAATGCCTCTATTTATCCAAGTATCAATTTTAATCCACTGAAAGGTTTACGTATTGGTTTATGGTGCGGTTTTAGTATGGTGAACGATCAATTCTTTATACGTAAATCAGATGCTTCTGAAAGTGAGATCTTGCTGAATCAGGTGCAGTTAAAAACCGATTATAATTATAATTACGGTTTTAATATAAATTACACCTTTGGATCTAAATACAATAATGTTATCAATGTTCGTTTTGATCTGAATGACAATTATTGGTGATGTTATAATCCCAACCAATCTTTAGCAGCACCGCTAAAAACCATTTCTTTATCCTTATCACTTAAAGGCGTAGCATGCACCAATTCACCCGGAATAGCCTCGCCCAAAGGAAACGGATAATCGCTGCCTTGCATCACTTTATTAGCACCACATTTTTTAACGGTGTATTCCAGCATTTCAGTATCACAAACATGACTGTCAACCCAAAACTTACCAAGATATTCCTTTGGGTTTCGTTTATTGTCAATAGCAACCAGGTCTGGTCGGCATTCCCAGCCATGTTCAATTCTTCCTAATGTTGGTAATAACGAACCGCCACCATGAGCAAAACAAACTTTTAAGTTCTTGAATCTTTCAAACACACCACCAAATATCATGCTGCATGCAGCTCTGCTTATTTCAGCAGGCATACCCACTAACCATGGCAACCAATATTTTGCCATGTGTTCCTGACCCATCATTTGCCAAGGGTGAATTAAAATGGCAGCGTTCAATTGTTCGCAAGCCTCATAAAAATCAAAGAACTGAGGATCGTTCAAATTAATATTATTAACGTTACTTCCAATTTGAACACCTTTAAAACCAAGCTTCATGCTTCGTTCCAATTCTTTAACCGCTAATTTTGTATCTTGCATCGGAACGGTTGCCAATCCTATAAACTTATCGGGGTATTGGTTAACAGTTGTAGCAATATCATCATTTAAAAATTCACTTACCAATAAACCATCTTCGGGTTTGGCCCAGTAACTGAACATCACCGGGATGGTGCAAATAACTTGTTTGTCAATGCCATGTTGCGCCATTTCTTTAATGCGAATTTCAGCATCCCAGCAATTCGCTAAAATTTCGCGAAAGCGTTTATTGCCTTGCATCATCCATGCTTTACCTGGTTCGTGATGTTCGAGTTGAATAAATTCGCCATAACCAAATTGATTGGTAAAATCGGGTAAATGTTTAGGGATGATGTGTGTGTGAACGTCGATGATCATGGTTAAATATTAGTTGTTAGTTGAATGCGAAAATATACTGAAGTTAACGTTACCGTATTTACGGTGTTGTTTAAAAAAAGGTAAATGTTCTAGCTTGGTTCGCGGACCATGTTCAATGATTAGCCATCCGTTTTCTTTTAAAAGTTCTTTTTCAAAAACCAATTGATGGATCTCTTCAATGTTAGGCAGATCATAAGGTGGATCGGCAAAAATTAGGTCACATTTTTGCGATTGCTCTTTTAAGAATTTAAAAACATCGCCTTTCATAGCGGTAATCGGTAAATCAAATTTTGAGGCTGTTTGCTTTATGAACTGTATGCATTGATTGTTACTGTCAATTGCGGTGATCTCTTTACCGCCACGTGATGCAAATTCAAAAGCAATATGCCCTGTTCCTGAAAACAGATCAAGAATGCTGCATGTTTCAAGATCAAAATAATTATTAAGAATATTAAAAATGCCTTCGGTAGCAAATGATGTGGTAGGCCTTACCGGTAATCCGTTGGGAACAGTAATGGTTCTGCCTTTTAATATACCTCCTATAATTCGCACAAATGGTAATTTAATAAATTGAAATAATAATGATTTGGTAAATTCTCAACCGGCACATCAATGGCTTTGCTTGAAACAAATTGAATATGTCGGATATACTTTTTCATTAATTCAAAAAGCGTATGGGTAGTTGGTAAATTTGCTGCAATGCTTAGTAAAAGTGTGCTTTGATCTAGCTGAAATTGTTCAATGGAGAATAGTAAAAAATATAAAATATCCTCATTTGAATCCCATTTGAAAACGTTATAAAATAAAAGGTCCGAATCTTTTTTAACCATTAGTTCGATCACGTGATCGTGTATGTTTAAAAACACATCCGATTTCTTTAAAATGGCCGACTTTAAAAACAGGTCGGCACTCACGGCACCGGCATGTTCGATCTTGGCCGTATTAAAGGTTTTTTCTAAGAACAAGTGCAGATCATGATCGTAAGTGTAAACAAAGTTGATACTATTGTTTATTAAACTTTGTTGAATTTTTTTTATGTCAGTTAAACCTAAATTAAAAGCCAGTATTTCTTTTAAGTTACCATTAGAAAATGATTTTGGTACAAGCGTAAACAGTCTGTTCAAGAGTTGAATTTGAACGTGCGCATAGGTGTGCTTTAAAATATCAAAATCTTTTAAAAAGAACGTGAGTTCGTTTATTAAATTTTGGCTATGTTGGTTTGATTCGTTGAACGCTATCCTGCAAACTTCATACAGTTGCGTGTTATCCTTATTAAAGATGGCAGCACTAATTTGCCCATCTTCCAGCAACAGGTTAAGGTTCATTGATCCTTTTTGATAAGGATGGATAATAAAGTGTTGTTTATGCTTAACCTCTGATACTTGCATGGAAATGTAAAAGTATATCTTTTAATGCTTTAATAAAACAAAAATAAACATACCTTTGTAGCCTGTTAATATTTTATGGAAGTAAAAGAATTATCTAAGATGGATCTGGCTAAAGATCCGGTGATCGCTCAAATGATGTTAAATAATCACGAGCAAGTAGTTTTTTGTAATGATAATGCTACGGGCTTAAAGGCCATTATAGCAATTCATAATACCGTATTAGGCCCTTCGTTGGGAGGTACGCGTATGTGGAATTACAACAACGAAATGGAAGCATTGAACGATGTATTGCGTTTGTCGCGTGGTATGACATACAAGTCTTCTGTTGCCGGATTGAATTTAGGTGGCGGAAAGGCCGTGATCATTGGCGATGCCAAAAAGGTGAAATCTGAGGCTTTGTTACGTCGCTTTGGTAAGTTTGTGAACAGCTTAGGTGGTAAATACATAACTGCTGAAGATGTGGCTATGAGCAGTCGTGATATGGAGATCATTCATATGGAAACCGATCATGTGAGTGGTTTACCTGAAAACATGGGCGGTAGCGGCGATCCTAGTCCGGTTACTGCATACGGTGTATACGTAAGTATGAAAGCGAGCGCTAAGGAAACCTGGGGTTCCGATAGCTTAAGCGGCAAGAAAGTATTGGTTCAAGGAATTGGGCATGTTGGCGAGGTTTTAGTGAGTTACCTTACAAAAGAAGGTGCCAAAGTGTATATCAATGATATTAGTGAAGAGCGCATTAAAGCAGTTTCAGATAAATACAAAGCTGAATTTATTGCTGCCGATAAAATGTTTGATCTAGACATGGATATTTACGCGCCATGTGCATTAGGGGCTACTGTAAATAATGAAACTTTAAGTAAATTAAAATGCAAGATCATTTGCGGTGCCGCAAATAATCAGTTGGCAGATGAAACTATTCAAGGTGTTGAAGTTGGAAAGAAAGGCATTTTATATGCACCTGATTTTGTAGTGAATGCAGGTGGTATTATCAATGTTTATTACGAATTAGAAGGCTATAATCGCGAAAGAGCATTAGCTCACGCTGAAAAAATATACTACACCACATTCAATTTATTTCAATTAGCAAAAAAAGAAGGTATACCAACTTATTTGGCGGCAAATCGTTTAGGCGAGCAGCGCATAGAGGCCATTGCCCGAATTAATGCCGTACTTTAAAATTAATAAACTAGTTCTTTAAACAATGTTGAGCAGAAGATTTTTACGAATTAAAACCATGCAAGCCCTGTATTCTTATTTTAAGAATGAGAAACCGGATATGGCAGCATTTGAAAAAGAATTGTTTAAAAGCATCGATCAGGTTTATGATCTGTATTTATTGATACTTAATTTATTCTCAGGCATCCATCAAAATGCTTTAATGATAATTGATGAGAATAAGAATAAGCGTTTGCCATCGGAACAAGATCTTAACCCGAATTTATTATTGGTGAATAACACCTTGCTTATTGCCATAAATGAGAGTGCCGAATTAAAGCAGCATTCTGAAAAAAGAAAGATCGGCAGTGTTGTAGATAACGACATTATCAGAAGGGTTTTAGTGGAAATTAAGAAACTAAGAGAGTTTGATGAGTACATGAATGCCAGTGCCAACAACCCTAAGATCGACCGCCAGTTTTTAACAACAGTAGTAATAAAGGTTTTAAATGAGCATGAGGTACTAAACACCATTTTTGAAGATAAGAATATGTATTGGGCAGATGATCTGCACATGGCGTATAACATGGTGTTAAAGAATTTTGAATCGTTTGACGGTAAGTTTAAATTATTGCCTTTATACAAGGATGAGAAAGATGATCAGGAATTTGTGAGCACTTTATTCAAGAAAACGATCGTTTATAAAGAATCAAATATCGAATTGATCCAAACCCATGTAAAAAACTGGGAATTAGATCGAATTGCAGAAATGGACATGTTGTTGATGCAGATGTGTATTACCGAATTTTTGTATTTGGATAGTGTACCGGTTAAAGCATCATTAAATGAGTATATTGACATTAGTAAAGAATATAGCACCCCAAGCAGTAAAGTATTTATTAATGGTATCCTTGATAAGATCATTTTTCAATTAAAAGGTGAAAACCGAATTCTTAAGCAAGGCAGGGGATTAAAAGAAAACTAGTGGTTTTCTTGCTTTTTTAACTAAAAATTCATTAATTTTACTTGAAATTAAAGAAAATTGATCAAAAAGATCGGTTTTTTTTAATTTGATGAATGTGGCCATTTTTACCAACCAAAAGTTGTTTTTAAACGTATGGTAAAATATGCTGTTTCAAAATATGAATGAAATGAAAAAAACACTATTACTATTAATTTTATTAGCGAGTCAATTCGCTTATTCTCAATCTCCTAATTTTCCCGATTTTATAAATTATCAAGCTGTTTTGCGCGATGTGAACGGCAATGCCTTACCGGCGGGAACATCCGGCACTTTAAATTTTAAATTGTTCGACAGTTTAAATGCTAGTTCCGTTGCTTACGAAGAGGTACATAGTTATACGACCAACATTGCAGGCGTAATTGCATTGCAAATTGGAAATGGTACGCAAATAAGTCCAAATAACTTATCAGTTGTAAATTGGTTCAAAGGAAAAGTTTCTTACGAAATTTATTTGAACGGTGCATCAACGCCATTATTCCCGCGCCAGGCTTTTGCTACGGTGCCTTACGCTGTATATGCTTTAAGTTCAGGTAATGGATTACCTTTAGGAATTGCCGATCAAACCTTATTTTGGGATGGCACTAAATGGCAAGCGAATTCCAATTTAAATAACAACGGCAGCAATGTTGGAATAGGCGCAACCGCTGGTGGTGGTGGAAATAAATTACATGTAAACTCATTTAGCAACTCCGATTCTTCAACTGTTTATTCTTATAAAGGAAACGCTAATGGAAGAGATGCTGCATTCAGAGGAATGTCAAACGGAAATACAATAGCAAACATTTCAAATCCAAATTCAACTGCAATTTATGGTGCTGATATATGGGGCGTTAATAACGGAACAGGCCATGGTATTGGTGTTTCAGGTATTGGTGCTTCCGGTGGTACAGCGGTTGGTGTTGCAGGTATTGCAACCGGCGGTGCTACATCAACGTTGGTTGGCGTGTATGGCAGTGCCGAAAGATCAGCGTATAGTCCGCATAACTTTGCAGCATTATTTAATAAAGGTAAAGTTTCAATTGGCGATACGCTTTTGTTTCCAAATGCAACCGCTACTGTAGGATCTGTTTTAACATTGAATGCGCAACGTAAAGCAATTTGGACAACATTGAACAGCAGTTCTCCAATTAGTATTGCGCAAGGTGGTATTGTTAATGTTAATCCATTAGTGCCCTCTACCAGTTTTACGATATCTGCTGCACAGCCTGTGTTTACTAATGTTGGTATCGGAACAATCACACCTGCCGTTTATCCTAACTATGCATTAAATATTCCTGCCCCAACATTTTCAAGCTTAGGTTTAGCTAATGTTACCGGTGCATATCCCAATTACACAGTAGGGGTGGCAACGCCAACATTAAATTTCAACATGGTAAATGGTAATTTAAATTTATTGCAAGGTCCATTTAGTACATCTGTAAATATTTCACCAAGTTTAGCCTTGTTAGGTAATGCTTTAACTGTTGCCAATAGTTCCATTGGTTTACCGGGCTTAAACTTATGGTCAAGAACAAGTAATACTGCAACCGAGTTGTTTAACATAAATGATTATGTGGGTATAGGGGTTAATAATCCAACTGAAAAACTTCAAGTACAATCGGGTGCAAATACAGATATTTCTATTGTCGCCACTCCAGTCAATAATGCTAATTTAAATTTTGGGAGTACAACAAATCATTTTTTAGGAAAAATTAATTATAGTACAAATACTAATAGCATGAATTTTTGGACAAATAACACTCCAGATAGATTGGTTATTACCAGTAATGGAAATATAGGAATGGGTTCGTCAACACCAACTGAAAAATTAAGTGTTGCAGGAAATGTTCTAATACCTGGTGCCAATGAGTATTTGTACGCTGCTCCAAAAACCAAGTATTTCAGTTTGCCTTCAATGGCATTTAACTCCGAAAATGCAACAACATATCAAAATTCATTTTTAAGTGGATGTATTTTTCCAATTGGAGCATCAACGGGTTTGGCTACATATTTTGTTGCACCGGTTTATTTACCTGATGGCGCAACAGTTACTAAATTAGATGCTTACGTTGTAGATAACGATGCTACTTATAATGTTTCAGGTGTTTGGTTATGGCAGCAACCCGGAACAGTGGGGACAACTTATGGAAATTCTGTTATAATGGCGAATACAGGCAGCACAGCTTCTTCAAGTTCAGTTATTCAAATGCTTACCACATCCTCTATAACAAATCCTATCATAAATAATAATTTGAATTCTTATTTTGTAAGAGTTGGATTAGCTCAATCAGCAACTGTAGGGAATATTAGATTAGCAAAGGTGGTTATCACATACACAATAAATAAAGCCGACTAATGAGAAAAAGTTTGATCATTTTATTAGTTGTTGTTGCAAATAGCGTGTTTGCCCAGTTAATTACACCTTCTGTTATTAATGCAGGTGGAAAAACTACAACTACTACCATTAATTCGCAGCAAGTCATTTACACCGATAATATAGGCGAAGTTGCTATCAGCAGAGGAAGTAACGGCTCAAATATTTTAACTCAGGGTTTTCTGCAGCCGCAAATGTCGGTTATTGCTAATACCTCCATTTCCATTGTAAAAAGTGACGTGTCTTGTTCAGATAAACAGGATGGATACATTAAAGTGGTGATCGATAATCTTCCCAATGGCGCTAATGTTAATTATTTTTGGACCCCAAGTTCGCTTTGTCCGAATTTAGATTGCAGTAAGATTGATAGTTTATCGGCCGGAAGTTTTACTGTAAAAGTGAGTTATTCCTACTTTTTGGGTTCTACATTTAAAACGGATAGTGTAACCCACATACTTCAAATAAAAGATGAGAATGGTCCGTGTAAGATCAAATTTTATACAGGAATTCAAATAAATGGTACTAATCCAATTTTCAGAATTGATAATATTGAGGATTTCCCAGATGCGAACGTTACCATTTTTAACCGCTGGGGAGTGCAATTATTTGGTTCAAAAAACTACAATAATGCTGAAAATTATTGGCCAAAAAAGGGCGAAAGTGTTGTACCAGGCACCTATTTCTTTATAATTGACCTTGGTAATGGAAATAAACCTATAAAAGGTTGGGTTGAAGTTTTAAATTAATGATTAAATTTGATTTCAAATGAGGTTATTTAAGTTACATATTCTTTGTTTAATGCTTTCATTTTTTGCTATGAATTCACAAACGGTAAACCTTGTAGCGGAAAGTAAAAACAATTTGTGCCTATTAAATCATGAGGTTATTCAAACAGCCACTTATACCGCATTTAAAACTGAAAAGATCTCAAAAGCCTTATTTACGTTCGATGCCTATCCGGAGGCTGTATTTATAGCAAACAATATTGGTAAGTTGTTTATTGCAAATAACATTAACGCTTTTAATACACCGCAGTTTAATAATTTAACCCCTTTGTATGGGAGCTCAAAATTGGTATTTGGTAATGCAGTTGCAGGAGATATGAATGGAGATGGGCAGGATGATATTGCTGCCAGCAATGCTTTGGGTGATATTATTACTTTCAAGAGGGTTAATTTATTGATCTTTAATCGTGATTCTATAACACAAACTTTAGGTACTGGAGGACGAAATGCACGTCTATTAATGGCAAATTTAAATGGGGATGCAACACCTGATCTTGTTACAATTGGTGCGCATACAGCCACACCGTTTGGTTACAAATACCACCCATATTTGAATACAAGTACCATTTCTAATACCGTATTAACATTTAACGCACAACCAGACAATTATGCTGCAACATTAAGTTTGCCGCCAAACGATAGTTTTTCAGCAAATGCCTTCGATTTGAATGGTGATGGCAAAGATGAGGTGTTATTTGTTTCGGAAGCAACCACTACTTCTTTAACCATTTTATATAGTTTCTTAGGTACGCTCGATCAAAAGCTTAGTTTTGATCTTGGTTTGCCAAATATTAGTATCAATAAGATCATGGGTGCTGATATAAATAATGATGGGCAAAAAGAGATCATCTTCTCAGGAAAGCTTACAAGCGCATTGAGTTATATTTACATCTACTCATCAACGTTTTCAGGGAATATTCCAAACCCACCGGTATTGCAAAAAACAATTTTGATGCCCGGCGATGTTGGCGATTTTGGTTTTGCAGATATGAATAAAGATTCTTTACCTGATCTGGTTACAAATACCATGGGTACCGGTAATGTTCATGTTTATATTCAAAAAAATCCTGCTTTTAATTTTGTTACGCCGCCGATCTCTTTTAATCAAGGCTTACACACTACAGGTGGTTTAGCATTTATAGATGTAGATGATAACAAAAGTACCGATATAGTATCATTTGCCACCAATACCCTTTCTTCTATTTCTATCTTAAAAAATTTCACGTATCGTGATACGCTATATGCCGTCCCTTCTAAAACGCTCATCTGTCCGGGGGATTCGGTTAAACTCATTAGTAATTTAAAAAATTATTCAGGTGTTGGTTATTACAGTACGTTTAGCCCATCTGTGAGTGTACAGGCACCTTCACACACGTTAATGGTCACGCAAAACAACGCTGGCACTTTTACAACAGCTGTTACTTACTCAACGTTGCTTACTTTTCCAACAGCAGCTACCAGTTGTAGCGTTGTTTCAAATCCTATTTTAATTGCCGTTGGCGCTAATCCTACCATTACTATAAATGCACCACCAGGTGTTTGTAATGGAAGTACTGTTTCAATTGCAGCTTCGGGTGCAAATTCTTACACATGGTCTACCGGCCAAACAAACACGCCGGTGATCACGCTCTCACCAACTACAGCGATTAATTTTTCGGTTAACGGAAAAAGCTTAGACGGTTGTTTGGGTTCTAAATCAGGCAGCCTGATGGTTTATCCTAATTTTACCGCAAGTGTGGTTTACGATAAGAATTTTTTATGTAAAAATCAAAATACAATTTTTACTGCTGCCGGAGGTAATACCTATACATGGAGTACGGGAGCGCAAACAGCTAGTTTAGCAATTACGCAAACAGCAACCACCTTGCAAAGCTATACCGTTACGGTAAATGATGGCAATGGTTGTTTAAGAACAGCAACTGTTCAAACAATTTTTGATAGTTCGTGTGCCGATTCGGTTATCACCATAAAAAATGGAATTAAACTAGGTAGTGGTATTAATAATCATTTTTTTGTTGAGAATATTGATCGTTACCCAAGTAATCAAGTAAGTATATTTAACAGATGGGGTGCAGAATTGTATCACACACAAGGGTATGATAATTCAACAAAGTTTTGGCCAAACCCTGATACCGGAGATCTAACACCTGGAACTTATTTTTATGTGATAGACCTGGGTAACGGAGACCCATTGAGAAAAGGTTGGATTGAAATTTTAAGTAATTAAAAAAAATTAATGAAACGTTTTATAACGATATTGTTCTTGTTGGTTTATGCTTCTTTAATTAAGGCACAACAAGACCCCCAATATAACTTATACCAATTCAATCCATTGGTAATTAATCCTGCATATGCGGGTGCCCGTGATGGTTTATCGGGTGCTGCAAATGTTCGTAATCAATGGGTTGGCTTTGAAGGCGCACCAAAAACTTCGGTATTAAGCGTTCATAGCCCGATCCTTAATAAAAATATTGGTTTAGGTTTAACCGTTCTAAGCGATAAAATTGGTCCACGCAATATGATCGGTGTAGCCGGTAACTTTGCCTACATTTTAAAGTTGAATGAAAAATGGAAATTATCATTTGGCTTAAGTGCAGGATACAACCGTTTTCAATTTAATTACAACCAGCTTACTTTTAAAACAATGGATAACACAAGTGCTGGTGTAAATGATCTTAGCAGAGGCGCTTTAGATTTTAATTCTGGTATTTATTTGCGAACAAATACGTTCTTCTTTGGTTTCTCGGCAACACATATGTATGCCAAACAATTATTTAAGATAGATCTAAAAGATACATCATCTGTTGCAAGTCAATTATCATACCGTTTGCATACACATAACTTCATGTACATTGGTAAATCGTTCATGTTAAACGAAAATGTTATTTTTTCTCCAACCATATTATTCAGAACGGCACGAAAAGGAAATGCCAACATGGATGTGAATTTTAATTTTTTCCTTTATAAAAAAGTTTGGTTGGGTGTTTTCTTAAGAGGTCCTTATGGTCCTGGATTTTTAGTGAATTATTACGTGAATAATAAGTTTAAAGTAGGTTATAGCTACGATACAGGGTTTAAAGATGCTAAGATGCTTGGTGCGTCTCATGAGGTCTCAATAGGTTTCGATCTATCGGGAAATAAATCAAAGATCATTTCACCACGTTTCTTGTAATTTGTTTATGCACATTAGAACATTACTTATATATATTGTACTTCTGTTCGGAATTAAACTGATCGGCCAAACTGAAAAGGCCGATAAGTATTTTACGCAAAACAGATTCATGAAAGCCATCCCGTATTACAACAAAGCATCAAAAAAACAAACTAAGAAACCGGATGCGTATGTAAAATTGGCTGAGTGTTACCGCCATTTAAATGAATACGAAAAGGCCGAAGCAGCATACCGCAGCGCCTTAGCTGTTTCAACGAAAGTTGATGCAGAAACAAATTATAACTACGCTTCTGTTTTAAAGGTTAATGGTAAATACACCGAGGCTTTAGAACAATACAACATTTTTTTAAAGAA
>JBIKKW010000069.1:0-16486 GCA_044360115.1 Bacteroidia bacterium
CTGTCATTCAAAATTCGAAGAACACAAATTTCTTGCAAAATTATTTCAAGCCTTACGCATTGAAGTAAATCAGGAAATGGAAGCACTAAAAGAATGCTTAAATGATTGCGTGAACTTGCTTAAACCAGGTGCACACCTTGTGGTGATCTCGTATCACAGTTTGGAAGACCGATTGGTTAAGAATTTGATTAGATCGGGTAATACAGAAGGTATTGAGGAAAGAGATGTGATCTACGGATCAACAAAAAAAGTATTTAAGAATTTAACATCAAAACCAATTTTGCCCGATGCTGCGGAGCTCGAACGTAATTCCCGTGCAAGAAGTGCAAAATTGAGAGTTGGTGAAAAAATATAATTGTGGCAAACAAAATAAGAGAACCTAAAAAAGAAGAATTGCTTGAAGAGATCGAAATGGTTTCTGAAGAAGCACCTCCTACCCCTCAAAAACCTGCTAAACCGGGCAAAAAGGGAGTGCTGGCAAAATTCCTGTCTTCTATTTTCAGCGGAACTTTTTTAGCAAATGAAAAGAACTTTAAACACGTTCCTTTCATTTTGTTTTTAGCAGTATTAGCCACAACCTATATCGCTTATGGTTATTATGCCGATGATACCATTCGCGAAGTAAATAAGATCACCAATAATTTGAAAGAATTAAAGTCTGAATTTATTTACACAAAAAGCGAATTGATGTTTGCCAGCAAACAAAGTGAAGTTGCAAAATCGGCCGAAGCCATTGGATTAAAAGAACCAATTGTTCCGCCATTTAAAATACAAATAGACAGTACCCAACTATTCAAGAAAAAATAATTTTTGAAAGAGAAAAAAGACATATTATCACGTATCTACCTAGCATATATTTTGCTTTGCGTTTTCGCGATATCTATTCTCTATCGCATTATTGTTATTCAATTTGTGCAAGGTGATGAATGGCGTGCGAAAGCAGAAGCCTTTACCACAAAGGTTCATGAAATAGAAGCTGTGCGTGGAAATATTTTTGACGCCAATGGCGCTTTATTGGCAACATCGCTTCCGTATTACGAAATTGGCATTGATATTAACGCACCTAGCATTGATGATAAATTATTTCGTGAGAAAAAAGATTCATTGGCTTGGTCGTTACACGATCTGTTCAAAGATAAAAGTGAATCACAATATTTAAAGATCCTGAACAAGGCCCGCAAAACAAAAGATCGTTATGTGCTTTTAAAACGCAATGTGTCTTATAAAGATCTTCAGGCTCTTAAAAAATTCCCAATACTTCGCAAAGGGAGTAAAGGTGGTTTAGTTACTATGCAAACCAATCGTCGCGAACGTCCTTTTCAATTGCTTGCCGCGCGCACCATTGGCTTATCTCGTACAGGAATTAAACCTGTTGGATTAGAAGGCGCTTATGACGATTCGTTGAAAGGAAACAGTGGCAGACGTTTGATGCAAAAAATTGCGGGTGATGTATGGCGACCAATTAACGACGAGAATGAGGTTGAACCAAAAGATGGCGCAGATCTTTACACAACAATTGACATCAACATTCAAGACGTTGCCGAACATGCATTATTAAAAGCATTGGTAAAAAATAAAGCATCACATGGTTGCGCGGTATTGATGGAAGTAAAAACCGGAGCCATTAAAGCTATTGCGAATTTAACGCGAAGTGGAAAAGATTCAACTGAATACACTGAAAGCTTGAATTATGCCATTGGTTATCCAACCGAACCGGGATCAACATTTAAGTTGGCTTCATTACTTGCAGTTATTGATGATTACAATGTTAGTTTGGAAGAAAAAGTCAATGTTGGTAATGGTCGAGTTATGTACTTCAACATTCCGGTTACAGATCACGATGCACCTGAATCGCCGGAATTAACGGTTCAACGTGTATTTGAAGTGTCATCCAATGTTGGTGTTACCAAACTCATCACAAAATATTACTCTAAAAATCCACAACAATTTGTAGATAAACTGAATTCATTCAATTTGAACAGACCTCTTGGATTAGCCATTCCGGGCGAAGGTAAACCATTGATCAAACAAACCAAAGATAAAGATTGGTCGGGTGTTACATTACCACAAATGAGTTATGGTTACGAAAGTTTAATTACACCCTTACAAACTTTAACCTTATACAATGCCATTGCTAATAATGGTAAAATGGTTAAACCTCACTTTGTGAAAGAGATCAGACGAAACGAGAATTCGATCATAAAATATGAACCTGAAATTATTTCAGAACAAATTGTAAAACCGGCAACCGTTGAAAAAGCAAAAAAATTATTGGAAGGTGTTGTATTAAGAGGAACAGGTAAAGGATTGAACATTTCGGCATTTAAAGTTGGTGGTAAAACAGGTACTGCTCAAATTGCAAAGGTTGGTAAAAAAGGAAGTGGCAAAACTGCGTATGGTGAAGCGGGTAACAGAAGCTATCAGGCATCGTTCGTTGGTTATTTCCCTGCTGATAATCCATTATACACGTGTATTGTGATCATTAACTCACCAAGTAACGGTATCTATTATGGAGGTTTAGTTGCGGGTCCGGTATTTAAGGAGATCGCCGAAAAAGTTTATTCAGGAAGTCTAGATTTTCTTTCACCAATTAATAATAACAAGAACTTGATCACCTATGCACCGGCCGTTGGTACAACTAAAGGTTCAGAATTAAGTGAAGTTGCCAACTTATTGAACTTACCTGCGAAAAACACACAGGCAACCGATAGTTACTTAACCAAAAGTAAAAACGATACCACCAAAATTGTGATCACTGAAACTAAAATAGAAGATGCTTTGAAAAAAGGTGTGATACCCAACTTAAGCGGCTTATCGGCAAAAGATGCCTTGTATTTATTAGAGAACAAAGGTTTGAATGTAAAACTGCAAGGTTTTGGCTTAGTGAAGAAACAAAGTTTGGAAGCCGGACAAAAATTTAATAAAGGAGATAAAATAATACTTACGCTCAGTTAATAATGAAATTATTAAGCGACATATTATATAAAGTTAGATTGGAAGAGATCCATGGCTCAACTCATTTTGCCATTTCTTCAGCAACTTTTGATTCACGTAAAGTAAAAAAAGATTCGTTGTTTGTTGCCGTTAAAGGAACAGCAAGCGATGGTCATGCATTCATACCTAAAGCAATTGAAAGCGGAGCCATTGCTATTGTTTGTGAGGATCTTCCGGCTGAACGATCAGAATCGGTTACTTACATCAAAGTAAAAAACTCAAGTGAAGCTCTTGGATTTATTGCATGTAATTTTTATGATAATCCATCAGAAAAATTAAAGCTAGTTGGTATCACCGGTACAAATGGTAAAACAACAACCGTTACATTATTATTTAATTTATTCCGCTCTTTAGGTTATTCGGTTGGATTATTATCTACAGTACAAAATAAGATCAACAACACCATCATTCAGGCAACGCACACCACACCGGATGCGCTTTCTTTAAATGAATTGCTTTCACAAATGGTTGAGCAAGGTTGCGAATACGCCTTCATGGAAGTTAGCTCTCATGCTATTGTTCAGCATCGTGTAACAGGTATTCAGTTCACCGGTGGCGCATTCAGCAACATCACGCACGATCACTTAGATTATCATAAAACATTTGACGAATACATCAAAGCTAAAAAAGGTCTTTTTGATCATTTAAGTTCTGATGCATTTGCATTAGTGAATATTGATGATAAGAACGGAACAGTGATGGTACAAAATACCAAAGCACATAAATATTCTTACAGCTTACGTTCTGTTGCCGATTTCAAATGCAAGGTTCTTGAAAATCATTTGAACGGTTTGTTATTGAATATCGATGGGAAAGAAGTTTGGGTGAAACTGATCGGATCATTCAATGCTTACAATGTATTAGCAGTTTATTCAATTGCCGTATTATTAAAGCAAGATCCAACAAATGTACTCACTGCATTAAGCAATTTAAATTCTGTTGAAGGTCGGTTCCAATATTTTAAATCAAAAAATGGTGTGATAGGCATTATTGATTACGCGCATACACCCGATGCTTTAAAAAATGTATTGGAAACCATTAAAGATATTCGCACCGGTAACGAGCAAGTGATCACATTAGTTGGTTGTGGCGGCGAAAGAGATACCACCAAACGTCCGGTTATGGCTGCGATCGCTTGTGAATACAGCAATAAGATCATCCTTACATCAGATAATCCGCGAAGTGAAGATCCGGAAGAAATATTGAATCAAATGCAAAAAGGTGTTTCACCTGCAGATGGTAAAAAAACATTACGTATTTCTGATCGCAAAGAAGCCATACGCACTGCTTGTACCTTGGCAAAAACGGGAGATATTATTTTGATAGCCGGAAAAGGTCACGAAAAATATCAGGAAATAAAAGGCGTGAAACACGATTTTGACGATTATAAAATTTTTAAAGAAACCATTAACGAAATAGAAGTATAATGCTGTATTATTTATTTACATATTTAGACAAACACTTCAACTTTATTGGAGCCGGTGTATTTAATTACATTTCGTTCCGTGCAGCATTGGCTTTGATCACGTCGTTGATCATCTCATTGATATTTGGTAAACGCATCATCGAATTCATTCGCCGCAAACAAATTGGTGAAACCATTCGTGAGTTAGGTTTAGAAGGTCAGGCTAAAAAAAGCGGTACACCAACCATGGGTGGATTGATCATTATTGCTGCTATTTTAATTCCAACATTATTGTTCGCAAAGGTTTTAAATGTGTATATCATTCTTATGATCATCTCAACTATTTGGTTAGGCGGTTTAGGATTTTTAGATGATTACATCAAAGTATTTAAAAAGAATAAAGAAGGTTTACAAGGTAAATTCAAGATCATTGGTCAGATCGGTATTGGATTAATTGTTGGCTGCGTTTTATATTTTCATCCGGATGTTGTTGTAAAAGAACGTTTGGAATCAAATGCAAAAGATGCCTGGGCCATTTCAAAAGATATTCCGGTGGCGCAACAAAATTTAAAGATCCCAAAATACGCCGAAACACCTGTAAAAACTTTAAAGACAACTATTCCGTTTGTAAAGAACAACGAATTAGATTACGCCAAATTTATTTCATGGGCATGTGAAGATTGCGGAAAATATGGCTGGTTGATATTTATCCCGATGGTGATATTAGTTGTAACCGCGGTTTCTAACGGCGCAAATATAACCGATGGTATTGATGGATTGGCAGCAGGTACCAGTGCGATCATAGGCGTGGTGCTTGGTATTTTGGCATATGTTTCGGGTAATACCATTTTTGCCGATTACCTTAACATCATGTACATTCCTAATTCAGGTGAGTTGGTGGTATTCATTGCCGCATTTATTGGTGCCTGCATCGGATTCCTTTGGTACAATTCTTTCCCGGCACAAGTATTTATGGGTGATACAGGCAGTTTAGCTATTGGTGGTATTATTGCTGTATACGCCATTTCTATTCGTAAAGAATTATTGATCCCGATCTTATGCGGTATTTTCTTGGTTGAAAATCTATCTGTGATCTTACAGGTTTACTATTTCAAATATCAAAAGAAACGCAGAGGATTAGAGTACGCGCAAACACATCGCTTATTTAAAATGGCGCCATTGCATCACCATTATCAAAAAGTTGGATTTCATGAATCAAAAATTGTTATGCGTTTTTTGATCATAGGTATCATGTTAGCAGTACTCACATTTGTAACATTAAAATTACGATAAGAATAAGTGAATAAACGAATGGTCATATTAGGTGGAGGCGAAAGCGGCGTTGGCAGTGCAATACTGGCGAAGCAGAAAGGCTATGACGTTTTTTTAAGTGATAAAGGAACTTTTAAAGAAAAATACCGCGAGCAACTTTTAAAAAATCAAATTGATTTTGAAGAAGGCAAGCATACCGAAGAAAAAATACTAAATGCTACTGAAGTGATAAAGAGTCCGGGTATTCCAGATAAGGCCGAATTGATCGTTAAGCTCAAGGAAAAAAATATTCCTGTGATCTCTGAGATCGAATTTGCCGGACGTTACACTAAAGCAAAAACAATTTGCATCACCGGCTCAAACGGAAAAACCACTACTACCATGCTTACCTATCACATCCTTAAAAAAGCAGGGTACAACGTTGGTTTAGCTGGAAATGTTGGAAAGAGTTTTGCTTTACAGGTAGCAACTGAAAATTTTGATTATTACGTTTTGGAATTAAGCAGCTTTCAATTAGATGGTATGTATAATTTCAGAGCAAACGTTTCTGTATTACTTAACATCACGCCTGACCACCTTGATCGTTATGACTACAAATTCGAGAACTACATTGCTTCTAAATTCAGGATCGTTCAAAACCAAACATCCGAAGATTCATTTGTATACAATGCAGATGACGAAGTAATGAAAGAATACATGAAGAACTGGAATAGTCCTGTTCAGCTTGCGCCATTCAGCATCAAAAAACCAATTGAAGGCGATGGCGCATTTTTAACCAATAACCAAATAACCCTTAATTATAAACCAAACCAAAATCCCTTAATTATGACAATTGAACAACTAGCACTGCAGGGTAAACACAACGTTTACAACTCCATGGCAGCGTCTCTGGCAACGCGTATCGTAGATGTGCGTAAGGAGATCATCAAAGAAAGTTTACAAGACTTTCAAGGAATTGAACACCGTTTAGAATTTGTTGCCTCAATCAATGGCATAGAATTCATTAACGATTCAAAAGCAACTAACATTAACTCTACTTGGTATGCACTTGAAAGTATGCAAAAGCCTGTTATCTGGGTGTGCGGCGGTCAAGACAAAGGAAATGATTATAACGAGATCATTGACCTTGTTTCACAAAAAGTAAAAGCAATTGTATGCTTAGGTAAAAACAACAAAAAGATCATCAGTGCATTTAAAGATGTGATCGATCTGATTGTTGAGACCGATAACGCTGCTGATGCTGTTGCTGCTGCATACAAGATCAGTAAAAAAGGTGATGCTGTATTGCTTTCTCCTGCTTGCGCAAGTTTCGATCTTTTCGAGAACTACGAAGACAGAGGTATGCAATTTAAAGCTGCCGTTCGATCCCTTTAATTTATCAAGATCTTTCGGATCGGATGAGGATTTCAATTGAAGTTCGTTGTGAGCATGCGCTCTGTTTTTAAGAATAACCAACTTAAACACAAGCCTCTCCCCTACTCTGAATGATCAATAAAAACGATCAATAAAATGAAACTATTCAGTTACCTAAAAGGAGATAAGGTCATATGGGCTATCATGTTCCTATTGTCGTTACTCTCTATTTTAGTTGTATATAGTGCCGTAGTTACGCTTGCTCATAAATTTCAGCAAGGTAATTCCGAATTTTATTTGATCAGGCAAATGGCCTTTATTTTAATTGGATTAGGTGTAGCGTTTGTTGTACATCGCATCCGATATACCATCTTTAGTAAAATAGCACACATTGGTTTTTACTTATGTATCCCATTATTGCTATTTACACTTTTAAAAGGTGTAAGCGCCGGTGAAGCGAGCAGATGGATAGAGATCCCGGGTACCAAATTAACCTTTCAGTCATCCGACGTTGCTAAGTTGATCCTCTTGATCTATGTAGCGCGTGTGATCACTTTAAAAAATGATCTCATTCAGGATTTCAAAGGTCTGTTAAAACATCTGTTGTTACCGATCATGATCATCTGTGGATTGATCTTACCGGCAAACTTTTCTACCGCTGCTTTATTATTTTTCAATTGCATGTTCTTAATGTTCGCAGGAAAAGTGAAACTTAAATTTTTGGCCTATATACTCTTAATGGGTTTGGGTTTTGGTCTTGTATTAGGCACATTAATTTATACAGTTCCTGATCTTATTCCTCGCGGAAAAACATGGAAAGCACGTATTGAGAATTTTACGAGCGGCGATAGTAAAAGCAATTACCAAAGTGAACAAGCAAAAATTGCCATTGCAACCGGAGGTGTTATTGGCAAGGGCCCCGGTAATTCAACGCAACGCGCGTTCTTACCACAAGCTTCTTCCGATTTTATTTACGCCATTATTATTGAAGAATATGGTTTGTTCACAGGCATGACCATTTTATTCCTCTACCTCATTTTGTTCTTCAGAGGCATACGCATACTTCGTGATTCCGATAAAACATTTGGAAGTCTCATTGCTGTTGGGCTTTCATTTAGTCTCGTATTTCAAGCGCTCATAAACATGGCAGTGGCCGTGAATTTGTTTCCGGTTACGGGTCAACCTTTACCATTAGTAAGTATGGGTGGAACATCCATGATATTTACCATGATCACGTTAGGAATTATTTTAAGTATCAGCAGAAGTAACGAAGATAGATCGGAAGATAAAACTGAAGAAAAACTAGAAAGCATTTAAACATTGAACGAAGTAAGGATCATATTAAGTGGCGGTGGAACAGGCGGACATATATTTCCGGCAGTTGCCATTGCAAATGAATTAAAAAAACAGATCCCAAATTCAAAGATACTTTTTGTGGGTGCACTCGGCCGAATGGAAATGGAAAAAGTTCCAAAGGCCGGATACGACATAATTGGTTTACCTATTGCGGGTTTGCAACGCCGACTAACCTTATCAAATTTAATGTTCCCTTTCTTGCTCATTAAAAGTTTATGGAAAGCAAGAAAAATATTAAATGATTTTAAACCCGATGTAGTTATTGGTACAGGAGGATATGCAAGCGGTCCTATATTAAGAGCTGCGAGCAGCCGAGGAATACCAACGCTGATTCAAGAACAAAATTCATTTGCAGGTATCACCAACAAAATTTTAAGTCAGAAAGTAAATAAGATCTGTGTGGCCTATGAAGGCATGGAAAAATTCTTTCCGAAAGAAAAGATTGTTTTCAGTGGTAATCCGGTTAGACAAGATATTGTGAATGTAGATCAAAAACGTGCTGAAGCAATTGAATTTTTTAAATTAGATCCGAATAAAAAAACAATTTTAGTTATTGGTGGCAGCTTGGGTGCTCGAACCATTAATTTGGCAATGGCCGACGGTTTAAAGGAAATTGCAGACAATAACCTTCAATTACTTTGGCAAACTGGCAAAGGTTATTTTGAAACAGCACAACAAAATACCACTCCATATAATTCAAAACATTTATACGCATACGATTTTATTCAACGTATGGACCTGGCCTATGCTGCGGCAGACACAGTTATTTCTCGTGCTGGCGCCAGTTCGGTTTCTGAACTTTGCAACACGCATAAGCCTTGTATTTTGGTTCCTTCACCAAACGTAGCAGAAGATCATCAAACCAAAAATGCTATGGCCTTGGTTAACAAACAAGCGGCCATTTTAGTTAAGGATGCAGACGCTTCAACCGAATTGATCAAAAAAGCGATAGAGCTTGCCAAAGATCAAAATAAGCAAACCGAATTATCCAATAAGATCAAAACATTAGCTATTTATAATTCAACTGAAATTATTGCAAATGAAGTTTTAAAGCTTCTTAAAATTTCAAAGTAATGAAAATACTGGACTACAAATTATATTACTTTTTGGGCGTTGGCGGCATAGGCATGAGCGCCTTGGCAAGATATTTTAATCATTACAATAAAACAGTTGCCGGTTACGATAAAACACGAACTAACTTAACTTCTAAACTGGAAGAAGAAGGCATTAGCTGTCATTATTCTGAAGATGTTGAGCAATTAAAGTCATTACTCTCGCAATTTAAAAAAGAAGAAGTGCTTGTGGTTTATACGCCGGCTGTTCCTTTAAACCACCTCGAATATCTTTTTCTTAAAGAAAACAATTACCATATTTTAAAACGCTCTGCCGTACTCGGCGAAATAACCAAACAATTTAAAACCATTGCCATTGCCGGAACTCATGGTAAAACAACCACTACCACTATGGTTTCCCATATTTTAAAGAACAGTGGTGTGAATTGTTTTGCATTTATGGGTGGTATATCCAAAAATTACGACACCAATCTTTTGTTGGGCGATCCAAGCAAAAGCGAGACCTATGTAGTTGTTGAGGCAGATGAGTACGACCGTTCTTTTCTTACACTTCACCCTTATTTATCGGTGATCACAAGCTGTGATGCAGATCACTTGGATATATACGGAAACGCTCAATTTGTGAAAGAGAGTTATGAATTGTTTGCCAAACAAATTCAAAAAGATGGACTTTTAATTGTTAACAAAAATGTTGATAATGATTTGAGTCTTCCATCTAACAAGGTGGTCTACTCTTTAAATTTAAATACAAATTATGTTGCTGAAAATGTGCGCTTTATAGAAAATGAAGCGTTCTACAATGTAAAGAGTCCGATTGAAGACCTAACCGACGTATGCCTTGGTATCACTGGCATGCACAATGTTGAGAATTCTTTAGCGGCCATTGCCATTGCACAGCAGCTTGGTTTAAAGGGCGATCAGATCAATGATGCCCTGCGTTCTTTTAGTGGAGTGAAACGCAGATTCGACTACAGAGTAAAATCGGCTAAAACAATTTTCATTGATGATTACGCACATCATCCTGAAGAATTGAAAGCTACCATCTCTTCTGTTAAACGCATCTATCCCGGAAAAAAGGTAACAGGCATTTTTCAACCGCACTTATTTAGCCGTACCAGAGATTTCGCCGATGGCTTTGCCGAAAGTTTGAGTTTGTTGGATGAAGTGATCCTGCTTGAGATCTATCCTGCACGTGAGTTGCCAATTGAAGGTATTAACTCCACCATGTTACTGAACAAAGTGAGTAAAGGCGATAAAAAATTATTCAGCAAAGATGATCTGCTGAACTACATAAAACAAAACGAATTTGAGATCTTGGTTACACTTGGCGCCGGCGATATTGATACACTGGTGCTGCCAATTGAGAACCTGATCAAAGAAAAAATAAAATAAAGTGCTGAAAGGCCAAATGAAAAAAATAAATTATAAAAAGATCGTTTCATTTGTACTGTGGATATTCGCTATCTCCGGCCTTATCACTTCATGGTCATTTGCCGCTAAAAAACAAGAGTCTGTTAAGATCAATCACGTATCCATTGATATCCTTAACCCTTCTGAAAACGAATTCATCAACGAAGCTGATGTGAAAACATTTTTTGAAGAAAGAAATGATAAGCTTATTGATAACGAAGTAAAAAACATCGATATCACCAGCCTTGAGAAAGCATTGAATTCAAACCCCGCAGTTGAAAATGCCGATATTTCATACGACATCAATGGTGATATGAAAATATCTGTGAAGCAACGTCGCCCCATGGTACGCGTGTTCAATTTCAATGGCGAGAGCTATTACATTGATTCGTTAAGCAAATTGATGCCGTTGAGTTTCAAGTCAACCGGGCGAGTGCTTGTAGCCAATGGCTATATTTTTGAACCATATGCGCGCCGTTATAATTATTCGGTTGATCAAATTGCTAAGAACGAGAATTTTAAAGCGGTAAGTGTTTTAGATGATGTGTATGAAATTTCAAAAGCCATTTACTCTGATTCCTTGTTAACCAATCTTATTCATCAGATCTATGTAACGCCTGATCGCAATTTTATCCTTACGCCTATTGTTGGTCAGCAATCTATTTTGTTAGGTCCTAACGAAGACCTCAGCATCAAACTTAATAAATTAAAACTGTTTTACACAGAGGGTTTAAATAAAACCGACTCGTGGAATAAATATTCAACTATTAACTTAAAATTTAAAAACCTGGTTGTTTGCACCAAAAAGTAATTCTATGGAAAATAACACAAATAACTTAAGCTCCGACCTAGTTGTAGGTTTAGACATTGGAACCACAAAAATTGCTGCCATTGTTGGTAGAAAAAATGAACATGGCAAAATTGAGATCATGGGAATTGGTAAAACCGAATCTCTTGGTGTGAACCGTGGTGTGGTTGTAAACATTGAGCAAACCGTTGCATCAATCAAATCTGCCATTGCCATTGCAGCAGATAAAGCAAACGTTGATATCGGTGAAGTAATAGTTGGTATCGCTGGTCAGCATATCAAAAGTATGCAACACCGTGGTATGATCACGCGCCAATCGTTAGATGATGAAGTTAGTCAGAAAGATGTTGATCAGTTGATCGATAACATGCACCGATTGGTAATGAATCCGGGTGAAGAAGTGATCCATGTGATCCCTCAAGAGTACATCATTGATAACGAAAGTGGAATTAAAAATCCTATTGGTCATGCCGGTATACGTTTAGAAGGCAACTTCCATATCATCACCGGACAAGTAAGTGCCGTTAAAAATATTTTCAAATGTGTAAACCGTGCAGGATTGGAAATTGTTGACTTGCACTTAGAGCCATTGGCAAGTGCCGATGCTGTTTTAAGCGATGAAGAAAAAGAAGCAGGTATTGTATTAGTTGATATTGGTGGTGGTACTACCGATGTGGCTGTATTTTACGATGGCATCATTCGTCACACTGCAGTAATTCCTTTTGGAGGTAACATCATTACCGAAGATATCAAAGAAGGATGTGGGATCATTAAAACACAAGCTGAACAATTAAAAGTACGTTTTGGTTCGGCATTGGCACAAGAGAATCAGGAGAACGAGATCATCTCTATCCCTGGTTTATCTGGTCGTCCGCCAAAAGAAGTTTCTGTGAAATTATTAGCGCAGATCATTCAGGCACGTATGGAAGAGATCTTGGAATTTGTTTCGTTTGAGATCAAATCATCTGGCTACGAAAGAAAACTTTCTGCAGGAATTGTTGTAACAGGTGGTGGATCGATGTTAAAGCACTTACAACAATTAGTAATGCTTACTACCGGAATGGATTGCCGCATTGGAACACCTAACAGAAATTTAGCATCAGCTGATAATGAATTAAAAAATCCTTTGTATGCAACCGGTGTTGGTTTAGTAATGAAAGGAATTGAAAAATACGAGCGTGATGCAAAACGCGGATTGAACTTCAATAAACCGGAAGTTGTATCAGAAACTTTAACAGAAGAACAAGTAAAAAAAGAATCAAAAAAGATCACCAACCACTCTAATAAAAAGATCGGATCGTTCTTCGACACCTTGATCACAAGAGCAAAGGATTGGATGAGCGATGATATCGAATAATTAAAAAGTAAATTAATAACCATAAACCATAACCACCATGATGCAATTTGAATTACCAAACGCTGAAGGATCGATCATCAAAGTGATCGGCGTTGGCGGCGGCGGAAGTAACGCCGTAAACCATATGTTCCGTTTAGGAATAAAAGGCGTTGATTTTATCATATGCAATACAGACAGACAAGCTTTAGAAAAAAGCCCTGTTCCAAATAAAATTCAATTAGGCGGAACCTTAACAAAGGGTTTAGGCGCAGGATCTATACCTGATGTTGGAAGAGACGCAGCCATTGAATCGATCGAAGAAATTAAAAATTACCTATCAGATAATACGCAAATGGTATTTATTACTGCCGGTTTAGGTGGTGGTACAGGAACAGGTGCAGCTCCTGTAATTGCAAGTATCGCTCGTGAATTAGGTATTTTAACCGTAGGTATTGTAACGCTTCCTTTCGTTTTCGAAGGAAAGAAAAGAAGATTACAAGCCGAGCAAGGTTTAGAAGAATTAAAGAAATATGTTGATACCCTTTTGGTTATTGGCAATGATAAGCTTCGTGAGATATACGGCAACCTAAAAATGAGCGAAGCATTTGCTCACGCAGATGATGTGTTAACCGGTGCAGCAAAAAGTATTGCTGAGATCATCAGTTTACACATGCACATTAATGTCGACTTTAATGATGTGAAAACAGTAATGAAAGACAGCGGTGTTGCCATTATGGGTAGCGCAGTTGCAAGCGGAGAAAGACGTGCGATCAGAGCTGTTGAAGGTGCATTGAATTCGCCATTATTAAATGATAATGATATTAGCGGTGCTCGCCATGTATTATTAAATATCATGAGCGGAAGTGATGATATTGATATGGATGAATTTGGAGAAATTACCGACTTTATTCAGGAAGCTGCTGGTGGAACAGCTGAACTGATCACAGGTTATGGTACCGATCCTTCATTAGGCGACAATGTAAGTGTAACGATCATTGCTACAGGATTTAAAACCAAACCTAGCCAAAGTTTTGAAGCATCATTTATCAGAGAAAGAAAAATTGTTGACTTAAACGAAACAAAAGTTGAACCGGTAATTGAAAAAGCTCCTGAAGTAACTGATGAGGTTAAAACTGAAGAGCCATTTGTTTTCATTAAGGAAGAAACACAAGAGATCACAACGCCGTCTAAAGATATCACTTTTGAAACAAAAGAGATCAATATCATCAGCGAAGATCACAATAAGATCGAAGAAACAAATATCGAAGAAGTGATCGAAACAACTCCTGAATTTACGTTCACAACCGTAACTTCAGAAACAACCACAACTCCGGTTAATGAAAATAGATCAGAAGAAATAACCAGTTCAACAAGTACAACTGAATCTGTTTCACGTGAAGAGCAAATTAAATTAGCTCAGGAGCGTATTCGTAAACTAAAAGAGATCACCTTGAAAATGAAAAGTCCGGAAGGCTTAGCTGCTTTAGAAAAAGAAACAGCTTTTTCAAGAAAGAATATCAATTTAGAGAATAAGAATTATTCGCAGGAATCTAATGTTTCACGTTTCACACTAAGCGAAGGTGAAGATAAAAAGATCGAGATCCGTCCGAATAACTCCTTCTTACACGATAATGTTGATTAATTAGATTACAAACAAAACAAAAAGCCTCAACTAATGTTGAGGCTTTTTTATTTGAATACCTTTTAAAGTGACTGAATAAAATGTCTTTCAATAAAAAAGGCGCTCTTGTTAGAGCGCCTTTTGAACTTATAAAGATCAATATTACTTAGATACGATCAACTTAGATACACGTTTAATTCCTAATGAACTAGAAATATTTACGATGTAAACACCATTATTCATATCACTTGTGTTGAAGTTGTAATCAGTATATCCGGAAGTTAAATTCTTAACTGACTCAGATCTGATCAAGCGACCATTAAGATCTAACACATTAACAGTTACATCTTCGTTATCTGCTGCGAAGAAATTAACTGTTACATTACCATTTGTTGGGTTCGGATAAATTGATAAACCGGTGTTTTTAGCTATTACTTCGTTTTCTTGAACACCAATAACTGTTTGCGTTAAGAAGTTCTTATTTACCCAAGCACCACGTCCGTTTGTTGCAACATAAATAATACCTGAGTTATAAGAATCCCAAGATGTCATTTTTTGTTGTTTGATATCCAACACTTGTACGTTTGCAATGGTAAAGTTATTTACAGGAGAAACATTTCCGTTTTTCTCATCGATCCAAGTTGGAGCACCTGCAGTAATATCATTTGTTCTGTAAACACCTTTATCAGTTCCTACTAACACACGCTTATTGTCGCTCATTTCAAACAAAGCACAGTAAACACCGATCTTAGGAAGGTCGCCTGTTTTATCGCTGAAAGTAACAACTGTGTTATCGATGTTGTCTGTATCAATATTTGGTGTACTTACGTAAATTCTCTTAGCTGCAGAGCTGACATCTGAAGTAGTTAATAATAATGTTTTGCTATTATCACTAACTGCCAAGTTTGTAATTCTTTCGCTAAACGTACCAATTAAAGTAGTTCTGAATTTAGAGTTGTTGTTTGTTGAGAAGGTAAACGTTGAAGTAGCGGTACGCTTACTATTAACACAACCTGTATAATAAGCACCTCTGTAATCTTCAATTGCAAAATCATAAATACTCGAACCAACATTTACTTTATAAACTCTGTAAGTTGGTGTTGGAGTGGTTACACTGGTAACATAATAAATTGCCTTACCATTTGGAGCCCACTCTAATAAATAAGGCGCACCGGTAACGGTCATTTGACCTGCAGTATAAGTACTCGAATTAGTTGTTAAAGCTCCAGTACAACTAACCATTTGGAATTTTTGCGGATCATTTGTATTCAAAGGACGCTTAGATACTAAAACACCTTTATCATTTAAAATTGCCAAACGTGAGTTCAAAGGCATTTTAAATTTAATTGGCGCTCCTGTTGAAACCGGTACTAAAGAATTTGTTCCAGAATTATTGAATGTCCAACTTAAGTCAGATGTCAAAGCAACTGAATCTCTGAATGGTGTATTTGAAATATTCTTATTTTCAATTAAAATTTTACCACCTGATTTATATCTGTAAAACACGGTAACGCCAACCCTTACATATTGGTGATTATTAGTATTGGTAACCACGCTCAAAGGATTAATAGGTAATTCAAAAGTAATGATATCCTTGCTGTCGATCGCGTTGATCTCAAGTTTATTTGAACCATTCACCACTGAGGATGTGAGCCCGGTTAAGGTATAACTTGATGGTAATGATGTAGGTGTATTTGCACCACCAAACTCCATTGTTGCTCTATGATTTAAGGTATAAGATGAGCTACTGTTTGCAAAACAAGATGTGCTGGTTGCAGTAGCAATTGAAACTGTAAACGTACTGATGTTTACTTTATCAATAATTGCTGAATGTTGCGGCTTAACTAAACTTACGGTG
>JBIKKW010000002.1:0-50959 GCA_044360115.1 Bacteroidia bacterium
TGATCCCAACTATATTTGAAAGGTTCCGATTTTATTAGCCAATAATTCATGTTTATTAATGATCGTTTTAGCGATGCTGTATTTTATTTCAAAACAACAACGCAAGTTGCAAAATGTTAATTACAAAAGTAGGAATAAATCAAAAATCAACTGAATTTTTAAATTATTGATAATCAAACAATTGAGTATAAAAAAGAATTATCAAAACGGTTGAAAAAATATTATGTAAATCGTTAAAAGTTCGCTACATTTGCACCCGAAATTTAGTAACCGTTAGTTAAACCGTGCGAATGACCAGTAAAATCAGCATATTCAAGAGTTCTAAGTCAATTCTTTTTACCATTCTTGTTTTTATTTTCAGTTTATCAGCTTTTTCGATCGAACCTACTGAATTGGATCATAAAGATTCAACACATGCAGCTCCTCATGCAGCAGATGCTCATGGAGGCGAGCAAAAGGTAGATATCACCAAGGTTGCATTTGAACACATTTTAGATTCTCATTCATGGCATTTATTTGGCGAAGGTCATGATGCCGTATCAATTCCATTACCTGTAATTTTAAAGACCAATAACGGTATCACAGTTTTTTCATCTGGCGAGTTTCATCATGATACTCATGGTATGCATGTAGTTGAAAAAAATGGTGAGCGTTTTGTGAATTACGAAGAGCATATTTATTACGCTACTGAAACACCAAATGAGCACGGTCAGTATTTAGATGCTGAAATGGAAGGTTCTGAATTAAATGTAAAGAACGCTGCTCCTCTTGATTTTTCGATCACCAAGAACGTAGCGCAAATGTTCATTTCTGCAATTGTTTTATTCTTGATCTTCTCTTCAATTGCTAAAGCTTATAAAACAACCGGTATCACTACAGCACCAAAAGGTAAACAGTCTTTCTTTGAACCATTGATCGTGTTCGTTCGTGATGATCTGGCTAAAGGTAACATTGGTCACGGTTACGAAAAGTATGTTCCTTATTTATTAACTGTTTTCTTCCTTATCTTAATTAACAACGTATTTGGTTTAATTCCTATCGGCGCTAACTTAACCGGTAACATTGCCTTTACATTTGTATTATCGGTTATCACTTTAATTGTAACCAATGTGAATGCTAACGGCGCATACTGGCACCACATCTTTATGCCTCCGGCTCCAAAATGGTTATGGCCAATATTAATTCCAATTGAGGTAGTTGGTATCCTAACAAAACCATTCGCTTTAATGATCCGTTTATTCGCGAACATGACAGCGGGTCACATTATCGTGATCAGTTTGGTTGGTTTGATCTTCTTCTTTGAATCACTTGCGATCTCTCCGGTATCAGTAGCGTTCGCATTATTTATTGACGTATTAGAGTGTTTAGTAGCATTCTTACAAGCATATATCTTTACCATGTTAACTGCTTTATTCATTGGCGCGGCAACTGCCGATCATGGCCATGACGAAGAGCATGCACACGGCGAAGCAACATCACATTAACAAACAAATAATAACAAATAAAAAACAAAAAACCATGGGTGGAAGTATCGCAGCAATCGGAGCAGGTTTAGCCGTAATTGGCGCCGGCATCGGTATCGGACAAATTGGTGGTCATGCAATGGACGCCATTGCACGTCAACCAGAAGCACATTCAAAGATCCAAACTACAATGATCATCGCAGCAGCCTTAGTTGAGGGTGTTGCTTTATTCGGTGTGGTTGTAGCTTTAATGTCGAAGTAAAAACTTATGCCTCTTGCGGTTGGCAAGAGGCTTTGTTTTAAAAAGGTTATTATTAAAAACAAAAAATAAAACATGAACTCATTATTTATTTTAAATGCATTGGTAACGCCGGGAGTAGGTTTGATCTTCTGGACCAGCATCGTTTTCATTTTATTATTGGTTCTTTTAGGTAAGTTCGCCTGGAAGCCTATCCTTTCTGCCATCAAAGAGCGTGAAGAAGGAATTGCAACTGCTTTGAAAAGCGCTGAAGCTGCTAAGGAGGAAATGGAAAACCTGAAAGCAGGTAACGAAAAGATCTTGAATGAAGCACGCTCGGAAAGAGATGCTCTATTAAAAGAAGCACGTGATACCAAAGAGTCGATCATCGCTGAAGCAAAAACAAAAGCTACTAAAGAAGCTGATCGTATTTTAGCTACTGCACGTGAGCAAATTGTTGCCGAAAAAAATGCAGCAATTGCTGATCTTAAAGCACAAGTGGCAACTTTATCAATTGATATTGCCGAGAAAATTTTAAAATCTGAATTGTCATCTGATGAAAAACAAAAATCATTGGTAAACAATTTAATGAAAGACGTTAACTTAAATTAATTGTAAATAAATGATCGTCGCATCCCGATACGCAAAATCTTTATTAGACCTGGCCATTGAAAGAAAGCAATTGGACACAGTTTATAAGGATATGATCTTTATTAAGAATACATGTGAATCAAGTCATGATCTTCAGGTGTTCTTAAAAAGTCCGGTTGTAAAGATCGACAAGAAGATCGATGTGTTCAAAGCACTCTTCGCGTCGAACGTGAGTGAAATGACCAGTGCCTACCTTACCTTAATTGCAAATAAGAAACGTGCAACTATTTTGGCTGAGATCACTGAATCATTCATTGCTCAATACAAAAAACACAATAATATTACCATCGCTACCATCACATCTGCTGTTAAGTTAGATGATGCAACTCGTAACAAAGCCATGAACATTATAAAAGCAAATGCAAAAGGCGAAGTGGAGTTGGTAGAAAAAGTAAATCCTGAATTAATTGGCGGATTTATTTTACGCGTTGGTGATAACCAAGTTGACAATAGTGTTTCGCGCCAGTTGGCCGATCTTAAAAAGAATTTTAATACAAAATCAGTTTCAATAAACTAGTAACATGGCAGGAGTAAAACCAGCAGAAATATCTGCAATATTAAGACAACAATTATCGGGCTTTAAAAGTGAGGCCGAATTAGAAGAGGTTGGTACAGTACTTGAAGTAGGTGACGGTATCGCTCGTATCTATGGTTTATCAAAAGTTCAATCAGGTGAGTTAGTAGAGTTCGAAAACGGCTTACAAGCTATTACCTTGAACTTGGAAGAAGATAACGTAGGTGTGGTATTGTTAGGTTCAAGTGATGGACTAAAAGAAGGAAGTATTGTAAAGCGTACCGGTAAAATTGCTTCATTACGTGTTGGTGAAGGTATGTTAGGCCGTGTTGTTGATGCTTTAGGAAATCCTATTGATGGTAAAGGTCCTATCCAAGGAACAACTTACGAAATGCCAATTGAGCGTAAAGCTCCGGGTGTAATTTACCGTCAGCCGGTAAATGAGCCGTTACAAACCGGTATCAAAGCGATCGATGCCATGATCCCTATCGGACGTGGTCAGCGTGAGTTAGTGATCGGTGACCGTCAAACCGGTAAAACTGCGGTTTGTTTAGATACCATCATCAATCAAAAAGAATTTTACGAAGCAGGTAAGCCTGTGTTTTGTATATATGTAGCGATCGGACAAAAAGGTTCAACCGTTGCAAACGTATTACGTACTTTAGAAGAGAACGGTGCATTAGCTTATACAGTAATTGTTGCAGCTAACGCTTCAGATCCTGCTCCAATGCAATTCTACGCACCATTTGCCGGAGCTGCAATTGGGGAGTTCTTCCGCGATACCGGTCGTCCGGCTTTGATCGTGTATGATGATCTTTCAAAACAAGCGGTTGCTTACCGTGAGGTTTCATTATTATTACGTCGCCCTCCTGGACGTGAAGCATATCCTGGTGACGTATTCTACTTACACAGCAGATTGTTAGAGCGTGCTGCAAAGATCAACGCTTCTGATGATATCGCTAAGAACATGAACGATCTTCCTGATTCATTAAAACCAATTGTAAAAGGTGGTGGTTCGTTAACAGCTTTACCGATCATTGAAACACAAGCGGGTGACGTTTCGGCGTATATCCCAACTAACGTAATTTCAATTACCGATGGTCAGATCTTCTTAGAGTCGAACTTATTCAACTCTGGTGTTCGTCCCGCTATTAACGTTGGTATCTCGGTATCTCGTGTAGGTGGTAACGCTCAAATTAAATCAATGAAAAAAGTAGCAGGTACTTTAAAGTTAGACCAAGCGCAATACCGCGAATTAGAAGCGTTTGCAAAGTTTGGTTCTGATCTTGATGCCGCTACAAAATCGATCTTAGATAAAGGTTCTCGTAACGTGGAGATCTTAAAGCAAGCTCAGTTCTCACCATTACGTGTTGAGCAACAAATTGCTATTATTTATTTAGGAACTAAGAACTTCTTACGTCAAGTACCGGTTAACAAGGTACGTGAATTCGAAAAAGAATTCTTGGATGCAATGGAGCGTAAGCACAAATCAACTTTAGATAGTTTAAAAGCTGGTCAGTATACTGATGAGATCACAAACACATTAGAGAGTTGTGCAAAAGATTTATTAGCTAAGTATAATTAATTGATCAAAGGGAAAAGTTAAAATCAGTTATAATTATCTGAACGGCTTTTTCCAGTATTAATTTTGTAATAAGAGATGCCAAATTTAAAAGAGGTTAGAAACAGGATCGTATCAGTAGGTTCAACCATGCAGATCACGAGTGCCATGAAAATGGTGAGTGCTGCGAAATTGAAACGTGCTCAGGATGCCATTGTGCAAATGCGCCCTTACGCTAACAAATTAAAAGAGATTTTAGAGAATGTAAGTGCAAGTGTTGATGCATCTGAAAATGCATACGCGCGCAAAGTTACCGGTAAAAATATTTTACTTATTGCCATCTCTTCTAACCGAGGTTTAGCGGGTGCATTTAACTCAAGCATCATTAAAAAAACTTGGTCGTTGATCAATAACGATTACCAAGGATACAATGTAACCGTTATTCCTGTTGGTAAAAAAGTTCAAGACGCGTTCAAAAGAACACCACATATTATCATGGGGAATGATCTTCCGCACAACGGTAATGAACTTTTCAATAAGTTAACATTTGAGAATGTTGCGCCATTTGCAGAACAGATCATGAACTCTTTTGCAGATAAGCAATTTGATAAGATCGTTTTGGTTTACAATCAGTTTAAGAACGCGGCAGTTCAATTTGCAGTTGCTGAGCAGTTTTTACCGGTTGCTGAATCACAAAATACAGGAACTGCAAAAGCTGATTACGATTTTGAACCAAATATGGAATACATCATTAATGATCTAATTCCACGTTCATTAAAAACTCAATTTTACAAAGCCTTGTTAGATTCGTTCGCAAGTGAGCACGGTGCGCGTATGACCGCCATGCACAAAGCAACAGATAACGCAAGCGCCATGCAAAAAGAATTAAAGATCACTTATAATAAAGCTCGTCAGGCTGCCATCACCAAAGAGATCCTTGAGATCGTTGCGGGTGCAGAGGCACTTAACGGCTAAAAAAGATAATTGTATAATCCCGTAAGATTATGCGAATGCTGTTGCAATTCCGGTTCTGGAATTACAAGTTAATCCAACAACATTTCATAGTCTTACATTAAAATAAAAGTCAGAACTATGAAACTATCGATGTTCAAATTTAACCTCCCAAAAGAATTATTGGCAGAGTATCCTGCAAAAAATCGCGAAGATGCACGCTTAATGGTGGTTGACAGAGCTACCGGCAAGATCACACATAAAAAATTCAAAGACATTTTAAATTACTTTGATGAAGGTGATGTGATGATGTTGAATGATACAAAGGTGTTTCCGGCACGTATGTATGGTAACAAAGAAAAAACCGGTGCAAAGATCGAAGTATTCTTATTACGCGAATTAAATACCGAAAGCCGTTTATGGGATGTATTGGTTGATCCGGCACGTAAGATACGTATTGGAAATAAATTATATTTTGGTGAGAATAATGATGCGTTGGTGGCTGAGGTAATTGATAATACAACGTCACGCGGACGTACATTACGTTTCTTATATGATGGAAGTTATGAAGAATTCAGAAAGATCCTACATGATCTAGGCGAAACACCATTACCAAAATACATCAAACGTAAAGCTGAAGAATCGGATATAGACCGTTACCAAACCGTTTTTGCTAAGAACGAAGGCGCAGTAGCAGCACCAACTGCAGGTTTACACTTTAGCCGCGAATTATTAAAGAAGTTAGAGATCAAAGGTGTGCAATTTGCACCATTAACCTTACATGTTGGTTTAGGAACTTTCCGTACAGTTGAGGTGGAAGATCTTACAAAACACAAAATGGAAAGTGAAGAAGTATTGATCGGAAGTGATACCTGTAAGATCGTTAATGCTGCAAAAGAGAAGAAGAGAAAAGTTTGCGCAGTAGGTACAACCGTAATGCGTGCTGTTGAATCATCTGTTTCAACTACAGGTCAATTGAATCCTTATGTTGGTTGGACAAACAAATTCATTTTCCCGCCATACGATTTTAGCGTAGCTAATTGTATGATCACCAATTTCCACATGCCTGAAAGTACTTTGTTAATGATGGTTTCAGCATTTGGTGGATATGATCTGATCATGAAAGCATATAAAGAAGCGATCAAAGAAAAATACCGTTTTTACAGTTACGGTGATGCGATGTTGATCTTGTAATAATAGATCATTTAAATAAAAAGCCCTTTCATTTTTGAAAGGGCTTTTTATTTATGTATTAATTCATTTAGATCTTAATTCCCAATTCCTTTAATTGCTCATCACTAATTTCACTCGGACTGTCGATCATCATATCTCTGCCTGAATTATTTTTAGGGAAGGCAATGAAATCACGGATGCTATCTGCTCCACCAAACATACTGCATAAGCGGTCAAAGCCTAAAGCAATTCCACCATGCGGCGGTGCTCCAAATTCAAAGGCATTCATTAAAAAGCCAAATTGCTTTTGTGCTTCTTCTTTACTAAAACCTAATACTTCAAACATTTTTGCCTGAAGATCTTTATTAAAGATACGGATACTTCCTCCGCCAATTTCAACACCATTGATCACAATATCGTAAGCATTTGCTCTTACTGCGCCAGGATCTTTTGAAAGCATTTCAATATCTTCCGGTTTTGGTGATGTGAACGGGTGATGCTTTGCAACCCAACGCCCACGCATGGATTCAGGCAAGTTAGGATCACCTTCATTCCATTCCAATAACGGAAAATCAATTACCCATAAGCATGAATAGGTATTCTTATCACGCAAGCCTAAACGTGTTCCCATCTCTAAACGTAATTCCGACATTGCCTTTCTGGTCTTGTCTTCATCACCTGCCAATATCAGCATCAAGTCGCCGGGTTGTGCATTAAATGCTTTTGCCCAATTTTTCAGATCTTCTTCGTTGTAAAATTTATCTACACTTGATTTGATCGTCCCGTCTGCTCCATAGCGCGCATAAACCAATCCTGTAGCACCAATTTGCGGACGCTTTACAAATTCAGTTAATTCATCTAGCTGTTTACGTGTATACTCAGCAGCTCCTTTCGCACAAATTCCAACTACAAATGCAGCATCATTAAACACTTTAAAATCTTTTCCCTGTCCGTTCGGCAGGCGGGCTTTTACCACATTATTCAACTCCACAAATTTCATTTCAAAACGCGTATCCGGTTTATCGTTGCCGTAAAACTTCATTGCATCGGCATAACTCATGCGCGGTAACGCTGGTATATCAAGGCCTTTAACGGTTTTAAATAAATGGCGTACTAATCCTTCAAAGGTTTGTAAAATATCTTCCTGCTCCACAAAGCTCATCTCACAATCTATTTGCGTGAACTCAGGTTGTCTGTCTGCACGCAGATCCTCATCTCTGAAGCATTTCACAATTTGGTAATAGCGATCAAAGCCACTCACCATTAATAATTGTTTAAAGGTTTGCGGACTTTGAGGCAAAGCATAAAACTGACCGGCATTCATACGGCTTGGTACAACAAAGTCGCGAGCACCTTCAGGTGTTGATTTAATAAGAACAGGTGTTTCCACCTCTAAAAAACTTTGCTTATCTAAATAGTTGCGCGTTTCAATTGCTAAACGGTGACGTAACTCTAAATTTTTTCTAACTACACTTCTGCGCAAGTCAAGGTAACGGTATTTCATGCGCAACTCATCACCACCATCAGTTTCATCTTCAATGGTGAAAGGAGGGGTAATTGCTTCGTTTAAAATTTTTATCGAAGAAACTTTTATTTCAATATCACCTGTTGGATTGTTCTTGTTCTTACTTTCACGTTCAATAACAGTTCCGGTGATCTGTAACACAAATTCACGACTTACCTTACGCGCTTGTTCACACAGGTTCTTATCCCAATCCATATTAAATGCCAATTGAGTAATACCATAACGGTCGCGCATATCAATAAAGGTCATACCCCCAAGATCACGGCTTTTTTGAACCCAGCCGCTTAGGGTAATTGTTTTATTGATATCCGAAGCTCTTAATTCGCCGCAAGTGTGTGTACGTAACATGTGAATGATTTTAAAGCATTAAAATTAGTGATTTTAATGGTTTTTTTACGAAAAAAGGAGCTATAATTTTATGCCGATAAAGCCGGAAAACTTAATTTGACCAAGGCACCTGAATCGCTTGTTAATTCAAGCTTACCGTCTATCTGTTCGGTTAGCGATTCCATTAATGATATACCAAGTGAGTTAGGGTTTTTTTCGATCTTTTCAGGAAAACCCGATCCATTGTCTTTTAATTCAATATTTACCCAACCGTTAGATGCGCTTAATTTAATATGAATTTCCGGGATCACCTGTTGATCTTTAAAACCATGTTTGAGCGAGTTGGTAACCACTTCATTAATGATCAAACCTACAGGTATGGTTTTAGTGATATCCAGATCAATATTTTCCAGTTCTTTTTTGATGCTCGTATGCGAGTGTATAGGATGGCTTCTCAAAACTTCCTGAATAAGTTCGGGAATGTATTTTTCTAAATGTATTTTTGAGAAATTATCTTTCTTATACAATTGTTCGTGCACCATGGCAATGCTTAACACACGATTACGAGCTTCATTAAGTGCTTGTTTAGTTTCCTCGTTAGAAGTACTGTCTTTTTGAAAATTAAACAAAGCCATAATAACCGCCAAGTTATTCTTAACACGGTGCTGTACTTCTTTTAACAGGATCTCTTTTTCTCTTAATGAATTACTGATCACTAATTGATCGTTCTTGGTTTTTTGAACTAATTCTGCCAATTCAAAGTATTGTTTGTTTAGCATTCTGATGAAGTAATACACTAGGGCAATGGTTAAGATCACGCAGAAGTATACGTTGTAAAGCAGAAGCAAGTTGTTTTGTTCGGCAGTAAAATGTGTGCCTGATAAAAATGGAACATTAACTAAACGCGAACACAAAAAACTGATCAAGGTAATCGTAAAGAAAATAAATGTTCTAATATTTTTTTTATTAGGATTATGAAGGATTGCTATGCAAAATATCACAGGAAAATAGTATAGATAGGTAGATGTTATCGGTTCATAATATTGAGAAACAAAAAACAAAGTACTATTGATTACAATTACATAAACAAAAGCCGCAGTTTCATAATGTCTTTTCCAATTTAAAACAATAATTAATAATGTAGCAAAGGCAATTAATGACTCTGCAAGTGCAGGGTAAAGTTCCTGTAAAAAGAATACATTAGTGGCGCCAATTAATAAGCCAAAAATAATAACGAGCGCCAAGCTATTTAAAATTTTAACTTCTCGCTGTTGATAGAAATCAATTTGAGGATGAATACCTATATGCAATATTCGTTTGAACATAATAAGCATTCAAGTTAATAAATTAGAAGTGAATGAATTTATAAATTGTGAAATATCATCGAAAAATTCGCTGGTTGTGTAATTTTGAACGATGAATGAATTCTTTGAATGAAATACAGAATCATTATCTGCAAGTGGCACTTATCACTCCACCACCATCAATGGGCATACCACCAATTGCATGGTTCTTTAATTCGGTATTTATGATGTTTATTCGACGATTTTGAGCACGACCTTCCGGTGCGTCGTTTGAAGCAACAGGTTTACTCGAACCAAAAGCCACACCGATCAAGCGTTTGCAATCAATACCTTGTTTTACCAAATGATCTACAACCGCTTTTGCACGTTTGCCGCATAACTCCAGGTTTTTATTCTCGTTCCCTGTATTATCAGAGTGCGCCTCAATTCTAACTAAACTGATGTATGATTTGGCTTCTAAATAAGCTTTAATATGATCTAAACTCGCTTGGCTTGCTTCCAAATCGATCACATCACTTGCCGTTTTAAAAACAATGGGCGATGGTAAGATCAATTCGTTATTCTCGATCTTAAAATTCGATTGAGCATATCCAACAAATTGAAAAACGGTAATTAATTAAAACGATCAGCTTTCTCATACTACAATATTCACGATCTTCTTTGGTACAATAATGACTTTCTTTGGTGCTTTTCCTTCCAAATATTTTTGAGAATTCTCATGCTCCAATACGATCTTTTCAATTTCTGCAGGCGTTAATGTAGTTGGCAATTCCAAATTAAAGCGCATCTTGCCATTAAAGGATACCGGATAATTAAAATTATCTTCTACCAAAAACGCCGGATTAAATTCAGGGAACGGAACGGTTGAGATACTTTCCGCATGCCCTAACAAACTCCATAATTCTTCGGTGATATGCGGTGCATAAGGTGAGATCAAAGTGATCAATGGTTCTAACACCGCGCGCTTGTTACATTTTTGTTCGGTTAATTCATTTACGCAGATCATAAAATTACTCACTGATGTATTGAATGAAAAACGCTCAATATCTTCCGTGATCTTTTTGATGGTGGTATGCAATGTTTTTAATTCTGCTTTTGTTGCAGGCTCATCACTAATAGTTAAGCTTCCGCCCTGGAAAAACAAACGCCACAATTTCTTTAAGAATCCTGAAACACCCGTAATACCATTGGTGTTCCATGGTTTGCTTTGTTCAAGCGGACCTAAGAACATTTCATACAAACGCAAAGTATCTGCTCCAAATTTTTCACAAATATCATCAGGCGAAACAATATTGAATTTGGACTTTGACATTTTCTCAATTTCCCAACTGCAAATATAATTACCTTGTTTATTAAGCATTAAAAGTGCATCTTTTATTTCAGGTCTCCAGAATAGAAATTTTTCCTTGTCTAGAATGTCATTTTCCACAATATTGACATCAACGTTTAGTTTTGAAAAGGAGAAATTTGTATCTTCTTTAATGTCAATATTAAATTCTTCTTTTATCTTTTTAGAGAAATTAATGAATGCGGAAGATTTACGATCTTTAATCATCTCATCTAAAAGATCTTTGGAAACAAAAACGCTAATTCCTTTAAAAGCATCTTTAGAAAGACTCGTAAAATCTAAACGATAAACAAAATTACTTCTGCCCTGTATCATCCCTTGATTGATCAATTTTTGTGCAGGCTCTTCAATGTTAATGTAGCCAAGGTCTTTAAGGGCTTTGGTCCAAAAACGAACATACAACAAATGACCCGTTGCATGCTCACTTCCGCCTATGTACAGGTCAACATTTTTCCAGTAGTCTGCCAACTGCCCACTAACAAATTGCTTATTGTTTTTGGCGTCCATGTAACGCAAAAAGTACCAGCTGCTTCCTGCCCATCCCGGCATGGTTGAATGTTCGTAAGCAAATTCGCCTTTATATTTCCAATTATTAGCACGTGCCAAAGGTGGTTCACCATCTTCGGTTGGTAAGTACTTATCTACTTCCGGTAACACCAATGGCAATTCGTTTTCCGCTAGTGCAAAAGGAATATCATTCTTATAATAAATAGGAATTGGTTCACCCCAAAAACGTTGTCTGCCAAACACAGCATCACGTAAACGGAAATTTATTTTCCCTTTTCCTAAACCACGTTTCTCAATTTCTTCAATGGCTTTTTTAATAGCGGCTTTTACTTCAAGTCCATTTAAAAGATCAGAGTTGATCATCTTGCCTTCTTTCTCTCCCCAAGCAGCTTTTGTAAGATCATGCTCCGTTGTTGGTTCAATAACTTGAGGTAAAGGCAATCCAAAAAAGTTAGCGAATTTAAAATCGCGCTCATCATGCGCAGGTACTGCCATTACAGCACCTGTTCCATATCCCGCCAATACATAATCACCAACCCAAATAGGAATATCCTTTCCGGTGAACGGATGCACAACATATGATCCGGTAAATACACCACTCACTTTATCTACATCAGCCTGACGTTCGCGCTCACTGCGGTTCTTGGCCTTGGTCACATAATCTTCAACCTTTGCTTTTTGTTCGGCAGTAGTTAATTTACTTACCAGATCATGCTCCGGTGCCAATGTTACAAATGAAACACCAAATACTGTATCCGGGCGCGTCGTAAATACTTCGATGTAGGTCTCCGCCTCACCCCCATCCCCTCTCCAAGGGGAGAGGGGGGCGCTTTCTACCTTTGATTTTATCTCTTCTAAAACAGCTTTAATATTTTCTTTTACTTGTTGATTTGTGAATCTGATCACTTCAAAACCAAGTTGATTCAATACTTTAGTGCGTTCTTCGTCTTTTTCCTTTTGGGTTAAATGAATTTCACCGTCAACTTCTATGATCAACTTTCTCTCTAAACAAATAAAATCTGCAATATAAGTTTCTATTGCATGTTGTCTTCTGAATTTAAAACCTAATTGTTTATTCCTTAACTCTTGCCAAAGCAGATCTTCACTTTCGGTTAATGGTTGTCTGTTCTCTCTGGCAAAATTCTTTAGCAAGGCATAAACTTCTTTATTTGCAGTTTGCCAATTCGGAGCGGTTCCCTTCTCCTTTGGAGAAGGGTTAGGGTTGAGGCGGAATCTCAAACTCGATCCTTCACTTCTTCCTATCCAATTGCGTTGCGCTTCTTTCAAACTTTCTGTCCAGTCGATAGAATCTAATCCATCTAATAAACGTTGTGCGTACGCGGTGATGCGCATGCTCCATTGCTTCATTAATTTTCTTTCAACCGGATGGCCACCACGTTCACTCACACCATCTTTCACTTCATCGTTTGCTAATACGGTTCCTAAAGCCGGACACCAGTTCACATAGGCTTCTCCCAAATAAGCAATGCGGTATGCCATTAACACATCACTCTTTTCTTTTTCGGAAAATGCTTTCCATTCGGTGGCAGAAAATTGTTTTACATCATCATCACAAACAGCATTAACTTTTGAATTACCATTGGCTTCAAACTCACTGATCAAAGTTGCAATGTTCTCGGTTTTATCAGATGTTTTATTGTACCAGCTATTGAATAGTTGAATGAATATCCATTGGGTCCATTTATAATATTCCGGATCAGAGGTTCTAACTTCTCTGTCCCAATCAAATGAAAAACCAATTTTATCTAATTGCTCGCGGTAACGTTTAATATTTTGTTCGGTAGTAATGGCGGGGTGTTGCCCGGTTTGAATAGCGTATTGCTCTGCAGGTAAACCAAAACTATCATAACCCATAGGATGCAACACATTAAAGCCTTTATGGCGTTTGTAGCGCGCCATGATATCAGAAGCAATATAACCAAGTGGATGGCCAACGTGCAAGCCCGCACCCGATGGGTAAGGAAACATATCCAATACATAGTACTTTGGTTTGTTTGATGAATCGGATGCTTTAAATGTTTTTTTTGCAGCCCAATTTGCCTGCCATTTTTTTTCTATGTCCTTGAAATTATATTCCATAAAATTCTATCGTAAAAAGTGTGCAATACCTTAAAAATAAAGGCTTACAAAGATAGAATTTTAGGGCTTTTAATCAAATATTTAAGGTAAAATCGTCGGCATCCAGGCCGGCAGGGAATACCTTTCGAAACTCATCGAGGTAGGCTTTATCAAGGGTAATGGTTTCAATACTTTCGGTATGTGCAGCGGTTTTACTGATTATCTCACCACGCGGATTGATAACTACACTATCGCCCGAATGGGCAAAATCATTACCATCTTTACCAATACGATTTACGCCAACCACATAACATTGGTTTTCAATAGCGCGTGCAATGAGCAGTTGCTTCCAAGGGTAATTGCGTACTTCGGGCCAGTTGGCAACATAAATTAATACATCATAATCCCACTTGCCATTCTTAAAACGGTTTCTGCTCCATACAGGAAAGCGCAGATCGTAACACACAAGCGGACAAATATTCCAGCCATTTACATGCTTAATGATCTTATTTGATCCGGGTGTGTAATGCTCATCTTCCTTGGCCATTCGAAATAAATGGCGTTTATCGTAATGATCAAACTCACCATTTGGTTGCACCCAATATAAACGGTTGTAATAATTTGTATTTTCTTTAATAGAAATGCTTCCTGTTACTATTGCGTTTTTTTGCGAAGCCATTTTTTTCATGAACTCAAAACCTTTGCCCAAATGTTGTTCGGCATTTTTTTCGGGGTTCATGGTAAATCCGGTGGTGAACATTTCAGGCAATACGATCACATCTGTTTTATCTTTTATAGATGAAACAAGTCGTTCAAAATGGTTCAGGTTATTATCAACCTCTTCCCAAAATAAATAGGTTTGAATGATGCTGATGTTCATGCTTTAAAGATAGTATTTAGCCACGAATTACACGAATTAAACTAATATGTGTTCTGTTTGTGATAATTAGTGTAATTAGTGGCTTAATTAGAGGTAAAATTAATTCTTATCTTTACAACATGCCACAAATATCAGCGGTAATAATTGCATTTAACGAAGAGAAGAACATTGAGCGATGTTTAAGTTCATTGCAAGGTGTGGTAGATGAGATCGTGGTGCTCGATTCGTTCAGTAAAGATCGTACCGAAGAGATCTGTAAAAGATACAATGTTAGTTTTTACCAGCATGCTTTTGACGGGCATATTCAGCAAAAGAACAGAGCTATTACCTATGCAAAATATCCGCATGTGTTATCGTTAGATGCTGATGAAGCTTTGGATGAAACATTGCGTCGATCAATTTTAGAAGTGAAAAATAATTTTGATAAGGAAGGGTATTACATGAACCGTCTTACAAATTATTGTGATCATTGGGTAAAACATTGCGGTTGGTATCCGGATAGAAAGATGCGTTTGTGGGACATTAGAAAAGGGGAGTGGCGAGGAATTAATCCGCACGACAAATACGAATTGTTTGCAGGAGATAAGAATGCCGGTTTTTTAGAAGGCGATATTTTACATTACAGTTACTATTCGGTTGATGATCACTACAAGCAGGTGGAATACTTTACCAACATTGCGTCTAAAGCTTATTTTGAAAAAGGAAAGAAAGCGCCGGCGTATAAATTAGTGGTAAATCCGGTTGCAAAATTCATTGATCATTATTTGTTGAAGCTAGGTTTTTTAGATGGTAAGGCCGGTTATTTGATATCGCGTATTTCGGCCTATGCAACCTATTTAAAATATAAAAAAATAAGAGCGCTTTACGCCAATGCAAAATAAGTTCAACATACTATTAAGCAGAACCGATTCAATTGGCGATGTGGTGTTAACCTTACCAATGGCAGGCGTTATTAAAAAACATTTTCCGGAATGCAAGATCTATTTTTTAGGTCGTACTTATACCAAATCGGTAATTGAATTAAGTTCGCATGTGGATGAATTTATTAATTACGATGATGTATTAGCAGCAGATAAAACCGCACAAATTGAATTGATCAAATTATTAAAGATCGATATGGCTGTGCATGTATTTCCGGTGAAGGAAATTGCACAGTTAATGAAAGCAGCCGGTATCAAAAACAGAGTAGGCACTAGAAACCGCTTGTATCATTGGTTCACATGCAACACCTTATTGAATTTATCGCGCAAAAATTCGAACTTGCACGAATCGCAATTGAATATTCAGTTATTATCGTTCTTAAATATTAAAACCGACTATTCCTTTAAAGAGATCGAATCTTTTTACGGCATAAAAGAAGTTCCAAAACTAGGCAATGAACTTTTTGTGAATATGCTGGATAAAGGAAAAACAAAAGTGATCCTTCATCCTAAATCAAAAGGCAGCGCGCGTGAGTGGGGTTTGGCAAATTTTTCGAAACTGATCAAACAATTACCAAAAGATAAGTATCAAATTTTTATAAGTGGCACAAAAGAAGATGGTTTGCAATTAGAATCATTTATTAAAGAAAATGAAGGTGTAATTGATCTAACCGGTAAATTGAGTTTGAACGAATTCATTTCATTCATTAATATGTGTGATGTATTGGTGGCGGCAAGTACCGGTCCTTTGCATATTGCAGCAGCATTGGGCGTTAAGGCCATTGGTTTGTTTGCGCCGATGCGTCCTATTCATCCCGGCAGATGGGCGCCTGTTGGAAAGGATGCGCATTTTGTTGTGATCGATAAAACATGTGAAGATTGTCGCAAAGGCGGAAGTTGCGCTTGCATTGAAGCCATTGAAGTACAAAAAGTAATTAAATTAATAGAAGGTAAATGAGTTTTTTTAAAGATAAAGTAATTTGGATAACCGGTGCCTCTTCAGGTATTGGAGAAGCATTGGCCTTGGAATTAGCCAAGCAAGAAGCACGCTTGATATTATCAGCGCGACGTGAAGATGAATTGAAACGTGTTGCTGCATTAACCAAATTACCGGAACTGGATCTGATGATCTTACCTTTTGACTTGAAAGATACCTCTAATGCAACGGCTTTAACAGCAAGCATCATTAATAAATTCGGACGAATTGATATGTTGGTGAATAATGGAGGAATGAGCCAGCGTGCGGAAGCAGATAAAACGCCAATTGAAACAGATCGTGAATTGATGGAGGTGAATTATTTCTCATACATTAATTTAACCAAGGCAGTATTGCCTTATATGAAAAGGCAAAAAAACGGACACATTATTGTGATCAGCAGTATTGCAGGAAAGTTCGGTTTTTATTTGCGTTCGGGCTACTCGGCTGCAAAGCACGCCCTGCATGGTTTTTACGAATCATTCCGTTTAGAGACAGAAAAGCTGGGAATTAAAACCTTGATCGTTTGTCCGGGTAAAGTAAAAACAAACATTTCCCTTAACGCCATTACCGATTCAGGTAAACATGGTAAGATGGATGAAAGTCATGTGAATGCCATGAGCTCTGAAGAATGTGCAAGTATTATTTTAAAGGCCATTCAAAATAACGATGAAGAAATTTTAGTAGGGGGAAAAGAATTGTTGGCAGTAAAGATCAAACGCTTTTTCCCGAAATGGTTTGGTAAGATCATCAGAAAACAAAGTCCGTATTAATTACAAAACTTTGCGTAAGCTTCTTTAGCCGGTGTGTAATTATTTTCGGCGGCTCGTCTGAAATCTTCACAGGGGTTTTGTTTGAGATTAACCTTGGCCACACCGCGCCAGTAATAAGCTTCCACGTAATTCGGATTCAAATTCAAACAAGTGTTTAGGTCGTTCATGCAATCCGAAAATTTTTGTTGTTTTCCAAAAGCAATGGAACGTTTAAAATAATAATCAGGCTCTTCGTTATTTAATTCAATGGCACGGTTGTAATAAGTGATCGCATTGCTAAGATCATTCTCATCATTATCACAATTTCCTAAAACAAACAAGGCTTTGTGGTTAAAACGATCTTTACGCAATGCAATGGTAGCATCTGTTCGTGCTTCGGTATAACGCATTAGAGCATAAAATGCGGAAGCGCGAGCTACATAGGCTTTTGAATAATCATAAAGGGCAAATACTTTATTGAATTCTTCAATGGCTTTTTTCGGATTGTTGTTTTTTAAAAGTAATAATCCACGGTTGTAAAATCCTTTGTAGTTGTTGGGCGCTACTGTTGTGGCACGGTTAAAATACAAATAAGCTTTATCATCGTTATTCTTCATCATATTCTCAACGCCCAAACTATTCAACGCTAAAAAATTATCAGGGTATTTTTTAATGATGTCTTCGTAAAGTGTAATGCTGTTCTTCCATTTTTCGCTGCGCATATACGTTGTTGCACCTAATGCTAACAAAAGAATGATTGGAATGATAAATCCATTTAATTTAAAATTGGAGATCAAATAGGCAAATAACCAGGCAAAACCAACCAGAGGAAGGTACATGTATCTATCTGCATAAAGCACTTCACCAAACGGAACAAATTGTAAGACCAATATCAAATTAAAAATGATGAAGAGGAGGATGGCCAATGGCGTTGCTGCTTGTTTTTTATTTAGTAAGATCAAAGCAACAACAATTGCAATAAAGGTAATAGAACCGAGCAGGATAACATTTATTGTTTTTTCAGGAAAAGGATAGATGACACTTAAATTAAAAGGCGCTAAAAATAATTGCGTGTATTTAACTAAAGCATATCCGGCATTGGAAATGCGCTCGTAAAACGGAAAGCTATGCGCGTAATTAATGAATTGATCGGCTGCCTGCGTTTTTAAGTTGATCAAACCAAATAAAAGCGAAATAAATAAGAACGGAATTTTGTTGATCACATAACGCCAATGGAATGATCGATGAATGAAAATATCAAAACAGATCAAACACAAAGGAAAAATAACAGCAGATGGTTTAAACAAACATGAGGCTATAAAATAGCCGGCCGTAATGATCAAATGTTTGTTGAGCTTGGTGCTTAAATAATTTAAATAGGCAAGTGATCCCAATAAAAAGAAACAGGTATATCCTAATGTTTTGAATTCAGATAGCCAGTTAACCGATTCGATCTGCAATGGATGTAAAAGAAATAGAACAACAGCAGTAGAGGCAATCTTTTTCTCTTTGAATAATTTTAAACTTAACTGATAAACTAAATAGCCGTTAAATAAATGCAAGCCTAAATTCAAAACATGATAACCAAACACATTACCTTTAAACAGGGCCCAGGCAATGGCATGGCTTAGCATGGTCAACGGAATGTAATTACCCACATAATGATCAGAGAAAAAAGAAAGTACTTTAAAATGGATCACATCCTTATTCTTAAAGATCATCTCAGGATCATCCCAACTGATGTAAGGGAAAAATAACGACCTATAATAAACCAATAGGGTCGCTATTAAAGCGACCCATAATATGGTGTGTTCAAAAAAATGCTTTTTAATGGTTGCAAGCACAGATCAACTATTTCCTGATTTTTACTTTTTCTACCTGAAGTACTTCTTTAGTTACTTCATCATAAACAATGGCGATCAAGGTCAATTTTTTATCTTTCCAAGCTGAATTAACGTTGTAATTGTTAGTTAAAAGTGTTGCAGTGCTGGTCGCAGCAATTGGAGCTGTTTTAACTACTTCACCCCACGAGCCATTTAAGGAACCTCTCAACATGTGTTCAAATTCATAATCTTCAATATGGTCAGGGTTTTTCGAATAATCTAACTGATCACCAATGATGCTATCTTCAGTAAGTACGAGGTTAACTTTTACATTGTTCGTGTATGGTTGTAAGAACGTTAATTTGGTTTCAACATTTAAAGCACGCGCATTTTTATCGTACATACTTTTCAGATCTACCTTAACAATAAACGGATCATTCTTAGCCAAAGCTACTGTTGTTGCCCAAGTGTCTTTATGCACCAAAGTAAAGCCAGGATATGTTTTTCTATTCACCATTCCGTTTGGATTTCCTTTAGCGCTAACAGCAAAGCCTGCTGATCCATCCCAATCATTACCAACGGTGGTGGTATATGAAGTAGGAAAATCAAGATTTGTTTTTGAGAAGAAACCGGCATGAATAGCAATTACCACTATTGAATCTTTATACTGGTTATATAGATTTGTGGCTAATATAGCTGCAGCCGGACAATTACCACATTTATGTCCTGTGTAATCTTCCAACAATGTTTTTTTGAAATTAGCAACGCTGGCATTGGTAATGGTGTCAAAGGTTGATCCAACAGCAACCGGAGTTGTGTTTTTGATCACAGGATCTTTAACCTTATCACACGAATAAAAGCCTAACATGGCCGCTCCTAGTATGAAACCTGAAACTAATGTTTTCATGATCAATTTATTTTAATTAAAGTTACTAAAAACTACTTGTAATTGAAAGTGATAATCCATTTGACGCCGGCACATTTCTACACACACCGCCTACACAAAAGATACCGGCACTTTGTTTACCGTAGCTTAGGGCAATACGATGCGGACCGCTATTATAACCTACATTAAGTAAGTAATAGTGAATCCTCAGATCCTTTGCGGTGTATGAAGAACCCTTTAAAAAAGCAGGGGTCAAATTTTCTAATAATGTTTGTCCTCCGGTCTCTGGATTTCCATAATTCCATTGATCAAAAATAGCTACATACCAGTTGCTGTTAATTGACCATTCAACTAAACCGGTTGCCCAATTGCCTTTACCTACACCGTTTGAAGTTGTAACAACATCTTTAGATGGTGTAAATAATCCTTGCACCTCAAAACGAATGGCACTTCCTGTTTTATATTTGTAAGTAACATCAATTACACCAATATCTGAATATAAATTTTTGTAACCGGCATTGGCCGATCCCGCCTGAATGATGTTACGGTTATAGAACTGATGCGAGTACATAAAGGTAGCCTTTACTTTTTTGCTGAATTTTTTTGAAACTTCAATGAAAAAATCCTGATAGTATCTGTAAGCATCGTTATAGCTTACATTTTGTTTAGTATAAACACCATCACGCAACACGCTGTCTACACGAGCGGTTTGCCCTGACAATTCTTTAAAATCCCATTTGGTATTATAAAAATCCAAAGTTGTTGTTGAATCGCTTTTGGCATATTGTTTTAATCCACTGGCCTGCGAATAGTTCACGGTAATTTCCATACCATATTTTCCGCCCAAAGCAGTACCTTTTTTAACTTTATATTGTGCCTCAGCCATAAAACCAATTTCGCCTTTTAATTGAGTTGCATAGGGGTTTAAAGCAACTAACGTATAAGCATGCTGTTTTGTTGTAGCAGGTAAATAATTTATCAATAAATTTTGTAACGATTCATTTCTGTCGCTACGGTAACTCATGTTGTCTATACGCTTACCCTGAAACATAAATGAATAACCATCTCCAGCGTAAGAAGATGTTAAATACAAGGCATCGCCAAATTTGTAGGATTTATTATTGTCACTCGAAGGGTCGTTTATTTTGTAAGCATACTCACCTGCAAAATTAAATCCATCGCGAATAACGTTTACACGTCCGGAGTAACAACCAACATTTTCAGGTAAAATAAATTTAGGATCAGTTCCGGCCTGGTACTTACTTACAAAGCTGCTGCCGATCATTACCTTCGTTTTTTTATTTCCTAAAATAGAGTCAAACAATTCGTTCAAATTTATTTCACCATCAACACCACGCACAATACCCGGACCAACCGTAAAGAACAAACGTTGTTTACCAATCACACCTTTTAAAGTAATACCTTTATAGGGGTTTGAAATGATACGTGCGCCATCAATGGCATTATCGTATAACAAGCCCGGCTCATAATACGTACGCAAAGTTAAACCATTACCAAATTGTTCGTAAAAATGCCCCACGGTAACATCCAGCAAATTATCTTGGTAACGCGCAAAACGGTTAACAATACCCTGACCTTTATAATCCGGTAAAAAACCTTGCTTTACGTTGTTGTATGCTTCATAACGAACACCCGCCGAAAATTTTCCTCTGATAAAGTTAACGTTACCAAAAGCGTTCGATAAAAGTTTTTCAGGCACTGGTGGCGCACCGATCAATGAATCTGGGTTGTAATATTGTGCATCAATTTGAAAGTTTCCATGCACAGATGAGCCAATATCTTGCGCAACGTTTTCCTGCGCTTGTTGTTTAAACGGATTTAGTACAAACCCAAACAAAAAAGTAGCTTTTAGGCTACTTTTTAATACGTATTTAATCATAAGGTAAAAATATCAATTTAATGCGAAAGTGGCTCGCCCTTAACCAATTTTTTTACGTTTTCGTATAATTTTTCTTCATCACCCTCAGTGTAAGAGTTATGGCTCCAAACGATCTCGCCTTTACCATTCACTAAAAAGGTATGAGGTACATTGTTCACGTTCATGGCGCGTTTAAAATCTTGATTTTCATCAAGATACACGTCGTATTTCCAGCCTTTTGTTTTTACATCGGTTGAAACTTTAGCCGAACTTCTTACATCATCAATGCTTATTGCAATTAATTTCACACCGGTTTCTTTGGTCCAGGTCTCATATTCTTCAGCAATCGCATCCAATTCTTTTTTACAAGGCTTGCACCAGGTAGCCCAAAAGCTAATGATCATCGGCTTTCCATCATTAGAAAGTGTATTGGTATTGATCTTAGTACCGTCTAATTTTTTTACAGTGGTTGTTGGAATTTTATCGCCATCACCTGCAATGGCTAAATTTGTAAATGCAAAAATTGCTGCTAAAAGAATAAATAGTTTTTTCATAAGTTGTTTTACTGTTACAGACCAAAAATAGTACCAATTTTTAATTATCCCTATATCTAAAACGAATTTAACAGCACAATATCTCCATAATTTGTTAAAATATCTTATTTGGTTTGATCAATTATCTGAAAAATTTGTTGAGTTTTGTGCAACGTAAATCATGCAAAAAAAGAACATAGCCATATTGGGCAGTACAGGAAGTATTGGAACGCAGGCACTGGAAGTAATTAAAGATCAACCCGAACTTTTTAAGGTAGAGGTTTTAGTAGCCAATGGCAATGCCGATCTGCTAATAAAGCAAGCATTGGAGTTTGATCCGAATGCAGTTGTAATTGCCGATGAAAGCAAGTATTTACAGGTAAAAGAAGCCTTACAGCCGCATGATATAAAAGTATTTGCCGGTGCAAAAGCGGTTGAACAAATTGTGGAGATGGAAAGCATACACATTGTATTGGCTTGTATTGTTGGATACGCGGGCTTGGCAAGTACCATAAATGCCATTAAGCACAAAAAAACAATTGCACTTGCGAATAAAGAAACATTAGTAGTTGCAGGAGATCTGGTTACAAAATTAGCCATGGAAAATGTGGTTAATTTATATCCGGTTGATAGCGAACACTCAGCTATTTTTCAATGTTTGGTTGGTGAATTTGATAATCCATTAGAAAAAATTTATTTAACAGCGAGTGGTGGTCCGTTTAGAGGAAAGACCAGAGCCGACCTTGCAGGTGTTACAAAAGCGCAGGCATTAAAACATCCGAACTGGAGCATGGGCGCAAAGATCACCATCGACTCGGCAACATTGATGAACAAAGGCTTAGAGGTGATCGAGGCAAAATGGTTATTTAATTTAAAGCCCGAACAAATTGATGTGATCGTGCATCCGCAAAGTATTGTACACAGTATTGTGCAATTTGAAGATGGCAGTATGAAAGCGCAAATGGGATTGCCCGATATGAAATTACCAATTCATTACGCGTTTGCTTATCCTGAGCGTGTGAAAAGTAAATTCCCGCGTTTTGATTTTTTGAATTATCCGCAGTTAACTTTTGAAAAACCCGATCTGCAAACATTCACCAATTTAGCATTGGCTTACGATGCCTTAAAAAAAGGTGGTAACATGCCTTGTATTTTAAATGCCGCAAATGAAATTGCTGTTGAGGCCTTTTTAAATGATAAGATCAAATTTTTACAAATTGCCGAGTTGGTTGAGAATACCATTGCAAAAAGCACATTTAAAACAAACCTTTCCTACGAGCAGTATGTTGATGCAGATAAAGCTGCACGTGAGCTGGCACGCGAGTTGGTTACTAAACTTTAAATTTTCATAATTCGGGCAAATTCGCAAGCTAATCCCCAAAAAAAGCATTAACTTTAAAGCTTTATAAATCAAGGTATTTAATACTTTTTACAATTATGTTTATTAAGATCGCGCAATTATTTTTAAGCTTAACCATATTAGTCTCATTACACGAGTTTGGCCATTTTTATTTTGCAAAACGTTTCAAATGTCGTGTAGATAAATTCTATCTCTTTTTCGATTTCTTATTTCCGTTTGCCGGCATGTTGAATTTTGCCTTATTCAAAAAGAAGATAGGCGATACCGAGTATGGTATTGGCTGGTTTCCGTTTGGTGGCTATGTGCAAATTGCCGGAATGGTGGATGAGCAAATGGATAAAAGCATCATTGAATCGGAACCGCAACCTTGGGAATTAAGAAGCAAACCGGCTTGGCAACGTTTGTTGGTAATGATGGGTGGAATTTTAGTGAATTTTGTTTTGGGTATTTTTATTTTTTGGATGATACTTTGGTACTATGGTAAAGAAACATTGCCTATCACAAATTTAAAGGATGGTATCATGGTTGATTCCGTTGCCTACAATATGGGATTACGCAATGGCGATCGAATTGTATCATTAGATAACAAACTCATTCGTTCGTTAAACCGCGTACCTGTTGAGATCGTAATGAATGGTGTAAAAACCATTGAAGGCGTTCGTTTAACCGGCGAAAAATTCTCTATCCCTGTAACGGATATCGACAGGGCAAAGATCCTGAAGTCGATGAAAAAATCGAAGTTCGTGGAGCCGCGTTTTATTGCTAATGTTGGTTTTGTTGATCCAACCAGTTTTGCCGCAACAGCTAAACTTCAAAAAGACGATCAGATCATTGGCGTAAATGGTAAACCGGTTTTTTATTATGATGAATTGCGCACGCAGCTTCGTGAAAATGCCGGTAAAGAAGTTGTTTTCTCTGTATTAAGAAAAAAGGATACCATCACTACCAAATGTAATGTTACAACTATGGGTAAAATTGGTTTTGCTCCGGGTTATGTAAAAGAAATTAAAGTAGAAGAAACAAAGTATGGTTTCATTGGTGCTTTTGTTCAAGGTTTTAAAGATGGCATGGAACTGATCGTTTTACAAGCGAAACAATTTGTTGTGATATTCACCGTAAAAGAAGCGCATAAGCAAGTTGGTGGTTTTTATACCATGGTTCAGCAAATGAGTCCAACTTGGGACTGGCATGCCTTTTGGAGCTTTACGGCATTTTTATCGTTAGCATTGGCTTTCATGAATTTTTTACCGATCCCAATGTTAGATGGTGGTTACATCATGTTCATCCTATGGGAAATGGTAACCGGTAAAAAGGTATCCGATAAATTTGTTTTTTACGCCAATCAGGTGGGATTGTTTTTAGTATTAGCTTTAATGATATACGCTAATACCGATTGGTTGCGCGATAAATTCAACTGGTAGTAACTTTTTGCAACAATAGCGTTATGATGTTAATGAAAAAAGGTTTCAAGCTATTAACTCTTCTTGTATTCGCAGGGCAGTTGTTACATGCGCAAAACACCACCATTAATAAAGATCAGGCAAAGAAGGAAGGCGCGCACAAAGTAATGCTTATACCATTCGAGCCAAAGTTGTATAACAGCGAGATCGATTACCAGATCAACAAAGAAACAAAGTTAACGGGCAAAGAGATCAAATATAAATTCAGGGATGGCATTAATGAGCAATTGTATAAAGCCTTCAGTAAGAATAAATATTCGGTGGTTGACTTGATGGAAGATACTGTAAAGTATAAAAAAGAGATCAACTCCATTTACCAGCATTTAACGTATGAATATGTAAAAGTTCCGGATCAGGAACATTACAAGGCGCCTAAAAAAGAGAAAGAAGATAAAGCCATTCAAAAAGGCCAGTTGAATATTGAAACAAAAACCGATGCGCGTTTTATGAATGCGAAGCTCACCAATGCACAATTGGTTCCGCTGTTGTACGGAAAGTATAAAACAGATCTGTTCGTGTTCATCAATCAATTAGATATAAAGGCCAGCATGTCAACCACTGAGTTGAGCGGTGGCGGAAATGAATACCGAAAGATCATTGTGCATTACACCGTTTACACTTACGATGCTAAAGAGATCAATTCAGGAATTGCGGAACAGGAGTTTCCGGCCGACCTCAATAACCCAACAAAAATCATCGATAAGTACTTTTCAAAAGTGGCAGAAACCATAAACTTTCGAGTAATAAAGGCACTTTCAGCCAATAAGTAGTTACTTTTCAAAATAAAAATTCTTAGCCATTTCTTTGGCTTACTTTAACGTAATTATAACATCTATGAGTTGTTTTGTATCTACCTTTGCAGCGCAAACAAGTCTATGAAAAATCTGTATTTAGCCCCAACAACAAAAACCCCCGAAATTGATTTTAATGTAAATGGTCAATTTAGTATTAACGGAAACTCTTATCCTGAAGATGTGTATGAGTTTTATGCGCATGTTATGCAATGGCTTGAGGAATTTGTGGCAGAGAACACCAATACCATTCACTTGAATGTTGATCTTAAGTTTTTAAACACCTCAAGTACCAGAGCAATTTTAAACATCATTACAAAGATAGGTGCTTCTTCAAATTACGCAGTTAACGTTTCGTGGAACTATGATGCTGAAGATGATGATATGCTTGAAATTGGCGAAGACCTTCAAAGTTTAACGAATTTGAAGTTCCAGTTCTTAGAAAAGGCAATCTAATTTTCGCAATATACAATTCTATTCAAAATCCTTTATTGGAAATTGATACGTAAACTAAATCCGCCCGCGATATTTGAAGTAGGGAAGGAAGCTGACGTTTGAGGTTGTGTACGTATCCAATCACAGAATAAACGCAAGTTGATATTAGGCGTTAGCAAGTAATCAGCTGATGAACGTAACGTGATGATATTAGTACCACCGGTAGGAACACTGATGTCATCTGCAATACGTCGGATGATCGATAAATTTTTACGGTAACTGAAATCAACTTTAATGGTTAGATCACTCTTAACCGGTTTGCCGCCAATTTGTAATTTCTTAAATGATAGATTCGGATAACGGTAACCTAAACCAACAATGTATTCCTGACCTTTTGATTCAATGATCTGCGGACCGGTAATATTCAATGAGATCGTTTTATCACGTTTCATTTCGGCATTAGCTTGCCATCCCGGTTTGTTGAACTGAAGATCGAATTTAATTAATGGCGAAAACGCTTCAGAAATTGTAACGGCATTAATGGTGTATTTAGGGTTGAAGTTTGAATTACCTGTAGCAGGATCAACAACAGGGGTACGAGTAAACTGCAGACCTCTATTATCCTCATCATACAATAAGTTGTTTGAATAGCCGGCAATATTATAAGTACTTCTGTAAGCATGACGTATAGTGATTGAACGGAATGTTTTCTTCATCACCTTTAATTTACCTAATCCATCCCAGGTTAAGGTCCAGTTTGGTAATGGAATGGTTGGGAATAAATTTGAAGTGGAGTAGTTCTTTATTTTCTGACCGGTATAGGTTTGATAGAATGCACCGATCAATACGTCTTGCTGATTTTCGCCATAACCATCAATTAAAGCTACGCTATTTGTTCCAACGATCTGTCCTTGTGAATTGGCATTATTGGCCGCTAACTCTTTTGCTATATCAAAGCGTGTTAATTTAAATTCGTCAAACAATACCGATTCTAATTGTGGCTTGGCATCTTTTAATGATTGGAAGAAACTGAATGTGGTAATATTGAAGTTACCTGTTTCATTCGTACTCTGATTAAAGTTAAAGCCATTGTTTCTGTCGTTTGCCGGATCATTAGGATCATAGACCATAAACTCGCTTAAATTCTTTGATCTGGTATAATTTCCGTTCAATTCAATTTTTAAACTTCCATGCGGTTCAATATTCGATCGGTAAGTAATACTCTTACTTTCAGTTTCTATATAAGGTGTGGTTTGGTTTGGTACTTTAGCCAACCAACCATTCGCAGCACTTGTTTCTCTGATCGTTGGGTCGTGTAAGCCGGTTGTAAATCTAAATCCTGGCGCGTTGTTGTAATCTGGGTCCATACCTAAATATTGGGTACGAGGCACAAAATTAGGTAAACCTTGTCCGCGTTGATCTTGATAGGTCATAGAAATATTCTTTACCATCATTATACCGCGCGCTAAAAATTCAGCAATGTCTTTAAAGTTTTGGTTGCCTGCTTTCTCCTTCGTTTTCGCCGTGTCTTTTGCAGTTACATTTTTCTTATTTGCAGTTGTAGGATTTTTATCCGGTGTTATCTTTTGCCCGGTATTCAGGCGTTTAAAATATGGTATCTTATTATACAAGGTGTTCATTGCAAAGCTACCGGTAATATTATGTTGCGTTGTATTGTTAATGGTATTTCCAATGAATAAACTATCCGTTGGCACACCAAATGGTACACGATTCCAGGTATAAGTTCCACCAAATTTATAAGAAACGGTCATGAAATCTAAAATTGGAATTTTATTTAAAGGTAAATTCACATTTAAATTCATGCTTTGACGGTAATTGGCATTTGCACCGTATTTACCTTCTTTAAACTTGTATTCGTTGGCTGTACCTTTTCCAAACACCGTTTCTTTTCCGCTAAAAAATGTGCTGATAATTGAGTCACGCTTCTCAGGACTTGCTTGTGTAACATCGCCAATAGGTTCTAAAATTCGTCCTTCGTTATTTGCTGCAAAATCAAACTTAATAGATTTACTAATATCCCAGCGAAGGTTGTAATTACGGTTAATTAGGAAATTCTTATTGTATAAACGCGGGTTATCAAACACATCAGCACCTGCGTAAAAACTAGTAATATCTCTATTCTTCAGGAACGAGAAACTTCTGTTCACATCTACACCTGCACCAAAACTATTAGGCATAAGCTGCAAATTAAAATCTTTAATTAAAGCAAACCATTTGTTTTGGAATAGTTTCACTTTACTAAATGGTTTGATCACAAATGGTTTTTGAATGGTGTATTGGTAAGTTAAATTAGCACGGTATTGCTTCACAATATTGGTGTCAACATTAATGTTGTGTTTAAATATTTGGGTGAATGCGTAAGTTGCCGAGAAGTTACTTACATCCCAAGGCATTGGCTTGGCACCTTTACGTTTTAATCCGTCGATGCGCACATTGGTTAAGTTAAATCCTTTACGTTCGGTAAAATCAACAACCTTATCTAATATCGAATCACGTTTTGCTTTATTGATATTTTCGGCATTCTTAAATACCTCTGTTCTAATATCGGGATCAAGCGGATTGAACAATGGTTCGATGATGGTTCGGCCAAAACTATAATAAACCGGTAAAGAAACTTTCCAATTGGTTGGGAAAAATTTACCGGCATTGATATTCGTACTCATGTCCCAAATTTTGGTACTTTCTTTTCTGCGCTCATTGATCTTTTGTTCAACGCTACCATAAAACGGCGAATAATATGTACCTGCAACCGAAGCCATACCGAGGTCGGCCAATTTCAATTGCATTTGTCCGGTTGCTGCCCAACCACCTTCATTATTAAAATCTTTTAAGCGTAATTCATTCACCCATATCTCAACACAATGTGCTTTGTTGCCAGGGTCTTTAGGATTGCGCACACCTATCATGATGCTTTTCACATTTCCTAAGTTTGGATTACCAACTATGTTAATGGAGTATCCTGAAAGACCGGTTGTGTATGAGAATACATCACTCAATTGATTCAATGGTGAAAAATAACCCAGCTTATCTGTACGTGCTTGTTTTGCTAAGGTGATCTCATCCATTTTAATATTCACCTCGTTATCTGCAGGCCAAACCTGGTAACGCGCATCGGTGCTGTTAGGATCGTAATTACCTTTTGGTGTTAACTTCAACGGTAATTCATATTCGTAATAGTTATTGTTGTAATCGCTACCAACACGAACAAATAAATTTAACTCACCATCATTCAACGGAATTCCGTTCAAAGCTTCGGCGTGTACATTCATTTTAATATTCTTGAACATACGTGTATCCAGATCAACATTTTTAAATATTGCGCGACTATCACCATCCTTTAAATTACAAACGCGCATTTGTAACGATTGCTCGTTTTGTAATACCAGGTTTGTGGTTTGGATGTTTTGTTGCTGTTCAATTTCAGGAGGCATCACATAATTAACCGGAACCTTTGTACCGTTCTCTTGCAAGCTAACCGCAGATACATCAAATGAAGTTGAGTTATCATCTGTTTTTACATATTCCCCCGGTTTTCTCAGGTCAAATTGATAACGTCTCCAATCGCTACGCACCAATTCAAAACGTGCCATACGTAACAACACAGGTCTTTCAAATCCTTTCATGTAAACACGCATGAAACGAATAGAGTTAAAGCCTTCAATTCCTCCAACAGCCGATTCAAACTGATTGATCGGAATTTTAAATTGATACCATTTTACTGTTTTTGTTATTCCGCCAAAGTTGGCAGTTCCGTCAAACGCGTCAACAATGTAATTGGTACCTACTGAGTTTGAATTGATATCTTGTGGCGAGATCCTTACACGGTACTGATAATAGTTTTCGGTTTCACTTAAGGTATTATCGCGGTTAACGTCCTCAATATTCGGACTGATATTTAAGTAACCGGTTGGATAATTTCCACCATTTGGATTTGCGTTATTGTATTGCGCTTCAGTTGGAGAGTTGCCTTCAGGATTATTGTATCTTGAATAGCGCATTAAAGTTTTTTCTTGTGCTGCATCGTAATCATCATCTCTAAAGAAATTATAATCATCACTCGAAACGTCTGTCAAAAACTTTTGTACTGCAGGTGCACTTGTGTTTCCTATAGAGTTGATATCGGTTACAACATTTGAAAAGGTAACAGCTTCTTGCGCGTTTGACATTCCATCATAACCAACATCTTGAAAAGGTCTGTCGTTATTATCTTGCGAGAAAGCATTTACTGTAGGAGGAATTGCAGGAACGTTGGCTACATTCGTAGGGATAACCGGAAGATCGGATGTGGTTGAGCTTTGTCCGGGTAATCCATTCTCATAACTCATTCTACCATCCTTCACAATATCTTCTGAAATATTTCCTAAGTTGATGTAAAGATCACCGGCTGGTAATTTGGTTTTATCAAAGTTAGGATCGGTTTTTGTATCGTAATCTTCATTGAATGGATCCATCAACCAAAACTGGATGTACTCTATGTTTGCTGCCTGAAAATCGTTTGTTTCTAAACGGCGCATGATACCACCCCAACGTGATTCAGGTTTTTGAAGTAAACCATCGGGCGTCATACCTGCCGATTTTGAGGTTGGTTTCACATCGTAGTTATACGGACCACGTTCTGTTGGATAGAAACCAAGATCGAGTAATGGTAAAATAACTTGTTGGCCGTTTGGAGGTGTTTTGCCCGGAAATAATTCGGTTTCAAAAACCTGGCGCCACATGTTGTTTGAGAAAATATTATCGTTGTAATAAGAAGGCGTTGTGTTTTGGCCTTGCGAACGTGTGAACATTGGGTCAACCGTATACCAATTGAAACGTGCACGGTTTAAGCCTGGTGTAATGGTGTTTGATTCAGAAGCTTCAGGAAATAATCCACTTTGACCTTGAGGAATAGATGCCAATAACCAAGCACCCGGACTTCTAATATCTATCAATGAAATGGAACCTTCAAAATCATCAATATACGAGTTACCGCTTTTGCCAATAGCTTTGGCATTACCCGGGAATAATTTAGCAACTTCACCGCGCGTAGTTAAGCTACTCATCTCTTTGGTGCTGTATAATGGAAGTTTATCTAAAATACGGGTTAAGAAAGGAAGATCGGTCTTATAATTATAATCTAAACCAACAACTGTATTTCTAACAGGTTCATCACCCATGCTTACTTTTTGTGTGATCGGTCTTTCACTAAAGCGCATGATGGTGCTACCCAATGTTAAGTTACGTCCCGCTTTGTAATCAAGGCGCGTACCAATCAAACTTTTTTGCTGTACATTAAATAAGGAGTTACTTTCAAGTGATACTTTAATGTTTGCTCCTGAATTCAATAAACTTTCATTGATGATCTTTACACGACCTAAAGTATAGTCAACTGTGTAATCGGAGTTTTCCATTAATGTAACACCGTTAGCAGTAACAACTACGGCGCCTTGCGGAATGTTCAATGCATTTAAAGAGATCTCGGAACCGGCAGCAGATTTAAATGATCCTTTGATCTTGTAACGATTCTTTTCCTGAATAAAAGTTGCGGCAGTTCGTGTAGAGTCATACAGTTCCTGGAAAACGTATTTGTTTGCCGCCGGAAAATCTTGATTAATATCGAATTTTGCTTTGAGGCCACTACCAAAAGGTTCGGCCATTGGTAAATAAATTCTTCCGTTATTCGGATTAATGGTGTAATCTTTAATAAAGTCAAACACACCATCCGGCACACGATCACCATTCACACTTAATTTATCACAAGCCAACACACGAATCAATTGCTGACCGTTAATAGCACCATGCGGAATGTACGGAACATCAACACCGGTCTCAATGTTATTGTAATAAATACCCAACATAAAGTCAGTTGGGTTCACGTTAAACGCGCCAATGGAATAAACGTTCTTCATCATTAATTTCCATAATGGGAAGCGTGTATTTACAACTGAGCCTTTTAATAATTTACAAACTAATAACTTGGTGTTGTCAGGAAACTGCTCACTGAATTCACCCACTTGATACAATTTGCCGTTGTAGGTGTATTGGTATGATACTGCCAATACCTGATCGTTATTAAGTGTTTGATTTAAGGAGATAAAACCGGTTCGATTATTAATAAAAAATTCGTTTGTATTTAATCGGCGTGCGTTGTAGATCACATCAAAATCACGTGCCTGCACCATGTATTGGCCACTGCCGTTATTAGGATTGGTTGCCACATTGGTCACGGGTAAAACGTTTGCGGTTTTACTCGCGTCACGATCTTTTAATAAACCATCAACCGTATTGGTGATCAATGAATAAAGATTGTTTGCACCGTTTGAAGGGAAATTTCCGGCGCTATCGGCAATGGCGTAACTACTTGGGAAGATCAAACTACCGCTTTTAACAGCCGATAAACCATTGAACACATCGGAAGTATCTTCACCCAGATCCTCAAAAGCAACAATGTTACGTGTTTGCTCGGCATTTCCGGTTTGATTTAATACATATACTTCAACCTTTGTGATCACGATCGGCGATTGAATTACAGGAAGCGTATTCATCCACGCATCGTAATTTCTGCGGAAATAATGACCAAGGAAAAAGTGTTTGTTGGCTTCGTAACTATCTCCATTCACCGAAAACTGTTGCACCTGCGCGCCACCTTGAATGTTGATCTCTTGTTTTTTACCACGTTGTTGTGATAGAACCGTTGTTACATCGAGTTTACCAAACTGCAATTTAGTTTTAAATCCGAATAAAGTTTGACTACCCGTGATCAACTGGCTATTCAATGGCATAGTAACGTTACCGGCCTCTATTTTTTTAATGATATCATCCTCGTAACCTGTATAATCTAATTTCACCTGATTTTCCCAATCAAAAGATGCCTCGGTGTTATAGTTAGTGGTGATCTTCATCTTATCACCGATCTTACCGATCAAGTTCAACTGGATACGCATGTTGAAATCAAAGTTGGTGATCTTTTGCTGACGTTGAGGAATAGCAGGGTTCAATGTTTTGTTACGGTTCAATCCAAATATCAATTCGGCCGTACCGGTTGGTTTAATGTCAACTGTATTTCCACCAAAGATGCGATCAAACAACTCACTGTTCACCTCTAACTTAGGCACCATGCTTTTGCGTGGCTTTTCATTCAATTCATCCGCTGCCACACGCGAACGCCAGTAATCGCGCACCGCTTTTTTAAAGGCGTAATTTTCATACTCCTTAAAGTTCATGTAAGTATCCGGTCGGTAATCCATCTCGCCGATCTTTTGCGAAACATCATACGTGCCATTTTTTTGATTGTATTCAATATCCGTTTTAATGTTCGACGGATTCTCTAGATACAATTTCGATTTTGGGTCGTACATGGGCGGCTTGCCGCTGTTATCTTTAAATTGGTATTGAAGGTCTTTAGGGTCAACCGTGCTTGGTGTATCAGGCGGTAATTGGTTTTTAATTTCCTTTTGATATTGTAACAGTTCGTTATTGAGTTCAATATTATTCTTCACATCAGGCGAATGCGACATCACCCCAACCAGGCAAGTGGTAATGGTAGTAATTGCTACAAAGCCAAATATGTTAGATACTCTCAATTAATTTAAATTCTTTAAAGCTGTTTTGATCAATAGTTCAACATTATCGGTACTAATACCTTGTTGTTTTGTTGCTTTTTCAATTGCTTTTTCAGCAGCCGCTTTCTGAAACCCTAGTGTCACTAAAGCCATTAACGCCTCCTCTTTATTTTTATTGTATGAGGTGTTCAAGATCTGTGAAATACCACCTTCATGTTTACCAAGTTTTCCTTTAAGATCAACAACGATGCGTTGAGCTGTTTTTTCACCAATACCTTTGATGCTTTTAAGCATGGCCACATTGGCTGTGTTTATGGCACCGGCAATATCTGCTGCGCTTAAGCTTGATAACATTAAAATGGCACTTGATCCGCCAACGCCACTCACTGAAATAATTTTTCTGAACAGATCACGTTCCTCTTCATCAGCAAAACCATAATAACGCGGATTATCATCGCGCACATAAACGGTTTCAATGAACAATTGTGCTTCATTCAGATCGCTGATCTTTGAATAGGTATTCAACGAAATAAGCAAAGCATAACCAATGCCGTTGCATTCGATCACGATCTGTGCCGGATTTTTTGAAGCGAGGTAACCTTTTATGTAACTGATCATGTGTTGCTAAAACTTATTTTTGATTTTGAGCGTCTACAACGGAAATGATCACCATGTTCACTATCTCGCGAACACTGCTGCCTAACTGCAATACGTGTACCGGTTTATTTAATCCCATTAATACCGGACCAATAGCCTCGGCGCCACCAAGCTCTTGCATTAATTTGTAAGCAATGTTACCGGAAGCGAGGTTAGGGAAAATGAATGTATTCACATCTCTATCAGCCAAAGTGCTGAAAGGGAATTGCTCTTTTAATAAATTATTATTGGTTGCAAAGTTTGCCTGAATATCCCCATCCACGATCATGCCCGGGTAGTTTTGATGTAAGATACTTACAGCTTTTGCAACCTTTGTAGGTACTTCACCTTCGGCAGAGCCAAAGTTTGAATACGATAACATGGCAATACGCGGCGTGATGTTGAATTGCTTAACAGTATTAGCGGTAAGTACGGCAATATCTGCCAGCTCTTGTGCTGTTGGATCAGCGTTCATGGTGGTGTCGGCAAAAAAGTACGGACCACGTTTTGTGATCATCACATACAAGCCGGCAACACGTGAAACGTTTGGTTGTACACCAATGATCTCTAATGCAGGTTTAATTGGTTGTCCGTATTTACGGGTCAATCCGCTGATCATGGCATCTGCCATTCCGGTCTCCACCATCATGGCACCAAAGTAATTGCGATCGCGCATTAATTTACGTGCGTCGTATTGTGTTAAACCTCTGCGCTCACGTTTTTTCCAAAGTACATCACCAAATTCATTTCTTCTGTCTTCTTCTTCGATGTATGGATCAATGATCAACATATCCGAAAGATCAATATGATTCTCTTCAGAGATCGCTTGTATCTTTTCTTTCTTACCCAATAATATTGGTTTGGCAATACCTTCATCGCGCACAACCTGTGCGGCTTTTAAGATCTTGTAAGTATCAGCTTCGGTAAACACAACACGCTTCGGATTATTCTTAGCCTTATTGGCCAAGCTTCTCATAAGCTTATTGTCTTTTCCTAAACGATTCTCTAATTCTGCAATGTATGCATCCCAATTGGTGATGGTTTTTTTAGCAACACCACTATCAATAGCTGCTTTAGCTACGGCAGATGAAACTGCAGAGATCAATCGGTTATCAATAGGTTTAGGGATAATGTAATCCGGACCGAAACTTAAATTCTTTGAGCCATAAGCTAAATTCACATAATCAGGAACTGCTTCTTTTGCCAAATTAGCAATGGCAATGGCAGCTGCTAATTTCATTTCTTCGTTAATGGTTGTTGCTCGCACATCCATTGCGCCGCGGAATATGAAAGGGAAACCTAAAACGTTATTCACTTGATTAGGATTATCACTTCTTCCGGTTGCAACAATAATATCTTCACGTGCAGCCATGGCATCTTCGTAAGAAATTTCCGGTGTAGGATTTGCCAAAGCAAACACCACACAGTTCTTAGCCATGCTCTTCACCATTTCTTTATTCAAAATGTTTCCTTTTGAAAGACCAATGAAAACATCTGCACCTTTGATAGCTTCTTCGAGGGTGTTTATTTTAGTGTCTTCTTTTGTGAAGAACGATTTGTACTGATCCAAATCGGTACGGCCTTTGTGGATCACACCTTTACTATCTAACATGGTGATGTTTTCTTTTTTCACACCAACGGCAATGTACATTTTAGCGCATGAGTTAGCAGAAGCACCGGCACCATTGATCACCAATTTTACATCTGATAATTTTTTTCCTGAAATTTCTACGGCATTGATCAATCCGGCAGCAGAGATAATGGCTGTGCCGTGCTGGTCGTCGTGCATCAATGGAATATTTAATTCTTCCTTTAAGCGGCGTTCAATTTCAAAACACTCAGGAGCTTTGATGTCCTCAAGGTTGATGCCACCAAACGTAGGTGCAATATTTTTTACGGTATTTACAAATTCATCAATGTTCTTTGTGTCGATCTCAATATCAAATACGTCAATATCTGCGTAAATTTTAAAGAGCATGCCTTTACCTTCCATTACGGGCTTTGAGGCCAATGCGCCAATATCACCTAATCCAAGTACCGCAGTACCATTTGAAATAACTGCAACTAAATTTCCTTTAGCAGTGTATTTGTATGCGTCTTCCGGATTTTTTTCGATCTCAAGGCAAGGCTCAGCAACGCCGGGTGAGTAGGCTAGGGTAAGATCACGTTGAGTGCTATACGGCTTGGTAGGTATAACTTCGATTTTACCGGGACGACCTTGTGTGTGGTACTCAAGGGCATCTTCTTTTCTGAATTTGCTCATAGTTAGTTTTAAAGAATAGCGAAAATACGAAAAAAAGCCAAAAAATTACTTTTTCAGAATGCATTTAAGTAACTGTAAATCAATACAATAAACTATGCAATAAATTTGTTTAAATGGAGTTATTTTTTAGGCTTTTAAAAACCTTAAAATGTACGAGCAAACCTCGGGTACATGTTCTAAATTAAGGGTATGACCGGCATGCTTTACAATGATCAGTTGTGATCGCTGGATATGCTTATGAACTTCTTCCGCTAAATACACCGGAAGCAGCGTATCTTTTTCACCTTGAATGATCAATGTTGAGTTTTTAATGTTGGCGAGCTGTGGTCTGTAATCCTTTCTCTCCTTGGTAGCGCGCATTAAATTAAAAATGGCTTGTGAATTTTGGTTGAGGTCTTCACGCGATTTTTTTAAAAGTTCAATTGGAATGATGGGGTTGTTAAAATACTCTTCACTTAATACAAAGGGCATCATGGTATCAAACATCAAACCATAACCACCATTCTCTAAAGCGCGCCACCAGCTCAATTCAATGGCTTCAAAGATCGGGGTCTTATGCGCGAATGTTGAAAGTAAGATCAGTTTTTTTACACGATCAGAATGATTAACACCAATATGTTGCGCTACCAAACTGCCGTAGGATAATCCTATGATGTGCGCCGAAGAAATTTTTTCCTGATCCAAAACGGCGATCACATCTTTTGCATGCTGATCGAAATTGCGCCATTCACTTGTTTTATCGCTGTTTCCCTGAAAAATAAAATCAAGCACAATGATCTTGTGATCGGCCTGAAAGAAGGGAATGCAAAATAGCCACGATAAGGTTGATTGGGTTAAACCATTTAAAAACACGAGGGTTTCAGAGGCATTTTTATTTCCCTGAACATCGTAATAAATGTTTATGCCGTCTGATGTTTTGCAATTCATCTTACAAATAAATTAGTTGTGTTTTGTTTTTTGTGACCGTCAATTTTACTTTTTTTCCAAAAACAAGCGCTAAATTTTTGTCAATATGTCCGGCCGGAAAATCAAAACATACCGGATAAGTATATTCCTTCACCGCATCCAAAACAATTTCATTAGCCGTTTTTCCGAATGGGATGGCGTTATCTTTCATATCGCTCATACCGCCAACAATAAGGCCTTTGAGGTTTTTTAATTTTCCGCTGCGTTTTAATTGCAACATCATCCGATCGATGTGGTACAATTGTTCATCCAGATCTTCAATGAATAAGATCTTGTTTTTTGTGTTCAGATCATCCACACTTCCGCTTAATGCGTATATCAATGATAAATTACCGCCAACAATTTCACCGCTCACTTCACCAATGCGATTCAATTTGTTTTTTGGCGCTTGATATGAATAGTTTTCTCCAAATAAAATAGATCGTATTGATTCGGTAGCTTCATTATTTTTTGGAAATTGAAAGGCCATGGTGCCATGAATGCAGGCTAAGCCAAGCTTTGCCAAACGTGCCTGTAACACGGTTGTATCGCTATAGCCAATGAACCATTTCGGAAATTTCTTTATATTTTTTGTATCAATGCTATCAATAATACGTAAGGTACCATAACCACCACCTGCTATCAAAACCGCTTTGGCTGTTTTATGATCAATGGCCCATTGCAAATCGTGTATGCGCTGTGCATCGGTGCCAGCAAACTGGTGGTGTTTTTTAAAAAGATTTTTTCCAAGCTCAACTTTTAATCCCCAACTTTTTAAAATGCTAATAGCGGGCTCAATCAATTCTTTTGCACGGGCCCTTGCGGTGCCAATGATCAAAATGGTATCGCCTTTTTTTAAGTATTTAGGTTGTAACATGCTTTGATTTTTTATTAATGGCTTTGCGTTCTTTTTTAACCTTTTTGTATTGCTTTAATTTTTTATTTTTTGGTTCTCCCTGCACCCTCACTGTATACCAAAGTTCTCCTCTTTTAATGCGGTAAAGTGTCATCTCACTTATACCAAATTTTTTTGCAAGTTGTTTTAAGGTTAATGTCCTTTTTGGATTAAATATCGCTTCCTTTAATTGTTGAACTTTTTTTTCGGTTAACACCTTTCCAAATTTACCGGTGTTTAAAATATTTCGTTGCGCCGTGTTCAACGTATTTGGGGCTTTTTTAGTATGCTCAACCGATTCTTTGTAGGTAACCCATTTTAAGTTTGAAGCCTTATTATTGTTTTTATTATGATCTAAGTGTATAACAAAACAATGTTCAGGTGATGGCTTTTTACAGAAGTTCATGGCCACCAGTTTGTGTATGAAATAGGATTTGGAGGTGTTATAAAATTTCAAACCGATAGCTTTAACACCCTTTATTTCTTTTTGTTTTAAAATAATGCCATCTATCTGTGGTGAGTCCATCGAACTCATTACCCTTCCCAGATTACTTATCTGATAGCGCTTTTTAAATTTAAATTCATCAAATTCGAGTGTTTGCCATATTTCTTTTTGAGCCATTTTATGTATAAGGATATATGCGAAGGTAAAAAAAATGAGGAATTCATGCTAAATTATCAGTGAAAGCTTCTGTTAAACGAAATGATGAAATAACGCATCAATTCCTTATCTTTGCTAACTTAATAATTAATTACTATGTCTCATACTTTTAAACGCTCTCTTGTAACTGCTGCATTACCTTATGCTAATGGTCCGGTTCATATTGGGCATTTGGCAGGATGTTATTTGCCTGCGGATATTTACGTGCGTTATTTAAGAAGTACCGGACAAGATGTAAAATTCATTTGTGGTAGTGATGAGCATGGTGTACCTATTACCATTAAAGCCAAAAAAGAAGGTGTTACGCCGCAACAAGTGGTAGATAAATACCACAAAATAATGGGCGATGCTTTTAATGAATTTGGAATATCATTTGATATTTACTCGCGCACCAGCAGCAAAACACATCATCAAACTGCTTCAGATTTTTTTAAGACCTTATACGATAAAAATGTTTTTACTGAGCAGATCACCGAGCAGTATTATGATGATGAAGCAAAACAATTTTTAGCAGATAGATACATAACCGGTCAGTGCCCTAAATGCGGCAACCCAAATGCATACGGTGACCAATGCGAGAAATGCGGGTCCTCATTAAATGCTACAGATCTGATCGATCCGAAATCTACCTTGAGTGGAAGCAAGCCGGTTTTAAAACAAACAAAAAACTGGTTCTTGCCTTTAGATAAATTACAACCTAAGATCAAAGCTTATATTGAGCAACACAGTAATTGGAAATCAAATGTGTATGGCCAATGCAAGAGTTGGATAGAAAGTGGAGATGGATTACAACCACGTGCTATGACGCGCGACTTGGATTGGGGAGTGAAGGTACCGGTTGAAGGCGCGGATGGAAAAGTATTGTACGTATGGTTTGATGCGCCTATTGGATATATTAGTGCTACCAAAGAATTATTACCGAATAATTGGGAAGATTATTGGAAGAGCAAGGATAGCCGATTGATACATTTTATTGGTAAAGATAATATTGTTTTTCATTGCATTATTTTTCCGGCCATGTTAATGGAGCACGGCGAATTTGTTTTAGCAGATAATGTTCCGGCAAATGAATTCTTAAATTTAGAAGGCGATAAAATTTCTACTTCACGTAATTGGGCCGTTTGGTTACATGAATATCTGCTGGACTTCAAAGGACAACAAGATGTATTACGTTACACTTTGTGTTCAAACGCACCCGAAACAAAGGATAATGATTTTACCTGGAAAGATTTTCAAACAAAGAATAACAGTGAATTGGTTGCAATCCTTGGTAACTTTATTAATCGAACAGTTGTATTAACGCATAAATATTATAACGGTCAGGTTCCTGCTGCAGATAAATTCAGTAAAGAAGATCTGTTGGTGTTGGAAGAATTAGCAAAATTTCCGGCACGTATCAGTGAGCCTTTAGAGCAGTTCAAATTCAGAGAAGCCATTTCGGAATTAATGAATTTAGCGCGTTTGGGTAATAAATATTTAGCAGATACGGAGCCTTGGAAATTAATTAAAACAGATGAGGAGCGCGTTAAAACCATTTTAAATATTGCCTTACAGATCTCTACCAACTTGGCTATTTTAAGTGAGCCTTTCTTGCCTTTCACGTCTGCAAAATTGTTCGGAATTTTAAACATCAATCCGTTAAAATGGTTGTCGGCCAAGCAAACAAACAATTTACCGGTTAGCCATGTTATTGGTAAGGAAGAGTTATTGTTCAGCAAAATTGAGGATGAACAAATTGCGCAGCAGTTAGCAAAATTGGAGAATAGTAAAAAGGAGAATGCGGCCTTAAAAGCGGCACCGGAGCAAAAAGCGGAGACCACCTTTGATGAATTTTCGAAAATGGATATACGTGTGGGAACTATTTTAGAAGCAGAGCGTGTGCCAAAAACAGATAAGTTATTGAAATTAAAAATTGATACCGGAATTGATCAGCGCACCGTTGTGAGTGGGATAGCAGAGTGGTACAAGCCGGAGGATATTATAGGACAACAAGTGAGTATGCTGGTGAATTTAGCGCCACGTAAAATAAAAGGTATTGAAAGTCAGGGTATGATATTAATGGCCGAGAATGCTGCCGGCGAATTGAGTTTTGTGGTGCCAACTAAATCAGATAAGATCAACAATGGTTCGGTTGTTAAGTAAAATAGTTTTTATTTTTCTGTTCATTTTGGTTTTTACTGAGGTGAAAGCGCAAACTGAGCGAAGCAGTGATAAGGATTATCATAACAAAGAGGAATTCAAAAAGTACCGTCGTCGTGCCGATCAGGTTTCGAGTTGGCAAATTCAAAATTTAAAATTTGGAGCAATTGTAGTTCGTTTACAAAACAATAAACGAAAAATAGATGCTTATAAAAAAATAGGTGATCTGAAAAGTGCAACCATGGTTCAGGCAGAAACGCAAAATCATAATAAAGTGGTGATGCGTTCGGTAATGAAAGAATTGACTTTTTGCAAGGTTTATTTTATTTATTCGCAAAGTAGCGATTCGCTTCTAAACGGAGCGCGTAAAGGGATTTTTTTAGATACGAATTTACAGGTCTCATCTTCAATAAATCTAAACGAAAATTTTTATCTTTTAGCTGAAGAGCTGTATGTAAAAAATTCATCCATCGGTTTTGTAAAAGAGGACACCGCAAAATACCAGGTTGAAAAAGGAACCATCTACCCATATATTACATTGGTGATGTATAATAAATATGGTCACCAGTTAAAACCCCCATTTCCATTGAGCGGAAGAGGTTTTATTTCATTTTTTAATCCGAAGATATGGGTGAAGGAAAAGGTTGTAAAAGAGGATGGTAGTGTTGAGTATATCAAGATCAAAACGTATAAGAATCACCAGCGTAATTATGCCCGAAGCATAGAGGACCTAAATACTAAATTATTTAATTTTTACGATCGTTGCCAGGGCGATCAGATCTCAGATCCATCCGTTAAGCCATTTTTATATTAATAGATTCACTATTTATTGCGTTTTATTTACTTGTTTCATGGGATCAATTTTCTTAAATTTGATATAAGAACATTTTTTATGAAAAAACAATTTACAATAATCGCTTTGGCTTTAGCAACAAGTGTTTTTGGTCAGGGCAATTTTACCAACCAATGGAATATGATCTCAGAAGGTGAGGTAAAGGTCGCAGGCGAAAGACAGATCGTTCCTAGCAAGTACAAAGTTTATCATTTAAGTTTTGATAATTTAATATCACAATTGCTAACTGCCCCTATGGAGCATAGTACGAACCTCAATGAAAGCAATTGCGTAATAACATTACCGGCACCAAATGGTGAGATGCAACTTTTTAAAGTTGTTGAATCGCCTGTAATGGCGGCCCCTCTGGCAGCGAGTTTTCCTGATATTAGAACCTATTCCATTAAAGGTATTACCGATAGATTTGCATCAGGTAAGATCGATTTTAATGAATTTGGCTTTCATGGAATGATTCGTAGTGTAAACGGCGATTATTTTATTGATCCGTATTGTTTAAATAATACATCAGATTATATTTCATATTACGTTAGTGATTTCTCGAAACCGGCCCAACACCGCATGCCGGAAGTTGGTGTTTTAACTACTAAGATCGAAGAAGAAAATAAAGGAGTAGCGTTTAAAGCAAATGCTATGCCACCTGCTGCATGTTCAGGTGCAAATTTGCGTACATACCGTTTGGCAGTTGCCTGTACAGGTGAGTATGCAGTTGCGGCAACCGGTTCGGCAACGCCTACAAAAGCACAAACATTGGCAAAAATTGTTACAACTATAAATCGTGTAGATGGTGTTTATGAAACAGAGGTGGCGGTTAGATTAGTTTTAGTTGCAACGCAAACAGATGTTGTTTTTACAAGTGCTTCAACAGATCCGTTTACAGGAAACAACAATGCTGTAACGTTGATCTCTGAAAGTCAAAGTGTGATCACAAATACAATTGGTACAGCTAACTTTGATATTGGACATACCTTTAGCACAGGTGGCGGAGGATTAGCCGGTTTAGGCGTTGTTTGCAGTGCCTCGCAAAAAGGTCGTGGTATTACAGGTAGTTCTAGTCCGGTTGGCGACCCTTACGATATCGATTATGTGGCGCATGAAATGGGTCATCAGTTTTCAGGTAACCATACATTTAATTGTACCGAATCAAATTGCGGTGGCGGCAACAGAAATGCTTCAACAGCAGTAGAGCCGGGAAGTGGTATTACAATTATGGGTTACGCCGGTATATGTGGTTCTAATGATCTGGCGCCAAACAGTATTGCTTACTTTCACGCGATCAGTTATGATGAGATCGTTAATTTTACAACACTTGGTGGAGGTAATGGTTGTGCAGTAACAACAACAAGCGGTAATCAACCGCCTAGCGTAACAGCCGGTGGAGCATACGTTATACCTGCCAGTACGCCTTTTACATTAACAGGTACTGCAACCGATCCAAATAACGATCCTTTGACCTATTCTTGGGAACAGACCAATACAGGAGTTGCAGGTAATTGGAATTCAGGAAACAGACCGTTTTTCAGATCGTATGTGCCATCAACAAGTCCTACACGATTATTTCCGATATTAAACTCAGTATTAACGAGTAATTATACAACTGTAAAAGGTGAGTATTTACCATCAACTACACAAACTTTAAACTTTAGATTAACTGCGCGTGATAACAAAATGGGTGGCGGCGGCGTATGCTATGCAACTGCAACGGTAAACGTTAATGCAACGGCTGGTCCTTTTCAAATTACTTATCCTAACACCACTGGAATTGTGTGGGGTATGGGTATGCAACAAAATGTAACCTGGGATGTGAATAATACAAATGTGGCACCGGTTAATACAGCAAGTGTGAACATTTTAATTTCTTATAATTCAGGCAATACCTTTACAACCTTGGTTGCAAATACTGCAAATGATGGAATTGAAGTGATCACAGTGCCTACTTTAACGGCGGATGTAACAACTTGTAGAATTAAAGTGGAGGCAGTTGGAAATGTTTATTACGATATTAATCAGCCTAATTTTACTATTGCGGCAAATGTTACGGGTATTTCGGAAGTGTCAGGAAATAATAGTTTAGCGGTAAATGTTTATCCAAATCCGTTTGATGGAAAGATCAATTTAAAAGTAGGTGCTCTATCTGCCGAAGTAAATACTACAGTTAAAATTGTAGATGTGTTAGGCAAAACCTTAAAAGTGTTGAATTACGGAAAGGTAAATCTGTTATCAGAAGAATTAGATCTAACAACATTTGAAAAAGGCGTATACTTTATAACGGTTTCAAACGCAGGAACTCAAACAACAGCAAGAGTCATAAAGAACTAAAGCAAATAAAAAAAAGCCACCTTTAACGGTGGCTTTTTTATTTATCGTTTAGCGTATTGCTCTTCGTAATATTTCATATAGTGACCCGAGGTAACCTCTTGTAACCAATTGTTGTTATTCAAATACCAATCAACTGTTTTATCTAAACCTTCTTCAAAAGTTACACTAGGAACCCAACCCAGATCATTCTTTAATTTGGTGGCATCTATCGCGTAGCGCAGATCGTGTCCGGCTCTATCGGTAACAAAAGTTATTAATTTTTCGTTTGTTCCAGGAGCGCGGTTTAATTTTTTGTCTAATATCTGACATAATAAACGGATCACGTTAATATTTGTCCACTCATTATGCCCGCCAATATTATAAGTACTGCCATCTTTTGCTTTATGAAAAACAATATCAATTGCGCGCGCATGATCAACCACATATAACCAATCACGTACATTTTCTCCCTTACCATAAATTGGCAATGGTTTGTTGTTTAAAATGTTATTGATACAAAGTGGAATTAATTTTTCAGGGAAATGATTAGGACCGTAGTTATTACTGCAATTCGATATCACACAAGGTAAACCATAAGTGTCGTGATATGCGCGAACAAAATGATCGCTGCTTGCTTTACTTGCCGAATAAGGACTGTGTGGGTCGTATGATGTTGTTTCGGTGAACATGCCGGTTTCGCCTAATGCGCCGTAAACCTCATCGGTACTCACATGGTAAAAACGTTTAAATGTTGAGTTCTCTTTTTTGAATAAGGTTTTTGCAGCATTCAATAAATTAACGGTACCAATTACATTGGTCATAACAAACTCTAAAGGGTTTGTGATACTGCGATCAACATGACTTTCGGCTGCTAAATGAACAACAGCATTAAATTGTTCTTTTTCAAAAAGCTCATTAATGAAATTTGCATCAACAATATCGCCCTTAACAAATTTGTAATTTGGTTTGTTCTCAATATCTGTTAGGTTAGCAAGATTTCCTGCGTATGTTAATTTATCGAGATTTACAATTTGATAATTTGGGTACGTGTTCACAAACAAGCGAACCACATGTGACCCAATAAAACCCGCACCTCCGGTAATTAGTATTTTCATTTTTTTAATTTTATAAACTCCAGTAATTTAAATTTTTAAATTTGCCACGGTACATGCCTTTCACGTCAACAAATACACCTTTGTTTGAAAGGATAGATTTAAAATATTTCTCATCTAAGGTTTTGTATTCTTTATGATTAACCGCAACAATAACGCCATCATATCCTTTACCCATTTTGTTCAAACCAAAACCATATTCATGCTTCAATTCATCACTGTCTGCATGCACATCTACCACCTCAACTTTAACCCCAAACGATTTTAATTCTTTTACGATATCAGCCACTTTACTATTTCTGATATCACTCACATCTTCTTTAAATGTTGCGCCCATCACCAATACTTTTGATCTTGCAATGTTTTTACCGGCAGCAATTATTTTTTTAACACAGGTTTTTGCAACATAAAAACCCATACTGTCATTCACATAACGCCCGCTATTGATCACACGTGCGTGATAACCCAAACTTTCGGCTTTGTGCGTTAAGTAGTAAGGGTCAACACCAATACAATGTCCACCTACAAGGCCCGGTGAGAATTTCAAGAAATTCCATTTTGTACCTGCAGCTTCTAATACATCATAGGTGTTAATATTCATTTTATTAAAAATGATGGAAAGCTCATTCATCAAGGCAATGTTCACGTCACGTTGCGTGTTCTCAATGATCTTTGCAGCTTCTGCAACTTTAATGCTTGAAGCTTTATGCGTTCCGGGTTCAACAATGATCTCGTATGTCTTGCTGATAATATCTAAACTTTCCTTATCACATCCACTAACCACTTTTAAGATCTTAGTGATAGTATGTTCTTTATCTCCAGGATTGATGCGCTCAGGAGAATAACCCACTTTAAAATCTTTCATGAATTTTAAACCACTTACTTTTTCAAGAACCGGTATACAATCTTCTTCGGTACATCCCGGGTAAACAGTTGATTCAAATGCAACATAATCACCTTTCTTTAAAACTTTACCAACAGTAGTTGATGCAGCGATCAATGGTTTTAGATCAGGTAAATTGTGTTCATCAATTGGCGTAGGAACCGCTACAATGTAAAAATTAGCTTTTTTAAGATCCTCCAATTTATGCGTGAAAGTGATATCCGAGTTTTTGAATTCGCTCTTCGGTAATTCATTACTTGGATCTATACCTTTCTTCATTAAATTCACACGCTTTTCATTGATGTCGAAACCAATTACTTTTACTTTTTTAGCAAATGCAAGCGCAATAGGTAATCCTACGTATCCTAGTCCTATTAAGGCGACAGAGGCATCTTTTTTAATTATTCGTTCGTATAAGTTCATATCAAATTAATTTTTTATGTAAACAATTCCGTTAAAAGTTCCTGTGTAATAATATTTATAAGGTGATGTTGAAGTAATTATTTTTTTTGGTGTTTGTTGCGTTTTAAATTTTTTATTAATGCGCTTGGTTCCAATTTTAAAATCGTTTCCATCAAAATAAATGTAACCGGTTACTGTTTTATATCCGCCAATAAATACTTCTTTATACTCGGCAGTTGCATCTTCCTTAATATTAAGCGTGTATTCACTTTCGGCATCTTCGTATGTCCAAAGCCCAATGTATTTTTGGTTGATAGAAGGAATATCTTCCTTTCTGCTGCATCCTGCAAATACAATGATGGCAGCGAGTATACCGATGATTTTTTCATTATTTATTTTTTATAACATTTTTTGGTCTAAGCGCGTAAATACGCTCAATGATATCTACCACTTTTAAACCTTCTAAGGCATTGGTTGAGATCTTATTTTTTCCTTGAAGTGTTTCAATTACATTTTCAATTACGTTGTGATGGTTATTGGCCGAGCCTTTATAAGCACCGTAATCGTTAGCCGGGTTAGTTTCTTTTAATTGAGGCATGGTGTAATCTTTAATATTACAAACCTCAATTTGATCCATGTATTGTCCACCAACTTTTACACTTCCTTTGCTTCCAACAATCGTTAGCGATGATTCTAAATTTTTTTCCCAAACTGCAGTAGAATAGTTGATGCAACCCATACCACCATTCACAAAATCAAAACTTACAAAACCGCTATCTTCAAAAGCGGTAGATTGTTGATGGTTAAAGTCGGCAAATTTCGCTTGGATGTTTTTAATATCGCCAAACAACCAATACATAATATCGATCCAGTGACTGAACTGTGTGAACAATGTACCACCATCCAGATCTTGAGTTCCTTTCCAATTTCCTGGTTTATAATAGCGATCGTCACGGTTCCAATAGCAGTTCAATTGAACCATGTATATATCACCAATTATTTTATTCTCTACGATATCTTTCAACCACACACTTGGTGGAGAATATCGGTTTTGCATCACGCAAAAAACTGTTTTGTGGTGATGTAAAGCATTATAAATAACTTTTTCGCAATCGGATTTAGAAAGTGCCATCGGCTTTTCAACCACCACATGCTTGTTTGCATCCAGGGCCTTTAAAGCGTGAGTTGCATGCAAACCATTTGGTGTACATACGTTAACAACTTCAACTTCTGGATGAGCTGTTAAAAGGTCTTCAATGGATTGGTAGAATTTTTCTTGCAAACCATCTAGTCCTAATTTTTCTTTTGGTAAAACGTCGCAAACGGCAATTAATTCGCAGTTTTCATTACGTCGCACCATTTCGGCGTGGCGTTTTCCAATATGACCCTGACCAACTACGGCAAATTTGATCTTACTCATTATTTAATTCGTTTTACAAGGTTATTTTCTAATTGGTATGTTTGTCCGCTTTCAGGGCAGGTGGCTATACCACTCTCATTAAACGCTAAGCGGTGCCCAAACTCGCTCATCCAACCGATCTGACGGGCCGGGTTACCAACCAACAAAGCAAATGCAGGTACATTTTTTGTTACCACGGCACCGGCACCAATAAAGGCAAATTCGCCAACATCATGCCCGCAAACAATGGTAGCATTTGCCCCAATGGAAGCACCTTTGCCAACGTGGGTTTTAGCATATTGGCTCTTGCGATTTACCGCACTTCTTGGATTAATAACATTGGTAAAAACCATGCTTGGTCCTAAAAACACATCATCATCGCAGGTAACACCGGTATAAATGGATACGTTATTTTGTACCTTAACATTGTTGCCAAGCCTTACATCGGGCGATACCACTACATTTTGACCTATATTGCAATTTTTACCCAATTTACAGTTGGGCATAATATGTGAAAAATGCCAGATCTTTGTTCCTTCCCCAATCTCACAACCTTCGTCAATAATAGCAGACGGATGCGCATAATAATTGCTATTGCTCATAAAAAATAAGAGCACAAATTTAGAAAAACCATTAATATCTCAAAATTTTGATAATCAATTAACTGGAAAAAATCACTTATCTGTTAAAATGAACCAATTATAAAAAAATGTATACCTAAACGTAAAAAAACGGGGCCTTTATTTTTTTATTTAAAGAAAAATGAACATTTTTGTTAAAATTATTTAAATCAAATAGCGAATAAATATATAGGTATGATGAAGATGTACAAATTTATAGGGGCTGTGGCTATTACTGCGGTTTTAGGAAGCGAATTGAATGCCCAAACTTCTTATTCATGGTCACCAGCAGGACCGGTGCTCAGTGCGGGTCGTTCACGTAATATGGTGGTTGACAGGTTGAATAGTAACATATTGTATGTGGGTAGTGTATCCAGTGGTATTTTTAAATCAACTAATGCGGGTGGTATATGGGCGCCATTAAATGACCAAGATACCGTTCGTAACATCAGTTATTTGGCACAGGCAGCTGATAACACCATTTATGCCTCTACAGGGGAAGGTTTTTTAAGATTAACGGCAAGATCGCGTTCTTTAAAAGGTACAGGTTTATATAAGTTAAATGGTAGTAATTTAGTACAGGTTAAAGATGCAACTGTAACAGGCAGCGTTATCACACGTATTGCTTGCCATCCGTCTTCTGCTTCTAAACTAGCAATTGCAGGATCAAATGGTTTATTGGTAACAAACGATGCCGGGGCTACCTTTAATGTATGTACACTTGGTACATTAGTTACTCCAACGGCATTAACTGTATCTTATGACAATAACGGTCATATTTATGCTACAGCAACAAGCGATCCTTCAGGTGGTGGTGTTAAAGTATTTAAGTCAACAGATGACGGAGTAACATTTTCAGATATTACACCAACTTCTTCACAATTACCGAACTCAAATTATGGTCGTATTGAATTAGGTATTGCACCATCTAACGCAAATGTGATCTATGCTTCAGTTGCAAAGCCAACAAGTCCTTCATCAAATGGTTCTACAGCTTCATTGTATGGCTTTTTTGTGAGTAAGGATGCCGGTGCAAGCTGGACATTGATATTGGAAGGCTCACCTCAGTTAGATCCTTTGTCAAGTGGTGGAACAACCAACTCAGGTGATTATGCACATTGTGTAATTGTTAATCCTAACAATGCTGATCAAGTTTTTGTGGGTAGTTATAAGTTTTATAAATGGACAAAAACAACCGGTGGTCCGGAAGGTGTTGGGAACTGGATCAAAATTGGAAATGAAGGAGCTTTTGATACACCATTTTATTTACGTCAAAATATTCATGATTTAAAGATCACTAGTAATGGTTTCTATTTTGTAACCGATGCCGGTGTATATAGATCTACGGATTTATTTACCGTTACCAACTCTACATTAACTACCTTTCAGTTGTTTTCAAACGGATTAGGAACTGCTCAGTACAATAATATTGCTATTACGCGTTTTCCAAAAACTACAAATTCTAACAACTCATTGGTGCCTTACTCAGGATTTTTAGCCGGCACAGCGGGTAATGGTATCAGTTATTTCAGCGGAAATTATCCATTAGTAACATCAGAATTGAATTATTTAGGTGGCGATTTCTTTAATACGGAGTTCTCACGTTTAGCTCCTAAAACAGCATTTTTCACAACAGCAAATAGTAATATTTATGTTGCATCAGATATTACTGCTAATGAGCCTACTTTATTACAGGTTAGTCACCTTGGATCACAGTGCGGTAGTGCACCAAGTATTACAAGTATCGATTTCAGAGGTATTAGTAATAACGGTTCAACAACTGATGAGACCTACGCAAACAACACTTTCACAACGGTTGGTACGCCATTTAAGTTATGGGAAAACTACGGAACCAACTCAACTATTGATTCAGCTATTTTCTTTAATGACTCAGTTCGTGTATTGATCCCAATTACATCAACAGTTGGAACTACTACTTCGTACACCGTAAGTTTAGT